>CAYGFT010000027.1:0-13136 GCA_964349275.1 uncultured Candidatus Saccharibacteria bacterium
GCTTTCTGACCCATATGTGGTTGTTGGGATTTTCTTTGGCGCCGCGCTTCCATATCTTTTTGCTTCGCTTGCCATGCGCGCCGTGGGTAACGCCGCAGGTTCCGTGGTGGAGGAGGTGCGTCGGCAATTTCGTGAGATTAAGGGCATTATGGAGGGCACTGGTAAGCCGGACTATGCTAAAGCCGTGGATATCGTCACCCAAGCCGCACTCAAAGAGATGATACTGCCGGCGGTACTACCGATTATTGTGACAATACTTGTGCGTTATATCTTTGGTCTGGAGGCGCTCGCTGGACTTTTGGTGGGAGTGATTACTACCGGGCTTTTTGTGGCGCTCTCGATGACAGCAGGAGGTGCCGCCTGGGACAACACCAAGAAGTTTATCGAAGAGGGGAATTATGGCGGCAAAGGATCACAGGCGCACAAAAATGCCGTGGTGGGCGATACGGTAGGAGATCCGTACAAAGATACGGCTGGCCCTGCGATCAACCCGATGATCAAAGTTGTCAATATCGTAGCATTGCTTCTCGTGCGCATGCTCACGCACTAGGTATCTCAAAGATGGATTTTAAAAAACGCCCCATTCCCGGGGTGTTTTTTCTGCAAAAAGAAAACCCCGATGTGGTGGGGTTACTGGAGGGGGTAATTAGAGAGAAACCTCTTCTTCCCCGGGGGTTACGATATACTTGGTACTCTTGCCATCTAAAAGGAGTGCTAAAAGTCTGGTGCCGATTGTACTTTCATCTAGCGAGCGAAATTGCCGATGGTCGGTCTCCGATAGTCCGAGGCTTCGGAGTGCGGATATAGGAGGATCGCCTTGTCTTCTCATATCCGGGACTACGCTACTTACAAGTGTGTGGGCATTTTCCATGCTAATCTCCTCGTATCCGCCGCCAAGCTCTATGGTGAGCATGCCAATCCTCCAGGTAAAAGATTTTTACTATCATATGCTGTGCTGGAGGGTTTGGCAAGTTTTGGTTGACATGGCGCATATGCATACGGTATATATATGAGAGATTTTACAGAGGAGGAGTACATGAAAAAACGAGGCATTATCTTTGATCACGATGGTACGCTGGTGGACTCGATTGCGCCGGGGCAGAAGCGTTTTCTTGCTATCGCAAAAGCTATGATGCTTCCGGTCAGCGAGAGAGTCCAGAGACAGGCGGAGACGTGTTGGGGCGCGCCAATCAAGCTACTTGCGAAGGCACTATGGCCTCGTATGTATGCTGATAGTACGGAGAGGTTTCACGATATATGGCTCGAGATGGATGCGAGGTACCCATTTCCGCTTTTCTCCGGTGTGACAGAGATGCTCTCCAAGCTATGTTTTTGTGGTAGTGCACTCACCGTATTTTCCAACCGGACGCGTGTAAATCTTTGCGCATGTCTTACGGGCAATAATATCATCGAGTACTTTCCTATGTTTTTTGGCTCCGATTCATCGGATTTTTCCAAACCGAACCCGCGGAGCATTGAACCTATCGTGCAGCATTACAAGGGAGAGGGTATTGTCCCGGGCGAGCTCATATATGTAGGCGATAGTCCGACCAATGACTGGCCGGTTGCCAATGCGCATGGTTTGGATTTCATCGCCGTTGCTTCTTCTATATCGCTCCATGAAAGGTTTCTTGATCTGGGCATCCCCGAGAGTTGGATTATAGAGCGGGTAACGAATTTACCGCAGGTGCTCGAGGGATGGGAGTAGAGGGGGAACCTCTTAGATATGTGTTTTGCCGACGCAGATAGTTGCGTCGGTTTTTTGTTTGCGCCTTTTTCACGCTACAATATATCTATGAGTTATAAACCTGTGGTGCTTATCGTGCTTGATGGTGTCGGGGTCAACACGACTGATACCGAGACGCCGTTTTCTCTTGCCAACATTCCTACTTGGCGCGAGATTGAAGCGTATTGGCCGTTTACTACATTGCGCGCTTCTGGCGTGGCGGTGGGACTTCCTTGGGGAGAGGAGGGTAACTCTGAGGTTGGGCACCTTACCATGGGATCTGGTCGTGTGGTTTACCATCATCTGCCCCGTATTATCAATGCCATACACGAGGGAACTTTTTTTGAAAATGAGGCGTTTCTCAAGGCGATTACACATGTCAAAGAGCGCGGCTCGCAGTTGCATATTATGGGATTGTTTTCGAGCGGCTCGGTGCATGCGTATGTGGATCATCTCTATGCCCTCATGGATCTTGCCGAGCGTCAGGGTATCGAGCATGTTGTCCTCCATCTTTTTACTGATGGCAGAGATGCCTCACCGGACGAGGGAGTGGTACTCTTGGGGCAACTCCTAGAGCGTATCCCCAAGCTGTATCCGCATGCAATCATCGGCTCGCTTCTGGGAAGATTTTTTGCGATGGATCGTGATGAAAACTGGGACCGCATCGAGCGCGCCTACAATCTTTTGACCAAAGGAGTTGGCAAGGCATTTGCCGATCCGATTGCCTACATGCGCGAGTCCTACAAGGCGGGTGTGTTTGATGAGTTTATGGAGCCTGCGTATCTTGCCGATGCGGATGGTGCGCCAGTGGGGAGGATGCAAGAGGGGGACGCGGCTATATTTTTTAATTTTCGCGAAGATTCCGAGCGTGAGATTACGAGCGCATTTGTCGACAATAACTTTCCTTATTTTGTGCGCCAAAAGATAGACAATTTTTTGTTTGTGACGATGACTGAGTACGATGCGCATTTTGCGACCGAGGTGGCGTTTCCGCCGATTGCGATCGACCGGCCGCTTGCCGAAGTAATTGCCAACGCTAAAAAGCGGCAAGTCCATATCGCCGAGACCGAGAAATACGCGCACATTACATATTTTTTCAACGGCGGCAGAGAGCACCCGTTTGAAGGCGAGGAGCGAGTGCTTATCCAGTCTCCGCACGCTTCGCATTTCAACGAGCATCCCGAGATGGCCGCGGCGAAAGTAACGGATGCCATTATCGAGGCGATACCCAAGTATGATTTTATCCTGGCCAATTTTGCCAACGGTGACATGGTGGGGCATACCGGAGATTTTGAGGCGACCATCAAAGCGCTCGAGGTGCTCGATTTTTCACTGGGGAAGATCATCCCGGAGATACTAGCCGCGGGTGGTGCGCTCATCATCACCGGAGATCATGGCAATGCAGAGGAGAAGCGTTACCGGGTGACCGCGGAACCCCGCACCAAACACACGATCAATCCTGTGCCATTTTTTCTGATAGCAGGAGATACTCGATTTGAGCAACCAAGGGGCACAGCCGCTATCCGCAAATCATATGAGGAAATTGGGGGAGTGCTCACTGATGTAGCGCCCTCAATCCTCGAGCTGATGAGTCTGGAACGTCCGGGCGAGATGATGGGCATGAGCTTGGTTGCAAGATTAAAACATATAAAAGGATAGTGCTATGAGCATGGAGCAATTTCCGGCATTTGCTAAAAAAGAGGAGTTCGGCCATTTGGATGGCGAGATCGTCGCAGAAGAATCGGGACCCAGACATGAGCCGACAGCGCTCTCCCCCCAGGAGCGGGCAGAAGATGCCGAGCGCGCCTTTGATGCACGCATGGAGGCGATGATTACTACGCATCGTGTAGAAAATGCTGGCAGTAATGGCTTAATCATGCGATTTACCGCAGACGATACCCCTGGTGATGTGCAGACAATGTTTAGTGAGCGTGGAGTTCCCTTTGAGGAGGAAGCCGCAGTAAAAATCCTCAAGGTATACAATCCTGAGCGTGGCAAAAAAGAGTATGAGATGCTTCAGCGCGCCTTTGATTTAGTCGGTAATGCTTCCGACAAAGAGCATATCGCCAAAGTTCCTAAGCCTATGATGTATCGGGAGCTGGAAATAAGCGAAGATACGCGTGAATATCTCAACCACCATGGGACGAAGCTTGATAAAAAAGTAGCGGTGATCATGATGGAGCAGGTGCCGGGCAAAGACATAGCTACGCATCTCTATGATTTTGTCCTCAAAGAGCGGCATTATGATCCAGCAATGATAGCGGAGATGGGCTTTGATGAAAAACAACGTTTGGTCGAGCAGGCTTTAGGTTTTCATATGCCTGGCGGCAAGGCGGTCAACGAAGGTGAGCGGGAGTTCGAGCGGATCCAGGTTATAGCAGGTAATGCGGGGATCCTTACGAAGTTTGCAGGTGATCATGGTTTTCAAATCCACCCTTCGGTTATAGAAAAGCTAAAGCGTACCGCCCGCCTCTTTCATGATAATGGTCTCTATCACAACGATCTCTATGAGCGTAACGCCATGAGTACCAATCTTGCCGATCCCAACGCCGATTTTTATATTATTGATTTTGGTCTGGCCGGGGAGCGTGATGAATCAAAATCTTCGGGCGAAGTTCGTATCAATGACGACTCTATGGCAAGACGCCTTGAGGCTATAGTAAGCTCGACAAGCGCTCGCGAGCGTGAGGCGCAAGGCCTCAAGGACGAACTCTCGAGTCTCAAGGGTCGTCTGAAATCCGTGGGACGATGGGACGTCGAATACCCCAAGGCGCGTGCGCTTTTCGACCAAAATCCCCAGACATTTTTGGATGGACGCTTTGCCGCAGGGAGCGCAAACTCCACTGAGCTCGACAAGCTTATTGTTACGCTGGACGAGATGCTCGAAGATCCGGAGGTCACGGAAGATAAAAAACAGCAAATAACCTCGTTTATCCGGCGACACCGCGAGTCCGACAAGCGCGGCTATGTACGCAAACGCTTCTCATACTTCGATACCAGGCAAAAAAAAGACGCCTAAGATTTTCGGTCTTTTAGGCGTCTTGCCGTTGGTGGCGACTTGCGCGGCAGTGCATTCAAAATACTTCGAATATCTTCTGTCCGTACTACGGTTGCTCCGTCCCTTCCTATGTATTCCACCACCCCTCTTTCCCGAGAGTGTTGTACTGTAAGTCCGCGCGCATTACTCGCCATCGTTAATATTTTAAAGTACTCCAAAAACCTTTGCCACTCCTCATCGGTAAACATATAGATTACCTCGCTTTCGGGGTGGGTTGGCACAAGTTTTCCCAATATACCCGTAGTCAGTTGTATTGTCAAGGATTGGTGTTTTCTCAACTACACAACAAAAAACGCGATTATCTCGCGTTTTTTCGTTTGATGATTTCGTCTACGATGCCATACTTTTTGGCCTCCTCGGGGTCCATATAGTAGTCGCGATCAGTATCTTTTTCTACCTGCGCTACCGGCTTGCCGGTATGGCGTGCGAGTATTTGGTTGAGCTTGTCTTTGAGTTTGATGATGTGACGCGCAGATATCTCAATTTCTACTGCCTGACCCTCGATACCTCCTGCCATGACTTGGTGGATTAAGATCTCTGAGTTAGGGAGTGCATAGCGTTTGCCTTTGGCTCCTGCGGCGAGTAACAGTGCCGCGGCGGACGCCGCCATACCCACGCAAATCGTAGATACGTCGGGCTTGATGTGCTGCATGGTGTCGTATATCGCAAGGGCTGACGAGACCGCGCCACCGGGAGAGTTTATGTAGAGCTGAATGTCTTTTTTGGGATCTTGGGACTGGAGAAAGAGGAGCTGGGCGATGACGGTGTTGGCCATAGGATCATTGACCGGGCCGCTTAAAAATATAATGCGCTCTTTGAGGAGGCGCGAATATATATCGTAGGCGCGCTCACCAAAACTAGATTTTTCTATAACGGTTGGGATTAACATGGAGATGATATTAGCGGGTAGTATGTAGAAAGTTGGGGATAATTACATATGCGGGGATAGTTTGTGTGCTACTTCCTACTGCCTATGCACTACAAACTATTTAAAAATGCAAATACTTTGTTGTTGCGTAATATACCATAAGCGTAGTCTTTGACGCGCTCGCGGTCAAGAAGTTTTCTCGTGTCCTCATCTTGAGCTTTGATGTATTCGTCTGCCCAGGTAGCAATCTCTTCGTCGCTCGGCTTGAGATTTTCGCGGTTTGCTATCTCACGGAGTGCTAGGCCGTAGCGCGCGCGCTTCTCGGCGTCTTCTATAAATCCATCTTTAATCTCACTCTCGGTTTTTTTGGCGTGGGCGAGATAGTCTTCCCAGGAGAGTCCCATGGAGGAGACGCTGGACTGGAGCTCGGCGAGCATCTTGTCTTTTTCACCCTCAATCAAAATCTCGGGGACCTCCATCTTGGTGCCCGCTACGACTGCCTCCATGAGATCCACTCTTCGTTTATCGTGTGCCTTGTCTTCTTTTTCATGTGAGAGATTGGCGCGTATTACTTCTTTGAGAGCTTCCAGGTTTTCAAACTTACCGACGGATTTGGCAAACTCGTCATTGATCTCGGGGAGGATTTCGACATCACCGTCCATTTTTTTGCGCGAGTTCTGAAGCCAGGAGAGTGCTTTGTCGATTTCTGCCTCCTCTATCAAAATCTCGTCATGCGGCTCGGCGTTTTTGGTATGTGCGATATTTCGGTAGTCCGGAAGCGTGATCTCCGGGAGCACGTAGAGCTCCGCCTCCCACTCAAATGCGTTGCCGCGTGCGAGTTTGGTGATTTTTATCTGCGGGCGCCCGATGGCGTCAAGCTTGTGTTCGGTGATTATCTTGGGGTAGTGCTCATGGAGTGCGAGCTCGGCCGCCTCCTCCAGGATTTTGCCCTCACCCACGCGCTCCACCACAAGGTTTGCAGGGGCTTTCCCTTTGCGAAATCCGGGTAGCTCGGCTTCGGCGACAAGGTGATTGGTGGCTTTTTTGATGAATGGCTCAAAATCCTCCACGGTCAGGGATCCTTTGATGCGGACCTGGGATTTGGGGAGTTTTTGTATGTCTGTAGTCATGCGTGATAGTATAGCCAAAAATCTGTGATATTTCAAGGTTGCGTGTGGGGTGTTTTTGTAAACAAAAAAGCCCCTAAGGGCTCAAGATGGAGAAGGCGACAAGAAAGAAGAATGAGAAGAGTATCCAGCAGGCGATGCATACCCCAAAGGCGAGCAGTCGCTCTAGAGTATCCGGGGCAGTATCGTTAGGGCGTGTCTCCATAGATGCCTCCTTGGTCGGCGGTTGCATTTCCGGTGTGGTGATTGGCGTAGTGCGCGATGCTTATCGCCATGCCAACTACGAGGGCTATGACTGCCATCCGAAGAACGGCGCAGTCCCACCAGTATCGAAAGCTTGGCATATGCGCCTCCTGTTTACAATCTACCTTTAGTAAACTCCCCCGGGAGTGCAAAGTCAAAGTGATTATATATCTCGTGCGCGTAAAAAATAAAAAACACTCGTCAGGATGCGAGTGCCTTGTTCAAAGAGTGACACTTTAGCTTTTATGGTTTGGGAAGTTTGCTCATCCATTCTAGATAGGCGAGGTAATAGAGCATACCGAGTGAAAGAATGGCAAGTATTGATGTAATAGGACCAAATATCCTTTCCATCTTATCCGCCTTATGACATTCTTCTTTTAGCCACAAGCCAACTTCAGTAGGTGTTGTTAGTTTCATACAGACCTCCCTATATCGAAATCATCCTGTAAAGAGTATTGAGCGATGTTGGATTGTCTCCCAAATCCAGAGAACAGTGGTTCCGATGCCAATGATGGAAAAGATGATACGACTTGCAAGTAGACTACTACGTTTTTCGCTAAACTGTGGGTCACTGAAGATAAAGACTCGTATACTATTTTGATCATCTTGGTCAAGCTGTTCGAGTAGGAAAAGTTTCCCATCCAAGAGCTTTATCCAGCCACTAGCGCGCATCACGGCATTAAGTAGTAACGCATGAACCAATGCTCCAATCACACTAATTACAAATTTTACAATCTCCGCTTGCCCGCTCCCGAATACTACGGGCAGGGCTACAGTGTTAAAGAGCAGAAACATCTGTACACGACTCCACTGCATCTGCATGTATCCATTACGCAGAGTGGCAAGTCCTATGTACATGCTTGGTTCTCCGTCTCGCATGATGACCTCCTTCTTGTAGTGTATCTTGGCAAACCATACCATACTATGGGCAAAGAAGCTAGGTGGTGCGGCGCGGTTCAAGGCTCGTCAAAGCCTTTATTTTTGAGCAAAGTTCTGTACAATAAGGTCAGCCAAGGCTGACCAGTGTCCTGTGGCGTATGCGGGAAATCAAAAGATTTCCCTGGTAATCCCAAGGCTACACAGTTTTTTGTTTGAGTCCCGCCATGGCGGGACGAGTAATTAAGGAGACGTGGCAGAGTGGTCGAATGCGCCGCACTCGAAATGCGGTATGCCCGAAAGGGTATCGGAGGTTCGAATCCTCCCGTCTCCGCCAGATTACCAAGTTTGAACCCAAGCAAAGTAAGGGTTTATTGGATATAATTTAACTAAATGGATCAAGCATCAAATAATCCAGCAATACAGAATCAAAACCCACAGGAAACGGTTAATACTTCCGTTACTGATACTGGCCAGCCTCAAGTCTATAAAGCTGTAAGAGCAGTTGGAGTGGTTAGACCAACTTATCAACCACAAAATAAAATTTTCGGGAACAATTTACAGGTAATCGGTACCGCTTTTTGGTTAAAAGATTATAAGGTATTGGTAACGTGTGCACACGTCGTGCAAGGACTTTTGGCTGGACCATTAGAACAGACTGGACTACTTGTTGTTGGTAATCTTGGTAAATATGCTCGTGCCGCAATTACTTCTTTTGATCTCGCTCACGATTTAGCAATTTTGCAGATCGTTGAGGAATCTGATCAATTTATTGAATCTGAATCAAGTTCAGGATTGGAGATTATTGACGATTACCCACAGGTTGGGAAAGCTGTTGGCTATGCAGGTTTTCCTATGGGGTCACAGCTACTTAATTCAATACATTCTCCAACTTATGCTGAGGGCGTAGTTGCGGTTCAATTGCGTGAGGGGCCGCTAAGAAAAGAAATTCAGATAACTGGTGCTGTTGCCGGTGGCTATAGTGGTGCGCCAGTGATTCTGAAAGACAACTCCTCAAAGTTGATAGGGGTGCTTTCCAGCGGTCCAAGTACACCAGGAACTCAGGGGAATATTTTTATGGCTATATCATGGGCGCATGTAAAAGCGCTTGCTGAACTTGCAAAGTCGTAAAACCCAAAAATAATTATGGCAAATAAAAGTTTAGGCACAGCTAAAGGAGCAAAGAACGATGAGTTTTATACTCAATTAGCTGATATTGAAAACGAGCTTCGACATTATACCGACCAACTTCGAGGAAAAGTGATTTTTTGTAATTGCGATGATCCTTTCGAAAGTAACTTTTTTAAATATTTTGCTATGAAGTTTAATCAGTTAGGACTCAAGAAATTGATTGCAACTAGTTATGATCCAAGTCCAATTGCAGGTTCACAACTCGCACTTTTTGATATTGAACCGCCTCTTAAAAATGGAATGCATAAAGATTCAAAGCACTCTTATAAAATAGAAATCACAGAGGTTAAAGATATCGACGGTGACGGCAGCATCAATCTTGCGGATGTTGAATATTTACTGAAGCACGATGGAAATTCTCTAAAACTGCTAAAAGAAGATGGAGATTTTAGAAGTAAAGAGTGTGTTGAGTTATTAAAGCAAGCCGATGTAGTTATAACCAACCCACCATTTAGTATGCTTCGTGAGTACATAGCACAGTTAATTGAATACAAAAAAGATTTTATAATCATCGGTAGCATACACTCGTTGCACTATAAGGAAGTATTCGATCTGATTAAGTTGAATAAGCTTTGGTTAGGTCATAAACCCACTGGTACTGATATGTTGTTTAACGTTCCAGAGGCATTTGCTAAAGAGTTAGTAGCAACAAAAAAAGAAGGTAGTGGTTACAAAATCATTGATGGCGTAATTATGGGTAGAGCAGCTGCAATATGGTATACAAATCTGGATATTAAAAAACGTCATATACCTCTAACTTTGTATAAGAAATACAGGCCAAAAGAATATCCCAAATACGACAACCTTAATGCAATCGATGTCGGAAAAGTTATGGAGATCCCAGAAGACTATAGTGGGTTAATGGGTGTTCCAGATTCATTCCTGGATAAATTCAATCCTGACCAATTTGAGTTAATAGGCATACCAACAGGCAATTCTGGTAAGGAAATTGGTGTAAAAAAGAATTACCGAGGAAGAACAGATATTTCGATTACTCGAAGTGGCAAGACGAGTTGCCCGTATTCTCGAATAATTATTCAGCATAAAGCAAAAAAATGAAGATTAAACAAAAACCAATCTTGATAAGAGATATTTTTGAAAACTATAAGGATAGCGCCGAGGAGGGCGTGGTAGGTTATGGCGGCAAGTTAAACATCCGACCTGCCTATCAGAGAGAATTTGTCTATAAAGATGAACAGCGCAATGAAGTAATTCGAACAGTCATGCGTGGTTATCCTAGTACCGCGTTTCCGTTAAATGTAATGTATTGGGCAAAGATTGATGAAGATCACTTTGAGCTTATAGATGGACAACAACGAACAATTAGTCTGTGTCAGTATGTAAATAATGAGTTCTCAATCATCATTGATGGTATACCTAAAAATTTTGACAATCTCTCGAAAGAGAGAAAAGATTATTTCTTAAATTATGAATTGCAGGTATATATTTGTTCGGGCACACCGGAACAAAGACTAGAATGGTTTTCAATAATAAACATAGCCGGTGAACCGTTAACACCACAGGAATTGCTGAATGCTAATTATACTGGGCCTTGGCTTAGTAGCGCCAAGCGTTATTTTATGAAAAGTAATTCTGCGGCATATGGTTTAGCGAATAAATATATCGATATTGAAGCTAACCAAAGTAGAGGTAAGGGCTTGGAAACCGCAATAAAGTGGATATCGAACGATAATGTTAAACAATATATGGCAGACCATCAAAATGATGCAGATGCTGATGCTCTTTGGTTACACTTTAGAAAGGTAATTGATTGGATACAAAATACTTTTACAGATTATTATCGTGAAATGAAAGGGCTGAATTGGGGTCAGCTGTATGATAAATATCATCAACAAACCTATGATCCAAAAGAAGTTTCTGAACAGATACAAGAACTCCACGGAGATCCTTATGTAAAGAATAGTAAGGGCATATTCGAGTATATTCTCGGCGGTTCAGATGAAAAAAAGTTGCTCGATGTCCGCGTGTTCGATGATCCAATCAAAAGATCAGTTTATGCGACGCAGACAAAGATTGCAAAAGCCAAAGGAAAATCAAATTGCCCAAATTGTTCTATTGGTCACCATGCTAATAAGAGTAAAATTTGGAGTCTCGAAGAAATGGAGGCAGACCACGTATCGGCTTGGATCAAGGGTGGTGCTACGGATGTAAAGAACTGTGAAATGCTATGCATGACCCACAATCGAGCAAAAGGCAATCGTTAACATGAAGTGGAATAATTATGACAGGAATATTCTTTGCACATTCCCACACGCTTCTAGATCAAGTTGGTAAGGTCTTAGAAAGAGTTGGCGCTGAAAAATTTTTTACAAGCTCAGATGAGGAAGTAAAGAAAGCTCGAGAGGGATTCGCGGCATATTTCTTCACTCTTACCTTAAAGCAATATCTACGGAGAGATTGGTGGTTGGCGCAGTACGACCAAGCTACTAGAGCTTACCCAGATTTTGATTTTATATCTTTTGCAGAAAATCCTGACGATATGAAGATGGAGTCTGTAGAGCTAACCGGCATTTACCCGCATTTCAAATTTTTTGACGAAGCCCTAAAAGTTGTTGAGAAGAAACAGAAGCAATATGGCGACAAGCCAGTGAAGTTCAGTTTGTTAGTTTTTGTAAATCACAAAAAAAGCGAGGAGTGGATTAATCTGCTTAAAAAGACCGTGGGTAGTGAACACCCATTCTTGAGCATATGGACGATACACTTGAGGTTTAAGAAGGGCGGAAAGGAAGTCGGGAAAGCGGTTGCACAACGGATTGTGCCCTTGCCGGGCCTGAGAATTGAAGCTGACACGGATGATTCTGAAATACATAAGCGACAGCCCCTACCAAGTTATATGGAGCAACATCTGGAAGGTGAACAAACTTATATTACATTCAAGACCGAGTTTATTGATAAAATGCGAAAAAAGGTTGGAGCGTCACAGTCTTTCTAGTGGAGTATTCATTGATCTTATATTGAATAATCAACCTCATTCTTTCCCTTATTTGACTTCGGTTTCGGTACTTCAAACCATTGAGGATGTTGCTTAAACATAGCTCGTAATTCGCGTATGCTTTTATTAAGATCCTTGAATTTGAGCCGCATTTCCCTTCGACTTGGTTCGATCTTGCTCACCACAAGTCGCTCAGGACAAGTCGGTTCAAAGTTCCGGGCATCGTCCCCGCCAGTAGTTTTGGAAAATGGTAGTCAAAATTCCCTTATTTTGCGGTACATTTTAAAACCAAAAAGTGATAAAATATAAGAACCCTGGAGGGATTCGAATTATGGACGTTAATCAACTAACCAATAAAATAAATGACTCACATAAAACTCTCTGGATTTTATGTGGTCTTCCGTATTCAGGGAAAACCTATTTGAGTAAAATAATCATTGAAGATACAAAAATTGCTTACATAAGCATTGATCATATTCTGGAAGAATTAGGTTTCGATTGGGATACTGGAAGATTGCCAAACAAAGCTGGATGGAAGAAAGTATTTGATCTTTCGTATGAACGGACAAAAGATGCGCTCAAAAATAACCTAAACGTATTATACGATTCAACAAATCATACAAAAGCGAGTCGGGATGTATTGAGGAAGGTGGCCCAAGAAGCTGAAGCAGAGACTACAGTTATCTTTGTAGATGTACCCACGGAAATTATTTGGAAACGATGGGAAGAAAATGCTCTCAAAAAACACCGTTCAGTAGTCGCTAAAGAATTAGTGGAGCAAACAGTTCAGTCTTTTGAGAAACCTGCTGATGGGGAGAAAGTTTACCGGCTAGAATAAATATCTATGGCTAAATCTAATCAAGTAAAAAAGAGTCTTGGTATCTCGCCAGAACGTCTTGCAGAACTTTGTCGCGCTACCCTTATTGCCTCAACTGGCTCATCACTTCACCTTTCGGGCTCTAAAGTTACCAACGAACAGGTTGAGCAAATCCTGAACGCACTCAGTAAACCTTCTGAGCAAAAGTAGGAATATCAAATAATTCCGACTTTTCTTGGTATATCCTCCTCAATTTTCGTATAATTTTATCAATATT
>CAYGFT010000028.1:0-12750 GCA_964349275.1 uncultured Candidatus Saccharibacteria bacterium
TTTTTGGAACAAGGGAAAGCCGACGGAATTATCTCTTGGCATCCGGATAGATTAGCTCGAAATTCCGTGGATGGCGGAAAGATTATCCATTTTGTGGATCGCGGCTTGATTCGTTCCCTTAAATTTCCCTGCTTTTGGTTTGAACCGACACCGCAAGGATTGTTTATGCTGAACATTGCTTTCGGGCAGAGTAAGTATTTTGTGGACAATTTGCGAGAGAACGTAAAAAGAGGTTTGAGGCAGAAAATACGAAATGGTGTGTGGCCCAGTTGGGCTCCGGTGGGATACTCAAATAATCCCAAAACTAGAGGTATTGATGTTGATAGTGAGAAAGCTCCTAAAGTGAAAAAGATATTTGAGATGTATGCCACCGGAGAATCTCCTCTCAACTCTCTCGCAAATTGGTGTGAGAAAAAGAATCTACTAACTAATGCCGGAAACAAAATCTCATTAAGCAATGTTCAGCATATTCTACAAAATCCTTTTTACCTTGGCTTGATGAGATACAAAGGGGAAATTTTCGAAGGAACACACGAGCCGTTAATTTCAAAGAAACTTTTTGATAAATGTCAGGAAGTTATGGAGAAGCGAGGCAAAGTGCGACCAGATAGAAAACATAACTTTGCTTTTCTTAGCCTGATGAAATGCGCCTCGTGTGGATGTTCCATCATGGCACAATACGCAAAAGGAAATGGTGGAATTTACACCTACTATCGTTGTACGAAAAAACGAGGTGTGTGCCAAGAAAAGTATATGAGCGAAAATATGTTAGTGGAACAAATCAAAGGCTTCCTTCAAAAAATTTCTTTGTCGAGCCAAAACACCAAAAAAGTTTTGGCGGCGTTGGATAGCGAAGAAGTTCAAGCAAAAAAGCAATCACAAAGTGAAGTGGTAAATCTGAAAGAGCAGTTAACGCAAGTTGAGACGAAACTCAAAAAACTTCTGGACGCGTATCTCGATGACGCACTCACCCAAAAAGAATACGCCGCCAAAAAGGACATCCTTATTTCCCAAAAGGTCGAGCTAAACGAGAAAATTACCGACTTTGAACAAAAAGGAGTGTCTTGGCTCGAACCGGCTCGTGAGTTCGTAAAATCCTTGAATCAAGCCGCTAATCTGCTTTCCTCTCCCAATCCGACTGCAATGACAACATTTCTGAAAAACATCGGCTCGAACCATATTTTGCGAAATCGTGAATTCGTTTTTACCCCCAAAATTGAATACAAATTAGTCGCCGAGACCCGCCGAAGGCGGGGCGAGGCATTGACTTTTCCAACGTGGTGCCCCCGGAGGGAATCGAACCCCCATTAGCGGCTTAGAAGTCCGCAGTTCCCCGCCTGCCTATGCCTCTGCCCTCGGTAGGAATCGAACCTACATATCCGGCTTAGAAGTCCGGAGTTCTATCCATTGAACTACGAGGGCACAGGCGGGGGCGGGCAGGTATCCATTGAACTACGAGGGCTTGTTATGAAAAACCTGCGGGCAAACGGTTGTAGCGGGTTTGACTCAATTAAAATTACCTGCAAATGAAGCGAGTGTCAATTTACGGTAGAGGTTGCTTGCACTGTGCCTGTCGTGGGTGCGGGGATAAATATATCCCGCGGGAGTGTTTTTTGGGTTGCTTCTTTGAATGTAGCCTCCTTTTCGGTGATGGTGTTTTTTACCTTATCGAAATTTGCCCGGTTGAGACTCTCTATATTCACCTGTGGCTCGATGCTTGTAGTGCTAAGCTTCATGACATAGTTCCAAAATACATATCCGTCGAGCCCAAGTGAAAGAATAGTGAGCATGAGAAGGAGCAGGAGTCCGTACCCCCAGTAGCGGTGGGGAGCATCTGCAAATCCCTTGCCGATACTGCCAGTACCGGAGAAATGTTTTTTAAGATTAGAGAGTGAGAGATTCATATTAGTTGACGCTGGTAAGGACTTTAAGATTGATACTTGCCTGGACATTGCTTGTGCCTGGGGATGTGGGGTTGGTGCTCTGCCCTAATAAAGACATGTCGGTGAATTCTATGCTAAAGGGCAAGCTTTCTACTAAGACGATAAAACGGTATACCTGGATAAATGACCCCTGGGCAGTGAAAGTAAACGAAGAGGTGGGTTGCTCGTTCGGAATGGGTTTGTTGAGATCCGCATTGGTGATGGAGAGCTTGACGCCGCTTGATGCCGCCGCAGATTCTAGTGCAACAATGAAATTGACGACATCACTTGGGTTGAAAAAAGTACGTTCTATCTTCTTAATATCGGGTGCGAGATCCGTAACGGTACGCTCGAGGTTTCGTAGGAGCTCCTCTTTGCGTTCCAGTGAGGCGAGCTCTTGATGGGTGGTAAGGAGGGATTGGTTGGATCCCTGGATTTGTGAAAAAATAGGCAGACCACCGCCTACCACAATGCCGGTAAGAAGGGCGATGCCAAGCACGATGACTGCGATAAATTTATTTTTTGCCGTGTTCATGCTGTTATTTTTTCTCGGGTTTCCCGAGGACAACGGTTACTACAAAATCAAGATCGCGCTCCTTTAGAAGGTTGCTGATGGGGGAGTTTATAGATTTGAATCGCTCTTCTTCTTTGAGATTTTCCAGGAACTTCAGAAAATAAGGTCGTTCGGATGCTTTACCGCGGATTTCGAGAGTCTGCTTTTCTTTGGAGAACGTGATACTGGAAAGAGTAACACCTCCGAGTGTTTTTGCGCTCAAGGCGGCAAGGTAGGCAGAGATTGGTGAAGATTTGTGGGCCGCCAGTATCTCCAATTTTTTGTTTACGTTGCGAATTGATTGCTCGGCTTCCTCGACGCGTTTGGCCTCTACACTTTTTTTGGTGAGTTCAATCTGGCGCAGGATATCTTTTTCTTGGAAGGTGAGGGAGAAATACGAAGGGAGGAGTAGTACGACACCGGAAGCAAATACAATAGTGGCATAAAAATAAAACAACAGAAAAAACCGAGTCATTTTTTCTTGGTTGGTGCGCTTTTGGTGTTCTTTTGGTAGTAGGTTGTTGTAGATCATATTATCCTGCTTGACCAGTTTCCCCGCGTGCCGCGCCAAGTGCAAGGCCGATAGTGGTGGTATAGGCGAGTGATTTGTTGAATTCTATCTCTGGTACGTATTTGGAGTCTTGTACTGCGTTTATCCAGACATTAGCAAGCGAGACGGGGATTTTAAGCTCGTAGCTTAGATAGCTTGAGAGTCCGGTGAGATTTGCATCCCCGCCGCAGAGATACATTTTTTCTATAGGAGAGGCTTTGCCACCGGAGATGACCGTGGGAGCGTGTGCTAGCCAAAAATCAATGCGCCGTGTAGCTTCTTCTTTAATGGCATTCACGATGGAAGCAAGCGCGAGGGCGATTTTTTTGCCCTCGGGGGTCTGGGAGAGACCGTGGGTGATTTTTATCTTCTCCGCTTCCTCCAGAGGAACACCGAACGCCTCCATAATAGCTTTATTAATATGCCGCCCGCCGATGGGCACCGTAGAGGTAAACTCTACAAGGCCATGATCCACGATAAAGAGCCCCGTGCGGGTAAGTCCGATATCAGCAACTAAGATAGTCTTTTGTAGATCCTCGGGTGATATGATGGCGCGTGCCATGGCTTGTGCTTCCATTTCGAGTGCAATCGGTGTAAGGCCAGCTTCCTCTATAGCATCGAGATATGAATCAATGATGATTTTGGGAAATGCCACAATGAGAATATCCAAATAATCAGCCTTAGGGTTTGCGCTAGGGAGAATCTCATAATCAAAAGCGGCTTCCTCTGCAGAAAGTGGGACATTCTCTTCGAGTTGGAAGGGGATAGCCTCGTTGATCTCTGGGATGCTCATTTTGGGGAGCCGGATGATACGTAAAAACCCTTTTTCTTCCGGGAGCGAGAGAGAGACGTGACGGAGGTGCTTTTTGGGTCCAAACGTTTCTTTTAAAATTCCTATAAAATCATTTTGTTTCTTGATGCTACCGGATTCTATGATGCCGAGGGGGATTTTTGCCTCGCCAAAATCTTGTAGACGATACCCGGAATATGCTTCTTTGAGCTTGATATATTTCAGGGAGTTGTCAGAAATGTCCAAACCGAAAGCCGGTAGACGCAGATATGCAGGAGGAGAGAACATATGCTTAAAATGAAACATGAATATATTATAGCAGAAAATGCTATGACAAAAGTCTTGTTATCTACAGGGACTATATATTTTGACTCTCGCCGATAGAGGTGTAGAGCGGTTGGATCATGGAGATGGCAAAAAACCCTACAACGGCACCAATGATAATCATAAGTATTGGTTCGATGATGCTCGAGATATTTTTGGTAGCTTCGGCGACCTCTGCCTCATAAAACATAGCAAGGTTGTGGAGCATCTCGGAAGTTTTACCAGTCTCCTCGCCTACTTCTATCATCTCACCCACAAGAATAGGGTAGATATCTACGTGTTTTACAAATGCTTGAGAGATAGTCTTGCCACGCTGGATATCGTCGGCGGCTTCTTTGAGCACCTCTTTGTAGAGGTGGTTTTTGAGCACTTTGCCGGTGATCTCGAGAGCTTTGAGGATGGGTACGCCAGATGAGATAAGTGAGCTTAGGGTACGCGCAGTGCGAGCAGAGTTCATTTTTTTGTCTATGGTACCGACGATAGGCATGCGCACCAGCACAATATCTGTCAGACGTTTTACGTTTGGCTGTCGGAGGGTTACATATGCGCCGTAGCCGATAATAGGGAGGGAGGCCAAAAATATCAAGCTGTTTGTAAGAAGGGAATTGCTCAAAAATATAATAAATTTGGTACTTGCCGGGAGATCTACTTTGAGTTCGACGAATGTTTGAGTAAGGGTGGGTACCACATAGGTAAGCATGAGGTATCCAATAATCATCATAGCTACTACGATAACACCCGGATAAATAAGCGCCCCACGGATTCTGCGTCGGAGATCATAGTCGTTTTTGAGCTGGAGTGCCAGGATTTTGAGTGAATCTACAAGTTTTCCCGATGCCTCACCTGCCGCTACCATGGCCACGAATATGGTGCCAAAAATTTCTTCATGGATCTGCAAGCTCTCGGCAAATGTTTTGCCCTTGGTGATGCCTTGGTCGAGATCATTGATAACGGACCGAAATTTTTTGTTGGTGGTCTGCTTGGCAAGAATATCCAGAGCTTTGGTGAGCGAGAGTCCGGCATGCAACATGACAGAAAGATTGCGGGCAAACATCATTTTGTCGGCGATGGAAATGTGCCCCAAAAAAGAGGAGAGGTCGAACTCTATTTTGCGCTTGGGCTCAGACGTATTATCGGTAGCCACCAAAATATACCCCTCCTGGCGTAACAGCGAAGCAAGCTCGCGTTTGTCTTTGGCTTCCTTGGTGCCAGAGGTTTCTTCTCCGCCAATTTTTTTGGCCCGATAGGTGTAGACAGGCATGGAACAATATTAAAATCTCAAAACAAACTATAAAAACAAACGGTTGGAGTTTTTATTCTCGAGTGACGCGCAGTACCTCTTCTATCGTGCTCACACCCTGTACTGCTTTTATGATACCATCCTCAAACATAGTAAGCATCCCTTCTTTCTTGGCCTGTTTTTCAATGTCGTCAGCGGTAGCGTTTGCAGTTACGAGGTGCCGGATGGACTCGCTCATGATCATGACTTCGTGGATGCCGATACGGTCTTTGTAGCCATCGGGTGTATCGGGAGTCTCTTTGGGTTTATAAAATGTAATATCTCCCCAGTCGGTATTGGGTTTTACGATTTTCTCATCCTGCATGATCTGCATGATCCGATCGAGATCAAAATCTTTGGCGAGGGCGGCTACCTCATCTTTTTTGAGTTTGTAGGGCGTTTTTTCCTCCGCAAGACGCCGGATGAGGCGCTGGGCGATGATAACATTTACCGTAGAAGCAATAAGAAATGGCTCTACTTTCATATCGATGAGGCGGGGGAGAGCTCCTGCCGCGGAGTTGGTGTGTAGTGTGGAGAGTACCAAGTGTCCGGTCAATGCGGCATTAACCGCGAGAGACGCTGTCTCGTTGTCGCGGATTTCACCGACCATAATAATATTGGGGTCTTGACGGAGAAGCGAGCGCAACCCGTTGGCAAAAGTAAATCCGATGTCCGGTTTGACCTGACTTTGATTGATGCGGGGCATATGGTACTCGATTGGATCCTCTACAGTGGATATGTTGACCTCCGGGGTGTTTAAAATATCAAGTACCGTATAGAGGGTCGTGGTTTTACCAGACCCAGTAGGCCCAGTGGCAAGAATCATGCCATTGGGCTTGCGAATATTTTTGTATATTTGCTCCAACGCCTCACCATGAAAGCCAAGTTTTTCCAGGGTGAACCCTTTGGAGTTTTCCGGGAGCAACCGGATGACGATTTTTTCACCGTCATACACAGGGAGGATGGAGACACGAAATGAATACTTGTATTCCTGTGTCTCGATTTTGAACCGGCCGTCTTGCGGTAGACGATGCTCGTCGAGCTTGAGATTGGCGAGTACTTTGACACGCGCTACGATGCCGGGGGCGATTTTGCGCGGGAGTACCATGGCTTGATGCAGAATGCCGTCGATGCGATAGCGTACCAGCACTTCTTTTTCCATAGGCTCGACGTGAATATCGGAAGCTTTTTGCAAAATAGCGTGGCGGATGAGCGTATCTACGATCTTGATAATCGGCAGATCCTCGGCCATTTTTTTGAGATCCTCGTCAGCCACCTCTACAGCCTCGCCGTCTTTGGTAGGAAGGACCTCGGCGGTTTCTTTCTGGATGATATCGCTAAACTCCGCCTCCAGACTTTTTTGGTACTGGTGCATGGCGTGCTGGATGGATGCGGCGTTGGTGAGACGTGGGAGAATCCGCAGGTCTGATTTTTTTTGCAAAAACTCAATGATCTCAATATTTTCGGGATCAAGCATCGCAACCTGGAGATCTTTGCCAGTTTTTTTAAATGCCACGACGTTATAGCTTCGGGCGATAGGCTCGGGAATAATGCGGAGTACCTCGGCGTCTATTTTTTCATCCTCAAGATTGATGAAGGGGATGCCGAGTATGTAGGCCTCCAGGCGCAACAAATCATCCTCCTTGATCTTACCGGAGGAGACGAGTACGTCGCCTAATTTCTTACCAGTCCGTTCTGCTTCGCTTTCGGCGGCGGTGATATCATCTTTGCTAATAAGTTCTGAGTCGACGAGAAATGCTTTGAGCTGTTGCGGCTCTACTTTAAGCGGCATGTGATGCTATAGAATGGTTTCCTTAACTTTTTGCAGGACCTCTTCGAGGCTATAGTTCGCTTTGACGAGATAGGTGGTGGCGCCGGCGTTGAGTACGCGCTCTACCTCTTCTGGTCCTTCGAGGTTGGTGAGCACAATTACCGGAATGTGCATAGTAGCTTGGTCCCGTTTGAGTTCTTCGAGTACCTCAAAGCCGTTTTTGCGGGGCATAATAAGATCCAATAGTATGAGATCTGGTTGTTTTTCACGTGCAAGGCGCAGGCCGATCTCACCATCCAGGGCCTGTATAACCTCATAATCATGGTTTACCAGTACCTCGCTTACTGTTTTTTGGAGTACGGCCTCATCTTCGATAAATAGTATTTTTTTCATATAGGTGCTTGTTGTTATCTGATAATAAATGGGCTAGCCGTGGGTAGGTTTTTTGGGGTTGTTGACTGGAAGGGTGAACCAAAAGGTGGTTTCTTTGTTCTCTTCGGAGTTAAACCCGATCTTACCGCCGGAGGCTTCTACGATGGATCGTGCGATAAAGAGACCAAGCCCCGATCCCTCCGTCTGGAGTTTGACCGAGTTGTTGCCGCGGAAAAACTTTTCAAAAATGCGTTTGCCATCTTCTTTGGAGATGCCAATGCCTTGGTTGGTGGCGCTCCAGTGGATATTTTCTTTGTCATGGGAGACCTTTACGGTTACGGGTGTATTGGCACGTCCGTAGCGAATGGCGTTGTTGACGAGGTTTTCTATCACCCAGCGCAGGCGCGTCTCATCAAACACTGCTTTGGGTATAGATTCATCTATCTCTGGCACGAGTGCGATATTGGAGGTCGCCGCGAATTGTTTGTAGTCCTCGATAGTCTTTTTGGTGATGTCCACGATAGAGTTTTCCGTGAGACGCAATGTCATACGGTCATCCTCGATGCGGTTTACCTCGAGGAGGTCGTTGACCAGACGAATCATGCGCTCATTGTAGTCGTTGACTGTTTTGAGATAGGGTTTGGACTGCTCATCGATCTTGCCCGAGTCTTTGACTAACGTCTCGATTAGCCACTTAATGGAGGTGAGCGGGCTACGAAGCTGGTGCGAGATAATGCTCACAAACTCGGCTTTTGCCTTAGAGGCCAGAGCAATCCGTTCAAACGATCGTACGACGACATGGCTGATGATAAAAAGTATCATCGTCACGCCACTGACGCTAAATATCACAATCTCCGGGTCACCATAGCGTTGGGCGACGATATTGGTGCCGACCATGGCCACGATCATTACAAATCCCATGACAAGGAACAAGAAGTGTGGGCAGGCCCACAGGCTCACGCGGTACTGTTTGCATTGGTCGACCAGATTGAGTTTTTGCCAAAATGTGGATGTTTGCGTAGTAGGACTCATATATAGGTAGTGTTTGCATCTAGTATATCACAGCCGGGTAGTGCAACAATCGGGATTTGTTTATAAGTATAGGTTGTGAGGCGCTATTTAGGCGAGCAAAACTAGATGCTATATTTTGCTACCAATTTTGGTAGCGAGGGTAGTGAATATATGGACATCGGATGTCCATATATTGCCGTGTGTCTGCTTTATGGAATGTGACGTTGATTCTCCTGTAGTAGCGTGGTAATTTTGTCCTATGCACAAAAACGCCACATTTCTGATACTTTTAGGAACTTTCCTGGTTGCAGGAGGTTTTGTCCTGCGTGAGCGGGCAGAGATGCGGGAGTGGCAGGTGAGACAACAGCTTGCGAACAAACAGCATGTCTTACCTGCAGACAATACACCCTCTACACCAAAGATTAATCCTGCGACTGGCTGGAAGATATTTAAACACCCGGATGTGCCGATTACGTTTGAGTATCCTGCTGGGTTTGAGTTGATCAGTAAAGCGATAAAAAAATCGAACTCGCTCTCTCTCTTGTTTAAAAATCAAACTCACTTTATCAAAATAAGTATTCCACCTCCTGAGAAAGGTATCGAGGGCGCTGAAAAAGTTACCGATGTAAATATGAACTTGGGCGGAGCTTCTTTCAAGATAGATATTCTAGATCTTGCCTCTTCGAAAGAAAAACCTTATGTCATAGCATTTTCTCGTTATGAACAAGAGGATGCACTCCTGAAACTGCTTGGGTATCCTACCCCAAATGTGGGGGGGTTCCATGCTCATATTCAATGCACCACAACGTGCTCTTATGAAGAAACAGAGGGTATCCTCAAACAAATCATCTCCTCCATCCGTCTCGCCTCTGATTCTCGGTAAAGTACGCACAACATACCTTCCAACAGAGGCGCCATGGGCGCCTCTGTACTTTTCTCTGCATGTATAGTAGGAATGGTGAAAAGAAGACTGCTCATTTACAACCACATATATTACGTCAGCATGCATGACTGGTATGCGACGTAATAACCCCCATGAAAGAAAGGAGTACTTATGTTGTGCTAGCAAGCTATTGTTGGCAAAAGCAACCGAACAATAACCTCCAACCGAAAAAGGAGTAGTGCGATGAAGATTAGGGTATGGTTGATAGCAATAGCATTGCTATCCTTTGGTGTCTTAGTACCAAGATCATATGCCGTACAACTTCCTGTATGGCCATATGGTAATTTAGACTGGTCTCAAGTACGGGTTACCCAGGATTATGGGTGTAGGGGGGTTGAAGAGAATCTTGTCGATGGTTTTTTGGATGACTCCTGTGTTTACGAAAACCAATCCCACACCGGCATCGACTTCGGTGTCCCAAGGGATGTTAGCGGCAATTCTCTAACCGATGACCCCTACCTCACCATCAAGCCAGCACTTGCTGGCAAGGTGGTGGACTACTGTAGTTATGCGGCAGAGGGAGATTCTAACTCTTCCTGCAGTCATGGCTTTGGTAATTGGGTCATCCAAAGTACCGGTAACGCCGTCTGTCCATACGCATTCTATGCGCATCTGCGCTGGGGTAGTATCTCGAGTACGGCAAAGAGTAGTTTTGTGAGCGGTAATACCCTCACTGAACTTGATAGTATCGGGATTATGGGAAGAAGTGGAACGGATGCTACACACCTCCACTTCGAGTGCAAAACATCTCCAACCATCAGGTCTCCCGATGGAAATGATGATGCGCCACTAGCTGGTGGCAAAATCAACTACGCCTACACCAACGATCATCCATCCAATCATAATTACATCGACCCCTTCACCCTCCTCACCACTCCCCTCCGCAAGCTTCTCTTTGTGAGTGCACCAGAGGCAGACATCCGCAGAGGTCCAGGTACCAAGTACTCGGTATTTGCAAAGGCTCTCAAGTACCAAGGATTGGTGGCATTTGCCAGTGTATATGCAGAAGACAGAACTTGGTATCGTATACCCCAGCCTTGCTCATCCCGCTCTTCCTGTGCGGGATGGATTGCACAAGATGGAGTCACCGTACATGAGGTACCAACTAACTTCCCGTATCTCTTGCGTCTGGATGGTACCTACAATGGCACCATACATGCAGATACCATTCCAATCACGATCACTTCTGATCCCTTCAAAGGATCTGGTGGTATTGGCCAGGAGTATCTGTATCTGGCCCGAGTACCCAGCACCAAGACTACCTGTGCTTGCTGGTATGCTCTAGCCAAGCCCCAGTACGTAGATTCACCTAGTGCATTTGCTTGGATGTGTGGTGGAGACAATACAAATGGAGATTGGACGAATCCTCCTTGCTCCATGTCTCTGCTCAATGGACCCAATCAAACACTCCTTAACTTCGATGGTCTCTTCCCCGCAGATGCTCGTGTCGCAGGAGTTACCATATATGCTGATCCACTACCAACACTCAATGACCCATTACCGCCACTAGTATATCCCGTAGATCTTACTCCACCCGATCTCCCCCCACCACCATCTGAACCTGTTCCCATCCCTCCACCAACCCTACTCATCAACGTAGAACCCACTGCCACCCAGACCACTGCTCACATCACCTTGGAGGGATATACATATAGTCTCCCGGGGTTACTCAAGGTAACCTATGGCACGAGCTCCCTAAATCAAGCCCAGTATACTGGGCCATCATTGTCTTTGGCGGCACTCACTACTGCTCAAGCCATTCCGCTTGACCTTGCCAATCTCGCATGTGAGACGAGATACACGGTGGCATATACTCTTACCACTACCAGTGGCAGTACCTCAGGTAGCACCTCAGTACTCACGGGTACCTGCAGTCCTAACTCCCTACCCTACGACGATGGTACACGGGTAGATAGCATAGATATTCCTCAAGGCATGATTGCCAGATTTGCGGATACGTTTACCACAGGAGCCCTAGATACAACACGTTGGCCCCAACAAGGAGGATCTCTGGTATGTACTTCCAGTACCTGCAAAGCCTCTGATGATAGCTACACCTTTTCCCAATCATTCACCATTGATCCCGCACAACATATTACCCTCATCCGCAGAGTCAGACTGCATGGAGCCGATCCCATCATGCGCTTCATGGTCGGCTCAGGAGGGAACCCGGGTAATTGGGGCATATTCTACGGTAACGGTTGCATGCAACTCTACCGTGACCATGCCGCCCCAGAATCCGATTGCCGTGCGAGATCAGAGGTGAGTACCTCAGTTTCTTTGCCTGATCGTCTATGGATCACCGAACGTATGGAGTGGGATCCGGTGGCTGGATACGTAACACTGTATATCAACGATGTGGAGCAGGCGTCATTGAGCACTAGTCCGCTCCCTAGTTACCTCAATGAGATAGGTGTAGGCATCCAGGCAGGAGGAGCCTCCTCTGGTCAATCCCAGGAGACAGATTATCTCCTGGTACTGCAATCCGAACCTCTCCTCCCTGCCCAAGCCTTGGCGTCTTTGTCTCCTACTTCCACCAAGACCATCCTTCTCCATGATGAGTTTACTGATGGATACCGCAATCCCGCACTCTGGAGTACGGCAGTCAACACCGAACCCTTTACTGCTGATGCGGTTCTTGCCATGACCATTCAGTCCCACCAAAGTGTGGGGCATCTTTGTTCTTACCCCATAACGGTTACTCCCGGACATGCTGAGATCTCCTGGAGATCCTACCTCATCGCCTCACCTGGATATCGCACCAGTCAATACGTGGAGATCAAGGCAAATGGAGTAACCTACAGTGTGGCTTACCAACGAGGAGACTACAAATACGATGAAGAGAACTGTCCCCAGAACCCCGGAGACAGTGTAGGAGGGTATCTCACCCGTAATCAATCCTGTATCCTCTCGACTGGAGGACGGAGCATCCTCTTTGGCTATCCCAACCGTATGTGGCAGGACAATCTCCTCTCCTACGACACTACCACCCAAGAGCTGGTCTATACGGTAGATGGAGCTGAAACCATGCGGATCTCTGCTCCTGAGCTTGCTATTGCTAACACCCTTACCCTTTCCTTCCGTTCCGGAGATATGGCTAACCCCAACAAACTCGAACCCAATGGCCAGCAGATCGTGCTGGATGAGGTGATGGTGTGGGAGTAGATAGACTCCTCAAACGGCGTTCTTGGTAACTCCTAGAGGCTGTTCTCTACTGTCTGTTCTTTTTGGCTAC
>CAYGFT010000029.1:0-12363 GCA_964349275.1 uncultured Candidatus Saccharibacteria bacterium
ATTCAACTCATGAGAGAACAGTCAATTACCGAAAAATATGAGCCGGTCATAGGCCTCGAAGTGCATGCCGAGCTCAATACCCGCACCAAAATGTTCTGCGGGTGCTTGAATGATTCGTTGGAGAGCCATCCCAACGTCAATGTCTGCCCGATATGTATGGGGCATCCGGGGGCCTTGCCGGTGATTAATCGTGATGCGGTGCTTCGGGTCATACAGGTTGGTCTTGCGCTCGGTGGGGAGATTACCGCGCAGTGTCATTTTGACCGTAAAAACTATTTTTATCCCGATCTTCCCAAGGGGTACCAAATTTCCCAGTATAAATATCCAATAGTATCTGGTGGCATGCTCAACGGTGTGCGTATCACGCGCGTACATCTAGAAGAGGATGCCGGCAGGCTTGCGCACACCGAGCATACATCGGGCAAAGAATCCGCAACGCTTGTGGACTACAATCGCTCGTCCGTGCCGCTCATGGAGCTCGTAACCGAGCCCGATGTACGATCCAGTGCGGATGCCAAACGCTTTGCCGAAGAGCTCCAAATGCTTTTGCGCTATGTTGGGGTTTCAGATGCAGATATGGAGCGTGGTCAGATGCGTATTGAGGCCAATATCAGTATCCGCCCCAAGGGGACAGAAGCATTTGGCACTAAAGTAGAGGTCAAAAATATCAATTCATTTCGTGCGGTAGAGAAAGCAATTGAATACGAAATTGTCCGTCAAGCCGAAGCCTTGGAGGCGGGCGAGAAGCTCCGCCAAGAGACGAGAGGCTGGGATGATGTCAAAAATATTACGGTCTCTCAACGCTCCAAGGAGGAGGCCAATGATTATCGCTATTTCCCCGAGCCGGATTTACCACCTTTGGAGCTTACTCCCGAGGAGGGTTTTGATATTGAGCGTATGCGTGTTATGCTCCCGGAGCTTCCTTGGCAGAAACGCGCGCGATTTGGCACTCTCTACAAACTGCCGGCCAATCAAGTAGAGTTTTTTGTCACAAACAAGGATTTCGCCGATTACTATGAAAAAGCGGCTTCCGAACTTCGCGAGTGGGTGGGTGGTTCGGTGGATGATGAGGCGCGGGCGGTGAGCCTTCTTGCCAACTATCTTACGTCGGATTTTCAGTCACTTCTCCAGCAAAAACTTTGTTCGATTGAGGAGACATTGGTCACGCCGGAAAACTTTGCGGAACTCATCAAGATGATCCACAAAAATGAAATATCATCGCGTGTAGCCAAAGACGTCCTTATGGTGATGTTTGCCGACGGCTCGGATCCTACGGATGTAGTGCGTGATCAGGGGTTGGGGCAGGTGAGTGATGCCGGGGCGCTCGAGGCTATTGCCCAAAAAATCATTGAGGTAAACCCTGGCCCTGCAGGTGACTATAAGGGCGGGAAGATGAATGCACTGCAGTTTTTGGTAGGGCAAGTCATGAAAGAGACCAAGGGTGCGGCAAACCCGGAGATGGTGCGAGATGTATTGACAAAACTATTGCAATAGGGTAAAAAGTGTCCGAATAGCAAAAGGGGGTATTTGCTTATGGATGTGTGTGATCCGACCTATACGCAAAGGTTACTTGAGTCGCTTCTTTCGATAACCGTATTTTTGGGCGTTTCAATGCTTACTTCCTATTTTTTCTTAAATCCTTAATTTCTGGGTATCATTTGTAGATGAGTTTGCGCGAACAATCAGTGTTCGTGCTTATTTTTTACCCAAGATTTTTTCTGCTTCTTTCTGGTCTGCTATCCACTGGATATGTCTATTGCGCCCAAACCAAGTCATTTGGCGTTTGGCGTAGTCATTGATGGCTTTTTCGAGTTGTAGTAAAAATGCTTTCTTGTCTATTTTTTTCTCAAGGAAATCCGCCAAGTACCGATATTCAAGCCCAAGCTCGCGCATGCGTTTGTAAGTCAGGCCTTCTGTATGGAGTTTGCGAGCTTCTTGGATCATACCTTGGTGTATTCGTGCCACAAGGCGTTTATGGATAGTAGCTTTCAATTTTTCTTTAGAGGGCAATATGCCAAGCCAAATCGTATCATATGCCATCTCTTTTTTTATTTTAGGGACTTTACCTATGGCTTTCGCTATCTCTATGGCACGCATAAGTCGCCGGGGGTTATGTGGGTCTATGGATTTGGCACGTGCAGGATCTAACTTTTTGAGCAGAGTGAATAACTTTTCAGCGGATTTTTTCTCAAGGAATGCACGAAGTTTTTTGTCTGGAGGCACATCGGGCATGTGTTGTCCGTATATAAGGGCGTCTATCCAAAATCCTGTACCGCCCGCAACTATAGGTAATTTCCCACGTGAGACGATATCGGCGATTGCGGTTTTGGCGCATGCCTGAAATTCTGCTACGGAATACTGCTTTTTTGGGTTGGCAATATCTATGCAATAGTGTGGGATACTTTTATACAAGAAAATGCTTCCGGAAGTCCGACTTCCGTTTATCCGGAAGTCGGACTTCCGGAATACCCATTTGCCGGGGACCTTGCCGGTAGCGATATCGAGTCCTTTGTAGATTTGCCGCGAGTCGGCGGAAATTATCTCGCCATTGTATTTTTTGGCGAGATTTACCGCAAGATCTGATTTGCCAGAGGCGGTGGGTCCGACAATCACGATAAGTTCTGGTTTGATTTTGCGCATAATGCGTGGTACATTATCACACAGACTTTGAAACTATCAAGGAGGCGATCTTATGAAAGAAATTCGTGTAGCGGTATGTGAGTGCTTCTCTCCACTTATGGGACTGGATGGCGTCACTTTTTCTATGGCCGATTTTGCGGGCGAGTATCATTGGCCGTTCAAGAGTAACACTATAATAATTGAAGATACGGATCCCCGCACATTTTTTGTAACTACATTCCCCATGTCTGCTCCAGAGCATGACTATGTTGCGTCTCCATATCCCTGTCAGCTTTATATAGATGTATCTCCTTTGGATAATAAACCCTTCATACTTAGTACGGGGATCTCGGTCCCAGGATGTGCTTGGGTGAATAGTGTGTTTTGGGATGTCGGGTCTGAGGACAGCGTGGTTGATAATGCGCTACTCCAAATCGTTCTGCAGATTGCTCGTGTGGAAAGTTTGGACGCGAAGACGGCCAGTGCTCTTGTAAATTCTTTTGAGGATTTAAGCTGAACCTGCATGCCAAAAAAGGAGCGGCATTATGCGTGTTCTCTCACGAAGCAAGCGTCGCTTGTGCAAGCACTTGATACGCAAACAGGGTAAAAATCATCCCAAACGAGCGCGCAACAAACGGCGTAAGGCTACATAGCGGCGGGAGCCTCCGGAATAGCTTTGAGAAATTGATCGATTGATTTGGCTCCCTGATCCCCCTTGCCGCGTTCCCGTATGCTTATGGTGTTCGCGGCTTTTTCTTTTTCGCCGATGATGATGAGATAGGGGATTTTTTGCATTTCGGCTTCGCGGATTTTTTTGCCTACTGATTCATTACGATCATCAAGTTCCACGCGGACATCTGTAGCTCCAAGTTGTTTCTGGACCTCGCCCGCATAATCAAGTACTTTGTCATTGATAGCAAGGATTTTGATTTGCACCGGAGCAAGCCAAAAGGGGAAGGCGCCTTTGTAGTGTTCGATAAGTACGCCAAACATGCGCTCGGGTGATCCTACAAGTGCATTGTGTATCATAATAGGACGATGTTTTTTACCATCCTCTCCTGTGTACTCAAGACCAAATCGCTCTGGCATATTAAAATCAAGTTGAATAGTGGATACTTGCCACTCGCGTCCAATAGCGTCTTTGGCAATAATATCCATCTTGGGACCATAAAATGCGGCTTCTCCCTCGGCGACTTCAAAGGTAATGCGCTCCTCCTCCAAAAGTTTACGTAGCAGTGTCTGTGATTTTTTCCAGGTAGCATCCGCTCCAAGATACGCTGACTTATTTTTTTCATCGCGCAGGGAGAGGCGTACATAATATTCAAGTCCATAGGAGGCGAGCATCTCCTTAATGACGCCAAGCACCAGACTAAACTCGTGCTCAATTTGATCCTCGCGGCAAAAACAGTGTCCATCGTCCTGTGAGAATGCGCGCAGACGGGTCAGTCCCGAGAGCTCGCCAGGTTTTTCATCGCGGTAGAGGACGGCAAAGTCGGCATACTTGAGCGGCAAGTCTTTGTAGCTTCTGATGGTAGAGGCATAGATCTGCGTATGCTGGGGGCAGTTCATGGGTTTGAGAAAGTACTCCTCTTTGGAATAGTTGGACTGTGCGCGGAACATGTCGTCTTTGTACTTATCGTAGTGGCCAGATATTTTGAAAAGCTCACCTTTATTGATCTGTGGAGTTTGCACTTCCTGGTAGCCGATGCGACGGCGCATGGCCCGAGAATAGTCTTTGATTGCCATGAGGATTGTGGTACCGCGTGGCGTATAGAGGGGGAGCCCAGGACCCACGAGATCGGCAAATACAAAGAGATCAAGCTCCCGGCCCAGTTTTCGGTGGTCGCGTGCGGTGGCCTCCTCCAAGAATGCCAGATGCTGATCAAGCTCTGCTTTGGTCTCAAATGCATACCCATAGATACGGGTGAGTTGGGCGTTTTTCTCATCTCCTTTCCAGTAGGCACCAGCGATTTTGGCAAGTTTGAATACCTCGGGGTTGATCTCTGATGTATTTTTGACATGCCCGCCACGACAGAGATCCAGAAAGTAACTGGGTAGAGGGACTTTGGAGTTTTTGGTTTTCGATGGCAGGCCAGTATGGTAGACGGTAAGCGGTTTTTTGTCTTTTACAAAATCTTTAATGAGATCAAGTTTGAACGGCTGATCTTTAAAGAGTGAGCGGGCTTTAGCAGGGGTGACTTTTTCGCCCTTTATTGGGAGTCCCTCGGCGATCATCGCGCGCATAGAGGCTTCAAATTCTTTGAGATCCTCATCGTTGATTGGGCGGGGGAATTTGATGTCATAATAAAATCCGTTCTCAATGACTGGACCAATGCCAAGCTTGGCCTTGGGGTATTTTTTGAGTACGGAGGCGGCCAAGAGATGTGCGAGAGAATGACGGATAGCATCAGCTTGGGTGTTGACGTCAGTTTTTTGCATGGTGATAGGATGGGTGATTTAGTTTGGAATACTCTTTACTGTAGCATAAAGGATTTTTGGGAGAAGGGTTGACTTTTTTCATAAAATATGGATAAATCTATTCAGATTGAAGAGATTTTTTTGGAGAGAAAAAGGGGATTTTTGTATGAAAAAATCGTTTCTTCTGATGGCATCTGATTACCCTGATGCAATTTTCGAGAGGCATGTTGCCGTGTTACTTGGAGATTCATGGGAAGACGTTCTCACTATGATTGGCGCTAAACTTGTTGGGAAAGATGACTCGGGAGTGCTGTCTCTCTTTGTTCCAAAGGGAATCCTCTCGGAGAGTCCATTCCAAGTTCTGCGGGATGAGAAAGAACACTTTTGGCGACAAGGTGGGGAGCGTATGGACTATGAGCTTATAGAGTTGTCTCTCGTTTGCACATAGGCTCTGTTTGGGAAAGTGTTTTGCTCTATGCGACACCGCGTTGCATAGAGTTTTTCTTTTGGCATAAACGTATCCCGTATCCCTTTTTACACAAGCTCCTTTATCTCATCGCAGAGGATACTGGTTACACCGTTACGCTCATTGGTCTTGCCCCGGATGCTAATGCATTTTTCTTCGGCGAGTAGACTTTCAAATTTTTGCAGAGCCCGAGGGAATACCACCGCCTCGATCGCATCATGAAAATCTTCCAGGCGCATAAACGCCATAGTGTCACCCTTTTTCGTGAGGATTTTTTTGACGTTTGAGATGATGCCTGCGGTTTTGACGGCAACGCCCGAGCGAAATGATTTAATGTCGGTGATACTCACGTTGGAAGCAGGCATTTTTTTGCGTAGATGTTCGAGCGGATGTCCCGAGACATAGAGTCCCAAGAGCTCTTTTTCCCATTGGAGACGATCCTTGGGGGCGGCTGGCTCTACAGTAGGGAGGCGTAGGGCTCCCGCAGTATCTGTGGATGATGCGCTAAAGAGCGAGGATTGGTTTTGCTCGCGGATTTTTGATGCCTCTCGATTGTAGGCGAGCACCTCCTCGATATGTTTCAGGACCTGCGCGCGCTCAACGATATCGTCCATGGTGCCGGATTTTACGAGTGCCTCCAGCGATTTTTTGTTGATATCTCCGGGACGTAAGCGATTGAGCATGTCTTCCAAAGACTCAAATCTGCCAGCGCGTGCGCGTTCCATCATGATCGCTTCCACGGTATTGTGCCCGACATTTTTAATTGTAGCCAGGCCAAAGCGGATTTCGCTCTCTGACACCACGGTGAACCCATGGTTGGATTCATTGATGCTTGGTGGGAGGATATTGATGCCGAGACTTTTTGATTCACTGACCAAAAGCGCGATACGTTCGATATTCTTAGACTCGGCGTTAAGGAGTGAGGCCATAAAATCTGCCGGATAATGCGCTTTGAGGTAGCCGGTTTGGTAGGCGACGAGAGCGTAGGCGGCGGCATGGCTGCGGTTGAACCCATAGCGCGCAAATGGCGGGAAGAGCTCCCAGATAGCTTTGGCAGTCGCTTCCACAATGCCGTTTTTGGTCATGCCAGCAATGAGTTTGTCACTTTGCTCATCAAGGAGTGACTTAATTTTTTTGCCAATGGCTTTACGCAACGTATCGGCTTCGGCAAGTGTGTAACCTGCCACATCCCGCGCGATACGCATCATCTGCTCCTGGTAGATACCGATGCCATAGGTATTTTTGAGCGCGTCTTCTAGTCTAGGGTGGATGTAGGTGATCGGTTCTCTGCCGTTTTTGCGTGCAATATATGAGGGGATAAGCTCCATTGGTCCGGGGCGGTAGAGTGCCACCATGGCGATAAGATCTTCGAGCTCGGTGGGTTTGAGCTCTTTGAGATAGCGACGCATACCGGCTGACTCAAATTGGAAGAGTCCGGTTGTTTCCCCATCGCGAAAAAGTTTAAATACCGCGGGGTCATCAAGCGAGATTTTGTCTATATCAATATCCACATCGTGCCGTTCTTTGATGCGTTTGATAGTCTCTTCAATGATGCTCAAGTTGGCCAGTCCCAAAAAGTCTACTTTAAGAATGCCTAAATCTTCTACTGCGTGCATCTCATACTGTGTCACTAGAGATTTTTTGTCGGTATCAGTTCCGGAGGTGGCATACTGGAGCGGCATGACATTAGTGAGTGGCTCTTTGGTAATGACCACTCCGCAAGCATGGGTGGAGGCGTGACGCGCTACCCCTTCGAGTTTTTTGGCGGCGTCAATTAGCTCGCGTGTTTGGGGATCAGTCTCGTAGAGTTGTTTGAGCTCAAGGACGCTATCAAATGCCTCGGTCAGATTGGATTGGAAGGGGATGAGTTTTGCGATACGATCGCAGAATCCATAGGAGAGTCCCATGGCGCGTCCGGCGTCTCGTATGGCGGCTCGAGCCGCCATGGTACCGAATGTGATGATTTGTGCCACATGATCGCGACCATATTTTTTGGAGACATACTCGATGACCTCGTCGCGCCGAGTATCGGCAAAATCCAGATCAATATCCGGTGGGCTGATGCGGTCTGGATTCATGAAGCGCTCAAAAATGAGGCTGTACCTGATGGGGTCGACGTTGGTGATGTTAAGGATGTAGGAGACGATAGATCCTGCCGCGGATCCGCGCCCCGGTCCGACGACGATTTTGTTGTCTTTGGCCCAGTTGACGAAGTCTTGCACCATGAGAAAATAGGTTGCAAATCCAGTTTTGTGAATCACGGAGAGTTCATATGCCAGACGCTCGCGTACTTCAGGGGTGGGGTCAGGATATTTTTTGCTGATGCGCTCTTCGCAAAGTTGCTCCAGGTACTCCTCTGCAGTTTTTCCTTCAGGGAGGATAAAGTTGGGGAGTTGGAGTTTGCCAAAGGTGAGCTCGACATTGCAGGCATCGGCAATCTTGAGTGTATTGTCTACGGCTTCAGGCGTGTCTTTGAATAGTTCGTGCATTTCTGCGGGTGATCGCATGGAAAAATCATCCTGGCGCATGGAGAGGCGCTCAGGGTCGTCTACATGGGCATTGGTTTGTACCGCGATAAGAATATCTTGTGCACGAGCGTCTTCTTTGTGCAGGTAGTGAATGTCTTGAGTTGCAACCAGCGGGATGTCTGTTTTTTTGGCGAGTGCTACTAGTTTTTTCTGGACCTCGTCACAGCGCTCGATATTGGGGTGGTGGCCGATCTCGATAAAAAAATCCCCGGGGGTAAAAATAGCTTTGTATTCGCGAGCGAGCTCTTCGGCTCGAGTCTCATTGTTGGCAAGGAGCGCGCGAGATATCTCACCAGAGAGGCAGGCAGAGAGCCCGATGAGTCCTTCGGCATGCGTGCGCAGGACCTCTTTGTCTATACGCGGTTTGTAGTAAAATCCTTCGAGGTTTGCGATGGTGATAAGCTGGATAAGATTGCGGTATCCGGTATTATTTTTGGCAAGCAGGATGAGATGGTAGCGTTGCTTGTCGTCTATTGCCGGATTTTTTTCATGAATGCTCCCGGCGGCTAGATACGCTTCTACGCCGATGATGGGTTTTATGCCGGCGCGTTTTGCTTTTTGATAAAACTCAATAACCCCATAGAGGTTGCCGTGGTCGGTAATCGCGAGTGCGGGCATGCCATAGGTCTTTGCTTGGTTGATGAGCTCGTCTACCTTGGCGAGGCCATCGAGTAGACTGTAATGCGTATGTGTGTGGAGATGGACAAATGACATAATGGTGTATTGTATCAGAAAAGCACGCGAACAAAAAAAGAATTTTCCAGGATGAGTTGTTTAAGAATTATTATGGAGCGAAAGTTCCTGCATATAGCTGGCATGCTTGCTTATTTGGATTTTCTGCAAAGTTATTCACATTGACGTATTGCTCAGACCCTTTACTATAGATAGTAAGTATGGTCTTATCTCTTACTCAAAAAGGTCGTAGCCTTAATGAAAAAGGATTTTCTCCTTGGTGTATATGAAAAAGGGATCTAAATTAAACGACTCAGTTGCTCCCCAAGAATCTTTGGCGGTGCTTCTGGCCTTGTTTATCGTGAGTATGGCGATTTGGTTTTTGGTGCGCGCCATTGGCTAAGTAGATTTTTACGTATACGTATAGATAGAGCAACAAAAAAGCCCCAAATGGGGTTCTTTATGTATGTTCACTAAATTCTAGTTGCCTTTTTGAAATGCCTCCACGATCTTTTCCATACTGCCTGCGAGAATCTTTTCCATATTGTGCCAAGATTTGTTGATGCGGTGATCGGTGATGCGATCTTGCGTAAAATTGTAGGTGCGGATCTTCTCCGAGCGATCAGCGGTGCCGATTTGCTCTTTGCGGGCTTGCGCGATAGAACCGGTGGCTTTGGTCTGTTCTATCTCATAGAGTTTTGCACGCAGTACGCCCATGGCTCGTTCGCGGTTTTGCGCTTGGGAGCGTTCGGATTGGGAGCGGACTACAATGCCAGTCGGTTTGTGCAGGATCCGTACGGCTGTTTCTACCTTGTTGACGTTCTGACCGCCCGCGCCTCCGGATCGAGAGAAGGTGATCTCAATGTCTTCGTTGCGAATGTTGACCTCCGTTGCTTCTACTTCGGGAAGTACGGCGACCGAGACAGTAGAGGTATGTACTCGTCCGGACTTTTCGGTCTTGGGAATGCGCTGTACGCGATGCACGCCAAACTCTTGTTTGAAAGAGTTGAACGCATTGAGACCGCGGATCTCAAATACCACTTCTTTGTAGCCGCCGAGATTGCCCAGCGACTCATCTAGTATTTTAAATCCCCAGCCTTGTTTTTGGGCATAGTGTATATACATATCCGCGAGTTCACGCGCAAAAAGGGCGGCTTCGTCACCTCCCGCGCCTTGGCGGATCTCTACGATGATGGCGTTTGCGTGATTTTGGTCACTCATGAGAGCAGTGGTATTACTGCTTCTTGGCTTTCGGCTTGGTGGTTTTTGCTTTGGCGACGCGCGCTTTAAACTTCTCAACGCGGCCGGTAGTGTCGATGAGTTTTTCTTTACCAGTATAATACGGGTGGCAGGCCCCGCAGATTTCAATCTCTATAGTTTTCTTGGTCCCACCTACTTTCATGATGTTGCCGCAGGCGCAACGAATCTCGGCATCTTTATAGTAGGTGGGGTGGATGTCTGTTTTCATAATGGAGCTATTATAAACGAGATTTACTATTCGTGCAAGTGGGGAGGGGGGGTTGCAGGATTTAAGGATTCCTGGTAGTCTTCTTTTATGTCTCAAATAGCTTCAGAAGCGGCAGAAAATCAAATCCATCCCGAAATAACGGAGATGTTCAAGGCGGGCGTACACTTCGGGTACCGCAAGACCAAGCGTCACCCCAATATGCGATCGTTTATTTTTGGCACAAAAAACAATGTCGAGGTTTTCGATTTGGCAAAAGTATATAGTAAATTAGAAGAAGCACTAAGCTTTGTAAAGAAGCTTGGTGAAGAGGGCAAGGTCATAATGCTCGTCGGTACCAAGGCGAGTGCAGAGCAGGCGATAAAGAGTACTGCTGAGCGCATGGGCATGCCGTATGTATCCGAGCGCTGGCTGGGGGGCACGCTTACCAATTTTAAAGTTATCTCTGATCGAGTTGCTCATTGGTTGGGGCTCGAGCAGATGAAAGCGACAGGCGAGATTAAAAAATATACCAAACAAGAGCAGACACGTATTGGCAAAGAGATTGTGAAGCTTGATCAGACATTTGGTGGGTTGCGTTTGCTCAAAAAGCTACCATCAGCCCTTGTGGTGGTAGATCTTAGTGAAGAGCGCATCTCGGTAGATGAAGCGCGCAAACGAAAGGTGCCGATTATTGCCATTTCGAGTAGTGACACCGATCCAGAGCTCGCGAGCTACCCCATTCCTGCCAATGACAACTCCACATCCAGTATCGTGTATCTTCTTATGCGTATTGAGGCGGCTTATCGTGAGGGGTTAGAGATGCGTACGGCGTCTCAAGCGGCAAACGCCGAGGCGTAGTATTTGTCTGTTCATTCTTGAACCGGTTTTAAACTCGATTTACAATTGGTATTACAAGCGTAACGTATTGTATATATCATATTTATGGTAACTTCAGATCAGATTCGACAGCTCCGGGAGCAAACAGATGCCTCGATTATGGCATGCAAGCGTGCCCTGGAAGGTGCGGACGGTGACATGGCGCGTGCTATGGAGCTTCTTAAAGAGGAGGGCGCGCGTATTGCGGGTAAAAAAGCCGAGCGCTCCACTGCTATCGGTATTGTGGAGGCATATGTCCATGGCAACCAGAAGATCGGCGTACTTTTGGAGCTTCGCTCCGAGACGGATTTTGTGGCACGCAATCCCGATTTTAAAATGCTCGCACATGAGGTGGCCATGCATATTGCCGCCGCCGCTCCCGAGACGGTGATGGAGCTTATGGGACAGCCGTTTATCAAAGATGAGAAGAAGTCCGTGGGAATACTCGTACAAGAAGCAATTGCGCGCTTTGGAGAAAACATTACCATTGCGCAGTTTTCACGTTTCCAAATATAACGCAGGGCTTTTGGGCCCAGCGCTATAGCATTGAAAATATTTATGGCTCTATCCATAACGTTATTGATACTAAGTTCTCTGGGTCTTTTGCTCGTCTTCGGGCGCAATATTCCCAAAGCTGCTTTACTGCCGCCGGAGGAAATTGCGTTTATCCGCACCGCTCAAGGGCCGTTTTTCTCGTATGTGGTGCGGCGTCTTTCAGAGACCTTTTCTCGTCTCTGGATGCAGACGGTGCGTCCGGCACTGCTCTTATTTGTAGTAAAAATTATCTCGCGCTTGCGTATTGTAGTACTCCGCATTGAGCAACAACTACTCAAACTGGTAACCCGTATCCGTTCACGCTCGATCCTCGTACCGAAGCCATCTGAATATTGGCAGGAGATTTATAGCTGGAAAAATACAACAGGAGAAGTAACGAGCGAAGAGAAAATTACGGTCAAAAAATATCGTCGGCGCGTAACTCCAAAGAAAAAACCTCTCGTCAATGATGTGCTCATAAAAAGTGAAGAAATCATCGTCGAAGAGGTGCGCGTGTAGTTTTTTGATTTTGAATAATGTAGAATCTTCTAGATAAGGCACCACCGAGCTCCCGCCGTCGCTAAAGCTATGGCGGGACAACGCAGTGGCGGAAGTTGAAGTTATAGATGTAGGGAGTCTAGAATCTATAGAGATAAGAATTATTGCCCGGGGATGGCAATTGAAGGTTTAGCTTGTAAAAAATTGCCGAAGTAGCTCAGTGGTAGAGCAACTGTTTTGTAAACAGTAGGTCGCGAGTTCGAATCTCGCCTTCGGCTCAAAGGCAAATTTTTTCAGGGTAAAGC
>CAYGFT010000030.1:0-1600 GCA_964349275.1 uncultured Candidatus Saccharibacteria bacterium
GTCTTTCTATTAAGGCACAAGAGCGCCAAGTCACTGCGATTTGGTGTGCGGGGAGTGCCGTTATATTGGATGAAGCAGATGGGGGATCGCAAGAGGAGGTGCTTGATACGAAAAACTGTTTTTATCTTGATGAGTCCGGTATTATTTTTGAGACTGCTCCAGGGTTTTCAGGGAGTTTAATTATGAAAATTCGGAGCTACCGTGATGTGGATGCTCCTTTGGAGATGGTAGTACTCGACCCAAAGACTATACGGGACCTCGTAGTTGTCGGCGAGCGGGTACGTGAGCTTTTTGGTACAGAGGTCAAAGAGTTTGCTATTGGCAAAGAGTACAAAAAAGATATTCAGGCCATAACGGAGCAAGGCTGGTATGTACGCTTGGAAGAGGGGATAGATATTAAATCATCGCTTGATAGTTTGCATTTGGTATTTAAAAAGGAGGTGCCGGATCTCGGGCGTCTCGAATACGCCGATGCACGTTTCCCGGGCAAGATTTTTTATAAGCTTCGAGACAAATAAAAACCATCCCATTTTAGTGGGAGGGTTTTTATGTGAGAGCTATCGTATATCGTAGATAAATATCGACTCACCCGCGCGGGCGATTGGCTGATAATTGCGAAGCCAATGATATGTTTTAGCATCCAAAAGCTGAACGACATCCGCATCTTCAATATGTGATTTGCCGAGGCCAAGCAGGTCGTCATACAGCGAGCGCAGAGCGTCTTTATTGAATACGGAGTTATCTATGACAAGATCAAGTGATGTGTCTGAAATAGTCGCACCTGCAGTATTTTTCTCACGCCAGATATCGCGTGCCTCTTGATTGTACCAAATACTTGATCTTCCCAATGCGCCTTGTTGCAGAGTGGCAGATATCGCAAAGTATCCCTGTGGTTTGCCCTTGCTCGACCACCAGGGTTCAAATGCGGGTCCGATATAATACTGCGGGGAGCCGCCACCAAAATACTCGAGTGCGATGTGATCGACATTATTGGTGTGTACGATGTCGGCAAGCCGTCTGAGATCTTGCCCCCAATCATAATTGGAATCTACGATATAGAGATATCCGCGATTGGATCCGACGAGTTCGTTGTAGTAGCTGAGATAATTTGGGTACGCCATGACGGTCTGGAATCCTCCCCAAAACATCAGCACTATGATCATGATATATTTGGGGATTGACTCGATGTGTAAGCGATAGATATTGTGTAGCCAGCGAGCTTCGGTTAGAGGATTGGGGTCGGGGACTCGCTCAATCCAGGAGACAAGCGCGCGCGATACCAAAAGATAAATAAAAGGAAACGTAGGCAGTACATGCCGTACACCAATATTGAGCGGGGTGCGGATGGAGTAGATCCAATAGAATGCTACAAAAAATAACATAGTCGCCTCCCCGATATGTTCTCGTGTCCATTGAATTGCGCGGAAACGGCGAGATCGCAGGATGCTCACCGTAGATACCAAAAATGCGATAAAAGTCAGGACGTGGAGTGCGAGTGCTTCTTTGAGGGCATAGGCGATTGGGAAATAATACCACCAACCGGTGTTGGATAGCTCGCCGAGAAAATAGGTCGTGTTTCCACCGGCCGCGCGTTGTACTA
>CAYGFT010000030.1:1610-11519 GCA_964349275.1 uncultured Candidatus Saccharibacteria bacterium
ACCGCGATGCGTAGAACGGGAGCAGCGGGAGCACCATAAGGAGCCCCAGCATGTATTGCCCCAATGCGCGGGTGGCTTCATGGGTAATGAGCCAGATATCAAGGTCGACGAGCCAGCGTTTGCCGAATGAGGAGAGGATTTCCGTCGCATCATGGAGTTGACGTTCGGGTGGGTAGTTCCAGACGTGATACTCATAAACCGCCCAGATAACGATGATGCCAATAAGACCGATAAGGACAATCTTGCCGATAAGCATCGCGCCATATTTAATGCGGTGCCCCAACCGCCCGCCAAATCCCATGCGGGAGAGATGATCTTTGTGTGCAACCAATATCCAGACGATTGCCATCGCCCCGTAGATGGGCACCAAGAGAAATAAGGAAAATTTAAAAAGTTGAGCTACCCCAAATGCGATACCTGCTTTGAGAATATTGCCGCGCGTAGGACTTTCAATAAAGTCTATAAACGTAATGATGCCGATAAAAAAGGCGAATGCCGCCGCAAGATCGGTCGTTACATACCGGGAATGCGCGACAAATGTGGGCGACAGGGCGAAGAAAAACAAACTCAAAAGGCCGACTTTCGGTCCGTAGCGTTTTCGTGTCCAGGTAAATAACATCCAGCCAAAAAGGAGTGCGAGAAGCATCATCGGGAGACGTGCCCAGAGGAGAATTTGGTCGGGGTTGTTGCCGGCGTCATACAAGAATATGCGCCCCATATCCCATTGGCCGTTGATATCCTCGGTCCAAGGTTTTACGTTGGTTGGAAAATTTGGCTGGAGCATCAGGAGTGATATTCCAGCGAGATCTTTCATGAGCGGTGGGTGCTCGGGATTGAGCCGCATATCTTTTTCTGTGATATATGCGTATCCCGCAGGGATGTGCGCGAGCTCATCCATGATGGCCGCATCTCCTTTGGCCGAGAAAAACATAAGCGCAAACATAAGTACCAGGAGTGCGCTTGCTATCCAAGAATCTTTTTGGTGCATGGTTATTTCGTTACCTTGCCGACTAATAATTTTCCGGGTATCTCCTCGAATGTCATCGAGGGGATGAGTGATTTAATTTCAGCGCGCAATGTCCCTTTCATCTCCAGCATAGCAAATACCATCTCGCCTGCGGGGAGCTGTTCGAGAGAGAGATTTTTTATCTCGTCAGGGAGGATATAGCGTGCATTACGCGGGGAAACCTCACCATGTGCAATAGGTCCTTCGCCCATGAGGAACATGACGGGTTGTGCGGGCATGGGAATGCCTCGTACGTCCACGCCATCCGCGTTTACGATGACGTATTTGTGTGTGGTGTCTGGGAGTGTTCGCAGGTATTTACCCAGAAGTGTATAGTTTTCGCTAAATGCTTCTGCGGTGTAGGGGCTACTTGCCCAGCGAAGGAGATACTGGCGATAGGCAAATATGGAGATGACGACCAAGAATGCAAATACCAGTATCCGAAACTCACTGCCAATGCGGTTGATTTGGTACTCCAAATCGGGGAATGCCCCAAGGAGCCGCCCATGCAATATTTTGCCTTTTCGCATAATAAAATCCATCCCCAATGCGGCAAATATCATCACCGGAGGGATCATACCAATGGTGCGCAGGGCATGCGGGAGACCCTCATTTGATATCACCGAGGGTATCGAGAGTACAAAAAACCAGACAATGAGCAGTCCGTGGGGAGCGGTGAATATCTGTGTGATCATACGTTTTGGACTGCGTGTCGCAAACACGGCGCCAAGGCTTATGAGTAACCCGAGACCAAACAGCACTGCCATGGGCCACCAAAGCTCGGGGGCACCGGCATAGTTGTGCCGCCAGTTGTAGTCCCCCGTCCAGAAAAGCATGCCATATGTTTTGGCGGCGTTGAGCAAGAGGTCATGTGCAGGTGTGGCGGAGGCGAGTACGGAGACCTGTGCGGTACGTCCGCTAAAATCAGCGGGGTTGTTGAGGAAATAATATCCGATAGGGAGAGCGGCTACGAATGCGGCAAATAGAAAGAGGGTAAAAATACAGGGAAAGCATTTTTTCAAAATCCCTGCCTTGTATTTTTTCCAGCCGATAAAAAACAATACAAGGAGGAGCGGGGGCGTGACCCGATAGGCGATATAGGTATGGAATCCCAGACCATAGACGATACCGGCAAGTATTGCAAATCCCTCTGCTTTTGGTAGTTTCTCATTTCCTGTTTCCAGTTCACGGATCATCCGGAATATCCAGTAAAAACTCCAAACGAGCCAAAAAGGAACGGTAATGGCGCGAAAACCAATACGGGAAAAATTAATATGCCAAAAGAGCGTAGCCATAAAAAATGCCGCAAACAATGCAATGCGCTCATGGTACTCGGTGGTTTTCTGCAGTAGCTCACGCGTCATGAGATAGAGACCAAGTATGGTCAATATACCGAATATCGCTGATACCACACGCAGTGCCCACGGCTCGTTGCCAAATGCTCGCAAAGACAAGCTCTGGATATTTATAAACAACCCCTCGCGTCCGTTGTTCTCCGGGTAAAAGATTTTGTAGTGTCCGGTGCGGATGGCTTCTTGGGCGTTTGTGCCATTCATGGCCTCATCCGGGTAGAGACCGGGCGGGGTCTCGGTGATATGCCAAAGGCGGAAAAACGATGCGACCGCAAGAATGATAAAAAGAAATACGAGCGATTTTTGTTTGGACATAGCCTATCAAATCAAATCTGATATATGTGCATGGCTCGAGTGGCGCCACGCCTTCTCTATAGTATAATAAATATATGCCGGAATCGGAAAAGTCATTTGACCTTGATGCTGAGATTGCAGATCTTGAAGCCCAGCTCGCCGAAAAAAAGCGAGCTTTGGAGGCTTCCCGCACGCCTACGACACCCGAGGTTCAAGAAAAGGATTTACTTGGGTCTCTACTCAAAGAACGCATCCAGGGTATAGAAAAACTTGTTCCCGAGATAGCAGGACCTACTCTTTCTCCACAGCAGACAGATCAACCTGTTGTGTCGCAAGTTGGACCACTTTCTGTGACCCCACAGACTCGCGAATTGCAAGAAAAGGCTCACGAACAGCAGATTGAGGTATTAGTGGGTGTAGCGATGGCCAAAGGTATCCCACAGGCGGTGGAGCTGGCACGCCAGCTCAATAATCCCCACATACTCGATGATTTTCACGACGCCTTATTGGATGAATATTATGAAAAACTAGTCGCCGCGCGCGCGTAGGGACATCTTCCCATGTCGCTTGGATTTTATATTTTTGCACTCATCCTTGTAGTACTGGCACTCGCCGCCTATTATTTTTTGTTGCGCGCGGGGGAGCGGGGGCGTCTCTCGCGTTCGCTGGATTTGGTGCTGTACTCGGTGCTCACCACGATCGAACAACCGCGGACCGATGCCTCAGGCAAAGATCAGCCCAAAGATCAAAAAGATCTCATCGCGGTAATGGAGCAGTTGTACGCAAGCATGATCTCGCTTCGTGATAGCAGTATGCTCTCGTTTCTCTATGGTGAGCCTGCGTTCGCGCTGGAGCTTGCACTGCCTTCAGTCGGCGAGGAGATATCATTTTTTGTGGCAGTACCGCGCAAATGGGGGAGCGTATTTGAAAAACAGGTCAACGGACTTTTCCCACATGCCAAGATAGAACGTGTCAAAGACTACAACATATTCAATAGCGAAGGTGTCGTCTCGGGCTCCTATCTCACGCTCAAAAAACCAGGATATGTGCCGATACGGAGTTATCGGCATCTGGAGTCTGATCCCTTGGGTGTCATCTCGACTGCATTTTCCAAGCTCAAAAAAGAAGGTGAAGGGGCGGCGATTCAGATTATGTGCTATCCCGCGAGCGCACACTATCAGATGCGTGGTAGAGATGCGGCCAAAATCATGCGCCAAGGCAAATCTCCCGAGGCGGTAGCCAAAGAAAATACCTGGTCGGCGCAAGCGGTGCATGCTTTGGGTGAGATCGCAGGTGGTTCCTCAAAGCCTAAAGACAAAGATACCGCGACCGCAAAGCCGGTGGTATTTGATGAGGTGGTGGTCAAGCTTGTCGAAGAAAAGTCGTATCGTGCAGGTTTTGACATCAATGTCCGACTCCTTGCATCCGCTCCTACGCGCCAGGAGTCTGATGTTATTCTGAAAGGCTTGGAGGATGCGTTTTTACAGTTTAGCGAGCCACAGGGGAACACGTTTGTGGTGCATAGCACCTCTGGTCGCGATCTCCAAAATCTTGTCTACAATTTTTCATTTCGCCTATTCGATCCGCGGGTAGTCTCTTATGTGGCGACCGAGGAGCTCGCAAGTCTATATCATTTTCCTGTGGGGCAACTTGCCATGCCCAAGGTCAAATCGCTCAAAGCGCGTGAGGCCGCCGCTCCCGCCAATATGCCCGAGGAGGGACTGCTCTTGGGAGAAAATATATTTCGTGGTGAGCGCTTGCCCGTGCGCATTACTGCTGATGACCGCAGACGTCATCTCTATGTGATCGGGCAGACGGGCACCGGCAAATCCAATTTTTTGGAATCGCTTGCTATCCAGGATATTCAAAATGGCGAGGGGATATGCTATATCGATCCTCACGGTGAATCCATCTCCAAGATTCTGGGGCTTATCCCGGAGCACCGATTGGGGGATGTTATCTATTTTAATCCTGGAGATACGGCGCGCCCGCTGGGGCTCAATATGCTCGAGTATGATCCGGCGTTCCCAGAGCAGAAGACGTTCGTGGTCAATGAGCTTTTTAGTATATTCCAAAAACTTTACGGCGCGGTCCCCGAATCCATGGGGCCAATGTTTGAGCAATACTTTCGCAATGCCACGATGCTCGTCATAGACGATCCTCTGTCCGGGGGTACCCTTCTGGAGGTCGCACGTGTACTTTCGGACAAAGCGTTTCGTGAGCTCAAACTCTCGCGTTGCAATAATATCATCGTCAAAAACTTTTGGCGCGATGTTGCAGAAAAAGCAGGCGGGGAGGCTTCCCTTGCCAATATCGTTCCATATATTACTTCTAAGTTTGATGTGTTTTTAGCCAACGAAATTATGCGGCCGATTATTGCGCAAGAGCGATCCAGTTTTAGCTTTCGCGAAATTATGGATGGGCAAAAGATTTTACTCATCAACCTTTCCAAGGGGCGCCTGGGAGAGCTCAATTCCAGTCTTTTGGGGCTTATTGTCGTGGGCAAGATCCTCATGGCGGCACTCTCCCGAGCAGATATGGAGCAGGAGGCGCGCAAAGATTTTTATCTCTATATCGATGAGTTTCAAAATGTGACTACGCGCTCAATCGCGACGATTCTTTCCGAGGCGCGTAAGTATCGGCTCAATCTTACTATCTCGCATCAATTTATCGGTCAGCTGGAGGAGGAGATCAAAAAAGCAGTATTTGGCAATGTCGGCTCCATGGTCGCTATGCGTGTCGGGGCCGAAGATGCCGAGTTCTTAGAGTCACAGTTTGCGCCGGTGTTCTCTGCGCACGATCTCATCAATATCGACAATTATCATGCCTATGCGCGGCTCTTGATTGCGGGGCAGACCTCGCGTTCATTTAGTATGCATACACTTCCCATGCCAACAGGGGATCCGGCCATTGCAGAAGCCATCAGTCAGTATTCAAGTATGCAGTACGGTCGGCCGCGCGAGGAGGTGGAGGGGGAGATATCCCAAAAGCATACGCGTAATCCTTAGTTCACAGCGCATATGAAAGTAGTACTCCTTCTCATTATTATCGTCGTAGCTTTATCGGGGAGCATATTTTATGTTTATCCGTTTACAAGAGAGATTTCGGGTATGGTGCTGGATTGCGAATCAGATTTACCCATAGGGGGCGTGGAGATAATAGTTCGCTCGCGTGGTTGGGGGATAGTTGGCGGTAGTGTAGTCTGGGATAAAGATTTTTTTAGTAATGCTCGTAGCAATGAGAGGGGAGCATTCCATCTGGAGACAAGCCATGTTCCGGATATTTGGGAGGTGCGCAAGGAAAATTATCTGATTACGCTACAGGATGGGATGCCGTCTAATCCTCTTGAGCTACGCATGCTCCGTGGTACCAGCACACTTGAGTCATATAACTGCAGAAAATCAAGCGAGTGCCTGCAGTGTGAGGTGAAAGATGGTATAAAGACTTGCCAAAATATTTGTGAGTAAAAATATCTTCTTTATAAGGTATTTGCTACACTATAAGAACACCAACTAATCGTAGTTTTGCATGAACACAAAAGATTATGTGCTGGGAGCTTTGAGTGGGTTTTTAATGGGGGTATTTTTACTTCCTACGTTTTCGTTTTTGAATATTCATATTAAAGATATGATTGCACCCATTGCGACTTCGGTGGGGGTTGCATTGCCGGCAGGATTTTCCAATACCTGGCTCCTGGGGGTTATTCCAGTGATATGGCTTTTGGGAATACTTCTTGGTCGGATACTCTCAGTCAAAATCCCGTTTATGATTCAGTTTGCGCGGTATGTAGCGGCCGGATTTTTGAGTTTCTCGATTGATTTTGCTGTATACAATATTTTGCTCTCCTATTTTGGTGTCACGAGCGGTCCCAAGCTGGTACTTTCCAAAGGTATTAGTTTTATGACTGGCAATTTCAATGCATATACCTGGAATCATTTCTGGGTGTTTGGTGACAAGCGCGATCCCAATGAGTCAATCCTTAAAGAGTACGGCAGATTTTTGAGTGTGAGCGTGGTGGGGCTTGTTATCAATGTTGCGGTGACTGTGTTTTTTACCGATATTATCGGCGTAAGAGGTGGGTTTACTCCCGAGGCGTGGGCCAATATCGCCGGAGTTATTGCGGTGGCGGCAGTCATACTCTGGAATTTTGCGGGGTACAAACTCATTGTGTTTAAGAAAAAACAGCTGGCCATTCCCGTAGTAAGTAGTAGGTAGTGGATGTTTCGTGTTAGTATATAAGAAAAAAAGGACTCTCTGGGGAGTCCTTTTGCGTCACATAAAAAGAAGAGTTTCTATTGTCTGTTTTCGGCCTCTATCTTTGCTCGCACTTTGTCTCGAAAATAGAGCATCCACATTGTTTTGTGGATTTCCCATAAATTTCCAAAGGATGCTTCAGCGCGGTAGTTATCCGGACCAGGAGTTCGGACATCCAACACAGGAGTATCAATGCCTAGGAAGTGCCAAACCTCGTAGACAACCCATGTGTGGTCATCCTCATCAAGGATTTTGGTTCCTATGAGAGGGAGATCAACTTTTCTTAGTGCGCAAAAAAGGTCTTCTTCTTGTCCTAAACCTCCCTGATAGGCCATAATGACTTTCATAGCAGTATCTCCTTTGCAATTTTCTGAATTGTGACAATAAAAAGTATAAAAGTCAAGAGCGAGAGAGTATTCATATATGCTAATATTCTCATATGTCCGAGCAAGTACTCTATCGCAAATATCGTCCCAAGAGTTTTTCTGAAATTGCAGGGCAGGAGCATGTGACGCGTGTACTCCAAAACGCGCTCAAACTTGGACGTATCGCGCATGCCTATCTTTTTGCAGGGCCACGAGGTACCGGTAAGACCACGATTGCGCGCTTACTTGCCAAATCGGTAAACTGCCCCGAGGGAAAGCCCGATGAGCCTTGCAACAAATGCGAGATTTGTATGGAGTTTTCCTCTGGCCGAGCTTTGGATCTCGTGGAGATTGATGCGGCCTCATCCCGCGGGATAGATGAGATCCGCGAGCTTCGCGAGGCGGTGCGTCTGGTGCCAGCTCGAGCCAAATACAAAGTCTATATTATAGATGAGGTGCACATGCTCACCAAAGAAGCGTTCAACGCGCTTCTCAAAACCCTAGAGGAGCCGCCGCCGCATGTGATATTTATTCTTGCTACTACCGAGCTTGAAAAAGTACCTGAGACGATTATCTCGCGGTGCCAGACATTTGAGTTTAAAAAGTTAAGTGTGCCAGTCATCATCAAGCGATTAGAGGGGATTGTGTCTGTTGAGCATATCAAAGCCGATGCTGAGGCGTTGCGTCTAGTTGCATTATTTGCCGATGGGGGACTGCGCGATGCCGAGTCTATGCTGGGACAGGTACTCGCTTCAAGTGACAAGATTACTCTTGAGGATGTGCGGATGATCTTGGGGGCGCCGGATAGCGAGGCGGTAGAGGGGCTGGTAGCGGCGCTTATCAAAAAAGATGCGGCGCGCTCACTCGAGCTTATAGATCAGACGATAGACCAGGGGATAGACCCACAGTTTTTTGCCAAGCTCTTGGTACGTCTCACGCGACATTTGTATCTCGCCAAACTCAATCCACGGCACATTGAACTTGCGGGATCCGAACTCTCGCCTGAAGAGGTTTTATTTATCAAAGCGCATCAGGAGATCTCACCCGAGGAGCTTCAGAGATTGCTCAAGATTCTCATAGACGCCTATTGGAATTCATTTCATACGGTCTTCCCACAGTTGCCACTCGAGCTTGCGGTTGCCGAGTGTCTCAAGGCGTAGTTGCTTGTGGGCTCGCACGATGCCGACTTTTGATAAGCCGGTTTTTGTTTGGCCTAATATATGGACATCCGATGTCCATAGAATTGCTACAACAAAAAAACCGCCATATGTGTGCGCATTACCGCAACTACTTGACAATACAGTATTCTATATGTAAAATACGATTGAAATTTTTTGACAGGAAAGGGGGACGAATATGTTCAATGCGTTATCTTTGCATCCGTGGCGTTGGTGGCTCTTGGTCTCGAGATTTTTTCGTGATCATCTCATTTTGGAAGGACCGAAAAAATTGCTCGACTTGTATACGAATAGACTGATGCTAATGAAGATAAACGTTACCCGTGGCGTAGGTGAAGGTAGGGAGCGTGTATCAGATGCCTTATTGGAGGCAGGCGAAGATGCACAATCCTTTGTGAACTGGTGTCTCGTGGAGATTGAATATAGTAAGCCAAAGATCTCCGAAGGTGCGGCGGAAATTATCAAGTGGGCCAAAGAGCGCGGTCATGCTATCGTCCCAAGGGACGCAGAGGATCTCCGACGTTATGAAATATCCGGGTTCCATCGGCACAATGCCGTCAAGATCGTACTTGGTTTGCTCATCTTCGCTCGTGGGAGGTACGTAGGGGAGAACCTTCGAGAACACTATGAAGAACGTGCGATGGGTCTTTTGGGTGAGTTTGAGTTTATGCGTGTGTGGAATCTTCCCATGACGTATGGCCTAGTCGCGGATGTAGCGGAGCTTGTGTGTAATGCCAAGCGTGATTTTTTGAAAAGACCGATGACGGAGCTCCACTGACCAGGGAAGGAGCAGGCAAAATGGATCAAAAGAGACATAAGTCAAAGTTTGATTTAAAGGATCCTCTTGGCGCTATAGAGCATATACTTGAGACGCATCACTTCGAGGATGACCCAAGCGTCTTTTTCTCTCTTGATGGGAGGCTGATGACTCCGTCTGTAGTGACGGAGATGGAGCAGAGATTCGCACTGGTTCAAAAGGATTTTGGTCTCCAGTTATCCATTCCGTACCGGGCCAAACTGCAACGTGAGGCAGACCGACTCGAGAAAAAACTTAGGCGATACGATCTTGACATGCACCGCCCAAACAATGTAGACAAAGCCATAGCCATCCTAGAGGCTTCGTCGGAAAAATTTTCGTCTCCAAACAAGGAAAAAGTAGAGAGTATGCGGTATCTGGTGATCCGTCTCATGGAAGAGCACCCGCTCCTTCGCGGACAAGATAGGATTGGGTACCCGCATGTGGTGGTAGCGGCGCTTCATGTCGCGCTCCAGATAGCGAAAGAGCAACTCAAAGATTGCTGATGCAATAGGGTGAGAGCCGGAGTGGTACCAACTATCTCCGGCTTTATTTTTTGCTTATAATTTGATACTCTTTTAGCAACCATTGCCGGTTCGTCTAATGGTAGGACACCGCCCTTTGGAGGCGGGTATTGGGGTTCGAGTCCCTGACCGGCAGCAAA
>CAYGFT010000031.1:0-11517 GCA_964349275.1 uncultured Candidatus Saccharibacteria bacterium
GGTGTGCACAGTATATTAACTACTATAAATACTCTCCTTTAAAATTTTAATCTCATCAGCAAGTTTGGGGTCTTTTTTTAGATCACGCGATATTTTTTCGTATGCATGTATGGCGGTGGTATGATCTCTACCACCAAACTTTTGCCCGATATATGGATATGATCCATGAAAGTCTTCTCGGAGTAGGTACATAGCGATTTGTCTTGGTTTTACAATCTCTCGTCGCCGACTTCGTTCAAAGAGATGACGTTCATTGATATCATAAAACGTACAAACTTCCTTAATAATCTTTGAGGCGGTAATAATCCTCTTTGGTTTGGTATTTACTTGGTTTAATACTTGTTGGACTTCTTCGAGAGTTAGGTTTTTACCCGAAATACGCATACGGGCAAGTATGAGATTGAGCGCTCCCTCTAACTCCCGAATATTTCTATCGATTGCAGATGCGATATACTCTAATATGTCAGTGGGTAGTTCTGGTTTTTTTGCTTCAGATTTTGATTTGAGTATTGCAAGACGTGTCTCGTAATCTGGGTCAGAGATATCCGCTATTAAACCAGCTTCAAAACGAGACCGAAGCCGTTCTTCAAGATCTTGGATGGATTTTGGTGGGCGATCCGAGGAAAATACCACCTGCTTATTGTTCTCGTATAAGGTATTAAATGTATGGAAAAACTCCTCCTGGGTGCGTGCCTTACCTGCTATAAATTGAATATCATCAATAATAAGGATATCAAAGCGGCGATAATGGTCTTTAAATCTTTGCTGTTCGTTGTTTTGGATAGCGGCGATAAGATCATTGGTAAACGTCTCGGAAGAGAGATAGCGCACCTTTATATTGGGGTTTTCTTTGCGTGCCTCATTGCCGATCGCCTGGAGGAGGTGGGTTTTTCCCAGACCTACTCCCCCATAGATGAAAAGGGGGTTGTATATGGTACCAATGCTCTTTACTACGGATTTTGCGGCCGCGTGTGCGAGCTCATTAAATGAGCCGACGATAAAATTATCGAAGGTATAACGAGGATTGAGGTTAGTCTCCTTGTCTACATTGAATTCCTGGAACTCAAGCTGTTCTTCTCCGGGTTGTTCAACCTTCTCTTTTTTGCGAGACAGGTCTATTGCTACATGCGCTGTTTGTTTGAGTGGTATGGTCGATATAGTATAGGTGACATTGCGCGCTGAAGGACTATTGGTCCGTAGGGAGTGGAGGATGTATTTGTGGTATTTGTTCTCTAGCCATTCTTTTGTGAAGGCGTTGGGGACGCTTACGGTGATAATGCCACCATCATTTCCTATAATAGATGTGTTTTTAAACCAAGTTATGAAATTAGCTTTTGAAATATTTAGTTCTATCTCGCTGAGCACTGTTTGCCAAAGCTCTTCATTCGTCATAAATGTGGGTGAGGACTTGATTGCCAATAATCTTGACTAATTTCAGTGGTCATTACTTGATGTGCGATCGTCCAGAACTTTTTAGTAGTTTTTAGTATACCTTAAATTATTTTTTAAAGAAAACTAATGACAACAAACGTATTACCCTAGTTTATGTGAACAATCTGTGCATTTCTTGTGTAGAATGTTTTATATGCGGTGCAGTCTTGAAATAAAGTGTGCTCTGTTGTATAGTGGACGCATTATGTCGGTAACATACCAACCAAAAAAGAGGAAACGAAAGCGAACTCATGGTTTCTTAAAGCGTAGCCGTACTAAGACGTCTCAAAATGTCCTAGTACGCCGCCGGCGCAAGGGCCGCAAGCGTTTATCTGCCTAAATTAGGCTTACATTTCACTGCTGTGCTCACAAAGGCAAATCGTCTCAATCTTCCTCAAGACTTCCAGCAGGTGTTTTCGCGCGGGAAAACTCTGCGAAATGGTCCGATAACCCTCAAATATTTTAGAAAAACCGTAGGAGTGGGTAGGTTTGCGTTTGTTGTTCCTAGTGCGCTTTCTAAAAAATCAGTCATACGCAATAAGGTACGGCGCAGATTGCGGTCTATTATACGAGGTACGTTGGGCACCCCCTACCCCTCATTTGATGTGATTCTATTTGCGTATAAGGGGGCGCAAGACCTACCATTCAGTGAATTGAAGGTATTAGTGTATGATTTGCTTGGAAGGGCGCACATCTACGTTCATAAAGAGATGAGAATATGATACAGTCTTTGTACATGCGGTGTGATCGAATATTGCGTAACCTTTTTCTTCGCTTATTTGCGGCGTATCGTCGGTATATATCACCCGATCAGGTAGGGAGGTTAAGCCGTACACATTGCAGGTATTGGCCCTCTTGTTCTCTCTATGCTACGCAAGCGTTTGAGCGATATTCTTTCGTGTATGCGGTGCATCTTACGGTAAAACGTGTTTTACGTTGTAATCCATGGCATACGGGAGGGTACGATCCATTAAAGTAAGACTTTTATAATACTATGTCGGCACTCTTAAGTATTTATCACGAGCTATTTTATCGGCCTCTTCTCAATGCACTTGTCTTTCTTACGGCGGTTCTCCCCTACCATGATTTGGGGTTCGCGGTAATCCTGCTTACCATCCTAGTCAGGGGAGCTTTATTTCCGTTTACACATCACTCGATAAAGGCGCAGGTAAAAATGCGTGAATTAGAGCCGAAAATCAGTAAAATTAAGGAGGAACTCAAAGACAAACAAGAAGAGCAGGCCAGACGCATTATGGCGCTCTACAAAGAGCATGGAGTGGATCCGTTTTCCGGGTGTTTAGTTTTATTGATACAGTTGCCGATTCTCATTGGGCTCTACCAGGTGTTTTGGAAAGGATTGAGTACAGAGACCTTTACCGGTTTATATTCGTTTATAACGCAACCAAGCGCTCTGCACGTGATGTTTTTAGGGGTATTGGATCTCTCGCAAAAGAGCGTAGTGATGGCGGTGCTTGCCGCGGCAACCCAGTTTATACAAATTAAACTCTCCGCACCTAAAATACCAAGAACAGACACTACTCCCCGACAGCCAGATATGGCGCGTGTTATGAATACACAGATGATGTACATGATGCCAGGGCTTATCTTTGTGGCGGGTCTCCAGTTTCCTGCCGCAGTTGGGCTCTATTGGACAACCATGAACCTAATTGCTATTATCCATGAAACATTTGTGCGCTCGCGGGCGCAAAAAATAACCACTACTGCTGTATAATCTGTCCGTATGGATACACATGACGAAATACAGTCTATTTTGGAGGAGTTGCTCCATAAAATACACATCGAGTACACTATCGAACGGTCTCATGTTTTGGGAGGGGTCTGTTTTGAGGTGCATACTCCGGATGGCGGTGTATTAATCGGTGAAAATGGGCAAAATCTCTTCGCACTATACTATCTACTCCGGCGTATCACTGATAAGCGTTTTGGAGACGCGGCCGTACAATTTTCTCTTGACGTAAACGATTATCAGAAAAAAAAGGTGGAAGAGGTGAAAGAGCGTGCGCGCATGGGAGCTCAGCGGGTTCGTTATTTTAAGAAAGAGGTGGTAATGCAGCCTATGTCGGCATTTGAAAGGCGCATTATTCATATGACGCTTGCAGAAGATCCTGATATTGAGACAGAGAGTAGAGGAGAGGGAGAGGCTCGATGTGTAGTTATAAAACCCGCTCAGATTTGAGCGGGTTTTTCTTAGGTACGTCATATAAAACGATTACTGCATCTTTAGACTCCACAGGAACCCCTCGTTCTTGTCCGTGAAAAACAAAGATGACTCGTCTTCCGAGACGAATAGATGGGTTGCATCAAAAGAACTTACGGGGAGGAGCATCTTTTTGAGTCCCGTATCAAGGTTTATCTGCCATAAGGCATCATGAAATGCCATATTGCCCTGCCACCAGTCATCCGGCAATTGGGTGCGTGCTGTGGCGTCTAGCTGTGGTACAGCACAAAACACTACCGCGTCATTTTTCTTTGACCAGACACATTTTTCCGGTAGGGTGGTAAGTTCGACTTGTTTGGTGAGGTTAGTTTCTTTGGAGAGATATTGGAGCCGTAGTACCTGCCCCTCCTGGGAGGTTTCAGAGTAGAGGAGCCGCTTGCCGCTCGGGGACCAGAGTGTGGTGAGCCCAGGGATATCGCCGAGTATTTTTGTAAGGACTCCGTTTGAGGGGTTGAGGGTATAGAGGTGCCCTGGGGCGAGCCCAGAGGCTTTGGTTTGGAGGCTGATTATACTTGCACTTGGCCAGCTTAATATAAAATCAGGGATAGGTACTGAGCCGACCGTTTTTTGTTTGGTGTTGTTAGGGAGAGCAGTGACAATCGCATATACATCACCCGCAGGGACCAAATACGCCATACGTTCCTCGCCGGGAGCCATGGCTATATTGATGATCTCCTTTGGGAGAAAGCCGGAGTTGTTGGTAGAGGTGCCGGTATACTGAAAGTAATATTTCTTCAGTTCCCCGTTATCATAATACTGTAGGGCCACCGAGTCTTTTGACTCTGACCAATCTGCGCTTAGTATACCCAAAGTAGTGACGTTTGATATTCTATTTTCCGAGCCACCGGTAAAGCTATTCTCAAATAAATTGCCATTTCGTTGTTTGAAATATTTTACTTTCTGGCCTTTTTTTTGCAAAACGGCGCCTACCACGGGCTCATCGATAATTTTATTGAGACGCCCCTCCTTTTGAGCAGTTTCGGTATTTACCTGGGGGGATCCTTTAGGTGGAGTGGGTAGAGCCCCATCACCAGTAGGAAGACTAGAGTCTCCCCCGCCAAAGAGTGAGCTAAAAAATCCCGGCTGGTCGGAAGTGGTATCTGTTGTGCCTCCGCCCAAAAAGAATACGGCAAGGATTATAAGAGCTACGATACCTAGGATGATGAATAGGATTGTTCTTCTTTGCATGATATGTTGCTAAAATAGTTTGCTGGTTTAGGGGTTATTACTGGGAACAACTCTTCGCGCCCCCACGTGCGCTACAGGAAGATGTACACATGTCCGACTTGGTTACGATGGTTCCTGGGGAGCCATCATTGCACGTGCAGAAGCATTGCTGGCTAGTGCTTCCTCCACCACCAAGACTCGGTAAATTGAAATCGTTGCTCACGAGAGCTGGGTTTATCGTGTTTAAAATCAGCCAGGCGGCAACTGCAAGTACGAGACCAATGAGTGCATTCCAAATACGGTCTTTGGCGTCTGAAAGTCTGCTGGGACTCTCGGCTGATCCAAGGTATTGGATGCCGCCGACTACGAGCATGAGGAGTGCTAGTACTGCGGCCACACTCAAAGCAAACGCAAAAGCCTGGCGTGCATAGGTGGAGAATGCTTGGTCACCGCTTACTTGGTTGGTTCCACCAGGGAGCGGGGCAAGCAGGTTGTATGGAATTTCTTCTGCATAAACAAAACCATGCACCAATAGAAACGTTCCCATAACTAAAGCAAGCGACAGGGAAAATTTGCGAATGTTTGGTTTATTGTACATTGATTACAAAAGATTTTTCCGCAATCTCTAGCGGATTTCCCGGATTTTCTAATTGTAAGGAGACGTGTTGGGCGCCGGTACTTCCTTGTTCAGTTTTAAATGAAAGTATTGCTGGGCGGGTGTTAGGTTCAGAAATGCGCCTGCCGCCTATTTTCCATATATAATCCAGGACACCAAACGACCGTTGATTGAAGTAGTATGGTGTGGCAAGTATTTTGGTCTCGGCACCGGTAGTGAGCGAGAACCCTCGAGAGAGGCTGTGTTGGTATTTGGGACCTCGGGCTGGGTCTATTTCATAAAAATTAATCCTCTGTTTTACCGGCTGTATGGATATTGTTTTAGTCTGTTTGACGGACTGGCTCAAGGTACTTACGTTGACGGTTATTTGGGTCTCAACATTGGCACCGGAGGTAATATTGAGGAGTAGCATGTCTTTTCCCGCTCCAGAATTTTCAGGCAGACGCCTGCCGTTGACGATCCATTCATAAGAAAGGCTTTGAGGGTTGACGAGCTTGCCGTTACTAATGATATTAGGTAGTGCCACAACTTTAACCAAAGAGAATACCGAAGGGAGGGCGCGACCGGGATATCCGGGAGGTGTGGTGGTTTCCGCGCTCCAGAGAAGATCAATATCACCTACGGTAAACTCTGCAGATGTAGAAACATTGCCTCCGTCATTTGTCTTGATAACGGCTTTGACGATGTGATGCGAGCCGGGTTTGCCGGTGATGAATGTGGTGGATTGCTTGCCTGTCCCGGACGCGCTTACCTTGCCATCTACATACCATACATACGAGGCAAGAAGCTTATCAAATGAAAAGCTTACTATACGCGCTTCCACAGTTTGATTGGGACCGGGGGTACGCGGATTAAAGTCGATAGAGACGCCTGCTTCTGTCCCACTAATACTCTGGGCGGCGACGAAAATGGGGAGGGAGAAAATAACCAGCAAAGAAAATATCGCGCTTTTTACACAAAGGCGTAGGTGTGGGGCTTTTTTCGGGTTCAATATATACATAAATATTTTACCTTTATACTATCATATCCCTCTGCATGAGATAATCACACCCCTATGTTTCTTAAGTTGGCGTAGTCTTTTTATCGCTATTTGCTATTTTAAATACGCCAATGGCGCAGCCTGTCCACCCAGGGATAATGGTGCTGACAAGAGGCAAAGACTCGCCTACAAGCGTACTGAGTATAAGTGCACTTATCTTTAATCCTTTAGGGCTGGAGGGCCAAATGCCATGAAATGCCATCCAAATGAAGAGAAATCCTGCTATGCATCCGTTGAGTATCCAATCAATAGCTGAATACGCGCCCAAGATAGGTTGCCCTATAAACGGTATTACTCCGACAAAGAGTACAAGAAATTCTGTAAGATCAATAACTACTGCTGGGAAAAGGACAACCGCAAGTTCCATAGTGCTTATTTTTTTTGTGGGGGCAGTCGTTCTTGTGGTATCCCCTTGCTCATCCATATCCTCTTCTTCCGCCTCTGCCTCCGCAATCAAACGCTGTTGAGCTTGCTCACGGATCATATCGGCACGCCAAACCTCTTGCATGGAGGTGTCTTGAGTCGCCGCTCCCTCTATGAGACGTGATTCTTGAGCAGTGCCCGCCTGTGACCCGCGCAGGATTTCTCCTCGGGTCGTTTCTGGTATTGCGTGTTCAGTGGTCTGGGTGGCCATATACAGATGCTATGGGGTGATAATTTCAGAGGCTTTTGCATACTCCTCCTTTGCTTTTTTAATCGCAAGAAGCTGTGAAGGATCGGATGTGATAATTTGATCTTCGGTATAAGAGGCGACAATCTTTATAGCTACGTGCTTGAGTCCCGCAAAAAATATACCTTCTCCTACGTCTGACTCCAGAAGCAAAAACTTTTCCTCCTCGGTAAGATTGAATGTAGTCACCATAGCGTCTATGGTCGCCGGGGACTGCTTTAAGAGTATCTGGATAGAGGAGTTGGTGATAAGTGGTTTGCCATAAGGTGAATCCATAAAATCCGCTACGTCCTGGGTGATGGTGGTCACACCGAGATAGTATTTGCGAGCTCGTTTGGCAAGACCAAAGAGAAACGAGGCGCCGTCAACCGTTTTCATAAGCCACCAGGCTTCGTCTACAATGAGGACCCGTTTTTTGAGTTCGGCACGCACCGCATTCCAGATATAATGGGTAACGATATACATAGCAATAGGGCGCAGTTCGTCTTCCATGTCTCGGAGTGAGAAGACGACCATTTTTTTGTCTATGTCGACGTTGGTGGGTTGGTTGATAAATCCCGCCCAGGTACCCTCGGTATATTTTTTAAGACGCAAGGCCAAAGACTCCCCTCCCTCCATGTTGCGGAGCACGGTTTCAAGATCAGTCAGAAGTGGTGGCGTGATCTTGGAAAAATCAGAATCAGGCGTAATATCTTTGGAGGCGTATGTCTCGCTAATTGCGCGATCAATAAGTGCATCTTCCTCGGCGTTCAGCCCGCCAAACATAATGCGAAATATACCGACGAGGTTGATAATGTTAGAGCGCAAGACATCAGCAGGTGACTCGTCCTCGCGTGGTATAGGGAGGTCAAATGGATTGATATGGTGCGGTGAGTTGAGCGAGATATTAAAAAATCTGCCGCCGACGGTTTCTGCGAGATACTCGTATTCTTTTTCGGGGTCAACCACGATAATATCCACACCAAACATGAGTGAGCGCAAAATCTCAAGTTTGGTGAGGTATGATTTGCCGGCGCCGGCTTTGGCAAATATTACGGAGTTGTAGTTTTCCATATTAAACCGGTCAAAGAGCACTAGGCTGTTATTGTGCCGGTTGATGCCATAGAGAATACCGCGGTTGGAGGTGAGATCAAACGATACAAAGGGGAAGATACTCGAGATTGGCGAGGAGTTCATGAAGGTATTAATACCTAGGCGGTCGTAGGCAAGTGGTAAGGTACTTGAAAAACCATCTTTTTGTTGAAATAAAGCCGGTTTGGCGTATACCAGCTTTGCCTCCAAAATGGAGCGGATTTCAGATTCAGACTCATCAAGCTCTTTGAGAGTATCGGCGTATACGGTGATATATAGCCCCAGGTTAAAAAGCTTTTCCTGCGCCTGCTGGAGTTTGTAGCGAAGATTCTCGAGATCTTGGGCGGCGGTATCCAAGATAGGATCGCGTACTAAGCCCTTTTCCTCGCGTATGGAGATTTGGGATTCAACTTCTGCTACTTTTTTGCGGAGATTACGAAGAATAATCGCCGTATCCACCGGATGCACAAATATAGAGATATCAAATACTCGATCGAGGTTGATGATGGGTGCAAACCAGCTGGTGGCCAAAAATCGCGGATAGGTAAATATAAATAGAGTCCGCGCGTATTTGCTGCCAAGGCGAATGTAGTTGGCATTGATTTCCAGGGCAGAGGGGGCAATAATATCGCGGAAATCAAGCAATCCCGCCTGGTAGATTTCCTGCGGAAATACTGGCATCATGCGCTCTTCCTCGGTCTCCGCACTCTTTTTTTTGCCAAATAAGTTAGAAAATATACTCATATTATTCAGGAATTTCTGGTATTTTACCTTTCTCAAGCTCTCCGGGGTTGTAGAGGCCATAGTAAAGCTCAATAAGCTCTTCGGTATTGAGTGGCACCATACGTACCCCGGTACGTATGAGCCCTTGGCGTACAGCATCTACGCGCTGGTATAGTTGGGTCTTGTATTCTTGAAATTTAGTGTCGTCAACCGTTTTTTTCTCGCCGCGGGAAGTTAATGATGCAAAAGCGCTTTTGAACCCGTCATTTTTATTGGCGGCAAGTGGTGAGAAGGGAATAACGACATAAAAACTTTTGGAGACGATATTTGCTGAATCTACAAACGTTTTTACGAACTCGATATACTCAGATATCTGGATTTTCATAAGCTCATTGAACTCACTTTTTTGCCGGTCTCGAAGCGTATCAAGATAGGGTTCGATGTTGAGTTTGCGCGATTGGACGAAAAATTCTACGGAAAAATCGAGTGAGTTGAGAAAATTCTGATACTGGAGGACGATTGCGTCCTGCTCATCATTTGATTTGAGCGCGAAGTTAACTGAAGAGGCCATGAGTACCGCGCGTAGTGACTTGTCTCGAAGGAGTAGTACCCCGTCGCGAATCTCGTCTATCTCTATAAAGTCCCGGGTTGCTTGTGCGCTGGTTTTGGCCATGGGTTAGCGTTTAACATTTTGCATAATATCCAGCGACCAAGCGAGATCGTTGAGCTTGCCACTCGAGAGTTTCGGCATCTCCTCGACGTGGGTCTTGGTCAGACTTTCCAGTGGGTGCACTTCATGCTGTACGTGTTTCCACAAAAAACGTTTTGGTGTGCTGATATAGGATAAAAAATTTGAGGCGACATTGATAAATGGGAGACCGTTTACCTTAAGAAACGCAAGAGAGAGCGCAAAAGCGAGTGTCGGGACCATAAGCAGAAGAAACAGCCAAAAATAGGAGTCGTAAAAAGCGAACCAATAGAGAAAACAAAGTCCCCCACCTCCCAAGAGATAAAAAAACTGCTTGGTAGTAAGCGGCCCGAAGATCTTATCCTCTACATCTATAAATTGTGGGACCTGAAATTGTTGCATAGAAAAAGATGCGATGAGGCACGGTCATACAGGTACGACGATCATCTCTTGTATTATACTACACAATCGGCTCGCGGTAGGGGTCGGTTGGTTTGCTGTTTGCTACCTGGCTTGGTGCGCTGGGAGCGGGAGCCGGTGGACGGGGCGCCATGCTGGGCGTAGGAGTGAGCGGCATTACTGGCGGTTTTGTCGGCGCTGGCGTGTTGAGTGTTTTTTGTAACTCATCAAAGGATCCTATTGTTTTTGGAGGAACGGATGGTGTTTGTGACGCCGGAGGTGTTGGGATAATGGGTTGTTTGACTACGGGTATGCCGCTTGCCATCCCTTGTCCTTGACCGGAGGCATCCATCTTATAGCCTCTAAAAGAAGACATTGTGCTGGAGGATCCATTTAGAGAAACAGACGGCACGGGGGTTGTAGAGGGTTTGGGGGTAATAGAAGGGCTCTGTATAGGAGAGAGTGGTGCAAACGAAGGCATGGGCGATTTTGCCGGTGTTGACCCTGCTGATGGCACTGGGGTAGAGATTTTAGGAGGAGTAGTGGGTTGTGGTGCGGGTTTGGTTGTGGCCATGGGAGTTGGCATTTTGAGTCCGGGATTCCAGGCGGCTGATTTGGGTTGGAGCTCGTCTTTGGCGACTAGTTCGCGATATGGGTCGGAGGTTTTGTATGTGGGCGCTGGAGCAGATGATTTTGTCTCCGGGGAGGCGCCTCCTGCAAGCGTAGAGATATTTTTGAGCTCCATACGCAGATCATCAAAGGTGGTCGGCTTGGTGTCTTTGGGTTCGATGGCTATTTTTTGTGTGGGCTCGTGGTGCACCTCGGTCATTTTTTGTGGGAAGATAAGAGGCGCTAGAGATGGCACCGGAGTTTCTGTGGTGGAGCTAGAGACGCCGCGCAGATGGTCGCGGATCGGATAGAATATCTCTTTGTTAATATCCTCGGTTATCTTTTTTGCGGCATCCCTGTCTAAACCTAGAGAGGAAATCTTACCTTCGAGCTCCTCGATTTTACTTACCCCGAGCATTACATAGCCGATTTGGGTAGCGAGGTTCCCTAGCTTATCGATGGTAAGACCATATTTTTTACCCACGTCAAAAACTTTATCTGCTGTAGCCTCGGCAAATATCGCATCCTTTAAAATTTGAGGTAGCTTTTCGTAGCGCTCCAAAAGTTCTTCTTGGGGTATGTTCATGGGTTTATGGTGTTGGGGCTTGTTGTGCTTGTTGCTGGCCTCGGGTTGACCGAATAGGTGCGTATGCAGGGTTTATAATAATATTAAATCCAAGGTTAGTTTCAATTTGACGTGCGAGAGCATCATTCTTGATATTATCACGGACGACCCGTGCGATCTCTTTGCGTATATCGTCCGGGTTTTGGGCTATTGATATGCCATTTTCGCGCATGAGTTGGTGGAAGACTTGCTGTGTGGCATTAATCTGGTCGCGGGAATTTGTAACATCGTTGAAGTTGC
>CAYGFT010000032.1:0-11166 GCA_964349275.1 uncultured Candidatus Saccharibacteria bacterium
GCTCATCAAACACTCTTTCGTAGATATGAGAAAGAAACATGCCTGACAAGCGCGTGTTGTTTCAAGATATATACTGACCCATTGTTTTTAGCTAAAGATACATACACATATGCAAAAAATAGTTCCGCACTTATGGTTTGACACGGAGGCAAAGGAAGCGGCAGATTTTTATACCTCCGTTTTTCCTCGTGCAAAAGTGACGAGCACCATAGTCATCACGGATACACCATCAGGAGATTGTGATATCGTATCGTTTGATATCATGGGAACGTCGTTTCAGGCGATAAGCGCAGGCCCATATTTTAAGTTTAATCCATCGATATCGTTTATAGTTAACTTTGATCCATCACGAGGTCCTGATGCTCGAAAACGCATTGATGAGGTATGGGGAAAACTTTCGGAAGGTGGGAAAGCGCTTATGCCTCTTGATCAGTACCCGTTTAGTGAGTGCTATGGCTGGGTAGAGGACAAGTATGGGCTTACGTGGCAACTTATCCTCACAAATCCTGCAGGCGAGGAGCGGCCAGAGATTGTTCCAGCCTTTATGTTTATCGGCGACAAATCAGGCAAAGCCGAGGAAGCTGTCGATTTCTACACCTCTGTGTTCAAAGACTCGAAGAAAGGAGCCCTCATGCGCTACCCCGCTGGGTCAGAGCCAGACAAGGAAAGCACGGTCATGTTTAGTGACTTTAAGCTCTTGGATATGTGGTTTGCCGCGATGGACAGTGGTCGTCAACATGATTTTGACTTCAACGAAGCGGTATCATTTATCGTGAATTGCGATACGCAAGAAGAGATAGATTATTACTGGGGGAAACTCTCTGCAGTCCCAGAGTCAGAGCAGTGCGGCTGGCTCAAAGACAAATACGGGGTATCGTGGCAAATCGTACCCACTATAATGAAGGGGATGATGGAAAGCGGGGATACACAAAAAATCGCACGGGTGACGCAAGCCTTTCTCAAAATGAAGAAGTTTGATATCGCTGTCCTGAAAAGCGCGTTTGAGAATTAGTGTACCAGCTAAGTTGAGATGGGTTTGTAGTTCGAGAAGCATAGAAAAAACATATGCAACAATCCATAGGAAAAATTCAAAAAGTAGACCTTCGAGAAGTGTGGAAGCATGAAGCTGCTGATTTTACGCGTTGGCTTGCGGAAAACATCGATTATCTAAATGAGGTCATTGACTTTGATATTGCAGTGCAAACCATAGAAGGAAATGTGGGTCCTTATCGAGTTGATATTTACGGTGAAGATGGATTGGGGAATAAAATTATCATTGAGAATCAGCTCGAAAAGACGGATCATTCTCATCTTGGTCAAATACTCACATATTTAGTAAATCTAGATGCGAATATCGCTATTTGGATTACATCAAATCCGATTGAAGAGCACAGACAAGTAATAGAATGGTTAAATGAGACAACTCCAGATAGTATGTGTTTTTACCTCATTAAAGTTGAAGGGGTAAGAATTGAGGGTCAATCGCTTGTGGCTCCATTATTCACTATGGTTGAAGGCCCAACACGGGAAAGAAAGAAGATAGGCGCGGAAAAGAAAGAGTTTGCCCAGAGACACACAGTACGAAAAGAGTTCTGGACTCAGTTTATTGACACGATGAATCAAAAGAGCTCACTTTGTCAGAATGTAAATCCCGGAACTGATGCATGGATTGGTATTGCACTTGGTATTGCGGGTGTCGGGTTGAATCTTGTTGTCTCAAAGAATTATGCTCGTGCAGAAATTTACATCAATCGCGGTGGTATAGAAAGAAATAAGGAGGTCTTTGATTTTTTCTATACTCTCAAAGATCAGATAGAGAAAGATTTCGGGGGGGTACTTGTTTGGGAGCGCATGGAAGATAGGGTTACGTCACGCATTAAGTGCCAACTAGACGGTGTCGATGTTTTTCATGAAGATGATTGGTTAAAAATGAATGATTTTATTATTGATGCGGCTCTGCGAATGCACAAGGCTTTCAAGGATCCTGTTCAGCAATTACGTTCTCATCTAAGAGAGGGCTAGTTTATAGTGGTACATGATAGCTTGGAAGAAAGTTATGCTTTTCAAAACTCAACCTGCGGATTTTAAAAAAGAGATTGATGTTGTCGGTTGTTATATTGAACACGATGGAAGCTTTATACTGCTCCACCGCCAGCCGTATAAAACCCATGGAGGAAAGTGGGGCCTTCCCGCCGGCAAGGTAGATACAGGGGAGACGGTAAGTCGGGCGATGGCCCGCGAGATTTTTGAAGAGACGGGGATAGAGATCCCAGAAAATGATCTGGTCCACTTTAGATCAATATTTGTCCGCAACGAAGGCCATGATTTTGACTATCATATGTTTTCGGCAAAAGTTGCGGCGCGCCCCGAGATTATCATAAATCTCAAAGAGCACCAGGGCTACGTGTGGGCTTCTCCATCCGAGGCTCGCAAAATGGATCTCATTCACGACCTTGATGAATGTATTGAAATGTTTTACTTTGATGACACTACCGTTTAATAAAATTAACCAAAAACCAATATGAAAAAGTTTTTAGCAATATATTTAGGATCTGCAGAGGCTCTAGCTCGCTGGCGCGCGGCTGACGAGGAGACACGAAAAGCGCAGGAAAAAGCCGGTATGGAGGCCTGGATGCAGTGGGCGACTACGCACAAAGACGCTATAGTCGATATGGGTGCACCACTCGGCAAGACCAAGCGGATAGACAAGAGTGGTATCTCGGATACCAAAAATGAGATCGGAGCGTATACCTTAGTACAGGCAGAATCCCATGAGGAGGCGGCCAAACTATTTCTCGATCACCCGCACTTTACCTTTTTCCCGGGTGAATCAATAGAGATCATGGAGTGTTTGCCTCTTCCCAAGATGCAATAACTATGAAAACTCCAAGTCTCACAAATCTTACGGTATGTATCCTATTTTTTGGGATAGCACTCATCGAGGCTATTCAAAAACAAAACTGGCTCGAGGCCAGTCTATTTCTTGCACTTGGTGTGATGTCCTTGTGGGCGGATTTTAAAAAGGGGTAGATTTGCTCGCCTAAGAGTGCGGAGTATTTGGCTTGCCGTGAAATCGCACCTCTACTTTGTCTCGTGCCTCTACTTGGTCGCCAAGTACCGCGAGTCTTCCGTTTAACAAAACCCGATTTTTTTTGATGAGCTCGTCAGCATCCCGGCGGGTGATATTTCGCTCGAGTGCTAGGTATTTGTTGATCCGCATGGGATAGGTCGGTTTGTCCATAGATAGGGCAGTATAGCATTCTCTATTGATTTTGCTATACTGTGGCCATGAGCATTCCCCAGAGCACACTCGCCAAAACTCTCTTTTCTTTTGGGGCTATTGCTTTTCTTTTGGCGGGCACTCTTGGCCTCTCGCATTTTGGTATGAACATGAAAATGGACATGGATGGGAATATGGATATGTCCGACTGCTTCATGCCGGGTATGGCCGCGATTTGCAATATGAATCTCCTTGAACACATCACAACTTGGCAACATGCATTTCTAGCGCCTCCCCAGCAATATAGCGTACTCTCTCTTCTGCTTCTTTTTATTTTTGCATTAGGGGCTGGCCGCGTAAGATGGCAGTACCCACCACCCAAAGATGTATACCAATTTTCCTGGGGCTATAGAGCTCAATCATATAGTCTTCCCGCAACTCCTTTGCAGGAACTTTTTTCAGACGGGGTTCTCAATCCAAAGCTTTTCTAACGGTATCTTTTCTCTCCACCTCGGGACGGCCGCGCCGTCTCTTTGGATCGTTTTCTCTTACTCTTGAAAAGATACCTTATGGCTCATACACAAATATACAAAGTAAAAGGGATGCATTGCGCATCATGCTCCGCGATCATCGAAAAGGCCTTCAAGAAAATGGCGGGTGTCCACTCTGCCCAAGTAAACTATGGCACCGAGACCGCCAAGGTTTCGTTTGATGACTCTAAAGTCAGTGCAAAAGAGCTTTCCCAAAAGATAGAGCCGTTTGGCTATGCCCTGGTCCTTCCCACAGCTGAAGAGATGGAGATGTCTCCGGATGAACATGCGGGGCATCTCGGGCTCAATCAATCCAAAAAAGAAAAACTCGCCGAACTATCTGCTATGAAAGGCAATGTGGTGTCTGCTATTCCGCTTACGCTCTTTAGCATCTTGGTAATGGGCTGGGAGATTCTCTCCCCATTTAAGATGATCCCAGATATACCTTACGTCTGGACAGAATTTTTTCATCACCTGCTCCCGCTTATGGCAACCTACATGCTTTTCGTGGTAGGCAAGCCATATCTTCTGGGGGTGTGGCGTTTTCTGCGATATGGAAAGGCCAACATGGATACGCTCATCGGCATTGGCACTGCGGTCGCATATATCTATAGTTTTGTAGTGACTGCATTTGAAGAGCCGCTTCGGCAATTTATTGATGTCGAGCATACGTACTATGATGTCACGATTGTAGTCATCGCTTTCATCACGCTTGGCAAATATCTCGAGGCAAGATCCAAGCTCAAAACAGGGGATGCGATTGAAAAACTGCTTAACCTACAGGCAAAGACTGCTCTCGTCATCCGAGAGGGGAAAGAGCAAGAGATCCCGGTGAGTCAAGTAGTGCACGGTGATCTGATGGTAGTCAAGCCTGCCGGCAAAATCCCTGTTGACGGCGTCCTTACGGTAGGGTCATCATTTGTGGATGAGTCTATGGTGAGCGGCGAGCCGATACCGGTAGAAAAAAATATCGGCGACTCCGTTGTCGCCGGGACCATCAACACCACGGGAGCGTTTACCTTTAGGGCTACGAAGGTTGGTGCAGAGACTCTTCTTGCGCAAATCATACGAATGGTGCAAGAAGCCCAAGGCAGCAAAGCGCCCATCCAGGCACTTGCAGACAAAATCTCGGGCATCTTTGTGCCGACCGTCCTCGTGCTTGCTGTCGGGGCGCTCTCGGGCTGGCTGTTATTTGGAACTTCGTATCTTGGCTTTTCGCAGGCTCTTTCTTTTGGCTTGGTATCTTTTGTCGGCATACTGGTCATCGCATGTCCATGCGCCTTGGGTCTTGCAACTCCCATGGCAATTATTGTCGGTGTGGGGAAGGGTGCCAAAGAGGGTATACTCATCAAAGATGCTGCAACACTGGAGGGGCTCCATAAGGTAGATATAGTGGTGGTTGATAAGACGGGAACAATTACCAAAGGTAAGCCGGAGCTAGCCTCCATTCAAAATCATTCGGACAAAACAGATGATGAGATTATTGCCATTCTTGCCTCACTCGAGAACAAATCGGAACACCCGATTGCTCACGCTATAGTGGCGTACGCCAAAGAACACAGGCTCCTCACGCAAGAGATACAAGGTTTTGAGGCCATCAAAGGGAAAGGACTTAGGGGGATGATAGGGGCGATAGAGTATTTTGCAGGTAATACAGTTTTGGTAAGAGAGCTTGGCTTGTCTTTTGATTCCGCTTTGCTCGAAAAAGAGACACGAGAGGGGAAAACTCCCATTATGCTTGTGACAAAAGATCGGGTACTTGCGACTATTCTCGTTGCGGATGCGATAAAACCCGAGGCGGTTGAAGCGGTGAGAAGCCTCCATCAGCTGGGGATCAAGACGGTTATGCTCACGGGAGACGACAGGCATACCGCCGTTTTCATCGCAAACCAAGTTGGCATTGACGAGGTGGTCGCTGAAGTATTGCCGCAGGACAAACTGCATAAGATTAAAGAGCTCCAGTCGCAAGGAAAGATAGTGGCTATGGCAGGCGATGGCGTGAATGATGCGCCGGCACTTGCCCAGGCTAATGTCGGCATCGCGATGGCAACGGGCACGGATGTGGCGATGGAGTCGGCAGGCATCACGCTTCTCCATGGCGACATCTCAAAGCTCGTCAAAGCGATCCGGCTCTCCAAAATGACTATGCGTGGCATTAAACAAAATCTCTTCTTTGCTTTCATCTACAACATTGTTGGCATTCCTCTCGCCGCCGGAGTCTTTTACCCAATTTTTGGCTGGCTTCTGAGCCCGGTGTTTGCAGGACTAGCGATGGCTCTATCAAGTCTCTCTGTGGTAGGGAATGCACTGCGTCTTAAGACGAAACAACTCTAACTCTATGAAAACATATACCTTTCATATCAAAGGAATGCATTGTGCCGCATGCCCAACGCTCATCAAAGGCGAGCTTGAAGATCTCCAAGAAGTTTCGAGTGCTATAGTGTCGCTTAGATATCAGCGTGTTGAAATAGTAGGAGACTTTAGCGACAGGGCACCCGAATATATCGCACGTGATCTAGGCGAGGTCTTGCATCCGCACGGCTACACACTCGCACTAGAGAGACATACGCATCAAGTGGAATGGTCCGAGTTTATGCTTGCCCTGCCTATTGCGGGGGCGTTTATTATGTTGTTCATCGTTCTTCAGAAACTGGGTATCGTCAATTTGGTGACGAGCGGTAATGTGACGTATGGCACGGCATTTATCATCGGTCTTATTGCCTCGGTTTCTACCTGTATGGCAGTTGTGGGTGGTCTCGTACTTTCCATATCTGCGAACTTTGCGCGCGAGGGGGAGAAGATACGACCGCAGATGTTATTTCATGTAGGGCGCCTGACGTCTTTTTTCCTCCTTGGTGGTCTTGCGGGTCTTCTGGGATCTCTTTTTACGCTTGGCGCAACAGGAACTTTCGTTTTGAGTTTTATCGTAGCACTCATTCTCCTGGTGCTCGGTATCAATCTACTCGATATATTCCCATCGCTGAAGCGCTGGCAACCGACACTTCCTGGTGTCATCAGCCGACATATTCGTGGACTCAAAGAGATCAACCACACCCTTACGCCATTTCTTGTGGGGAGTGCAACTTTTTTCCTGCCATGCGGCTTTACCCAATCTATGCAGATCTATACGCTCACCACTGGCAGTTTTTGGATGGGGGCGTTTACTATGTCTGCTTTTGCCTTGGGAACGCTTCCAGTACTTGCACTCTTGAGCTTCAGCTCGCTTGCTATACACAAGCAGGCCCAATCGGGGGTCTTCTTTAAGTCTGCAGGGCTGGTGGTGATATTTTTTGGAACGTTTAACCTTATTAACAGTCTTGTGGCGGCTGGCATTATCGCTCCGCTTTTTAGCTTCTAACTAAAAAATTATGAAATCTATAGTCATGCTAGTTTTTGTTGCGGGAGTACTTTTTGGAGGAGCATTCATGCTCTTCGGAGAATCTTCGACTGATACGACTGCAAGCCTGGCTGAGAACGTATCGGTTGTTGATGGCAAACAGATTGTTGCCATTACGGCAAAGGGCAAGTATTCGCCGCCGGTATCGGTCGCAAAGGCGGGTGTGCCTACAGTGCTTCGTATGCGTACCAATGGGACATTTGATTGCACATCAGCGCTTACTATTTCTGCGATTGGCTACCAGGCCAACTTGCCTCCATCGGGTGTTACCGATATCGAGATCCCGCCGCAACAGCCGGGTGCTACGATACAAGGCCTTTGTGCGATGGGTATGTACAATTTTACGATCAAATTTCTCTAGGTTTGCTGTTCTTTGTATCTTGAGGTGTTTGTTAGCTCAATTAACTATATGAAAAAAGCATCCAGCTTGTGATTTTTTTTACGACAGCAATGCTTATTTGTTTCTTTGATGGATTTTGTACATTCCCCAACTGTGCAGAATCGCTCCCAGGATGATTAGCCAAATGGTAAAAGGTCCTAGGTATGCAGAAAAAAATATTCCTAATCCCAAGGCGATGCCACAGCTCCCGAGGAGTGATGCTAGCCGTTCGCCATAGCGTGCTTTGATGAGGTTCTGGTCGCTCATATGGATGTGTAGGTAACATATCCTATAATCACCGTAAGTATAATCCAGCAAGACCAATAGAGTATATTGTGCATATCTTTGCTTTCCCTATAGTATAAGTACACTGTCTGGTTGCTATATATACTAATAACAAATATCTACAAAACGACGTATGCTCAAACAATCGTATCGTAGTCGCAGTGAACATGCCCATGACAAATCTGCTCCGGCCAGGGTCTCGGTGGATAGGCATGCCTGACAGGGATAAAATCGAACGCTGCTTTGACTGGAAGTTATTAAGATGAGAAGGAAGCCAAGGAGTTGATAAAGGTATATACTGCAACAAAAGAAGCAATTCCAAAAAATCTCACTCAAAATCCGCAAGAATATCCTCAAAGAAAGGTGTGTTGGAGGCGAGATTGATAAAAAAGAATTCGAAAATTAGCCAATTAATTTAAAACATATGGAGCGATTATCACTCAAATCGTACGGCTGGAAATGTGTGTTGGGAATGGAGGTATCCTATACACTTTGTATCATCGGCGGATTTCTCCCATGGCGGTCAACTGCCGGAATACAGCTCCATCACACCATCTTTGAAACTCTGCCCGGCTTTGCATGGATCAGCTTCGGCAGTTTCGTGCTTGGTGCGATCTACATGTTCGTGTTCGCATGGATATTCGCTTGGTACTATGTCTGGATGCATAACTCCAGCTTAGTAAGTAAATAATTATGCAGAGCAAATCCTTTTTAAAGCATTATCATGAAAACGCGATGATCAGCTCCTCGCCAGAAAAAGTTTTTGCATATTTGGACGATCATACCCGTCTTTCATCCCACATGAATAAGTCGTCATGGATGATGGGAGGCGGCCGCATGGAGACGGTGATTGATGACGGACGTGGCCAAAAAGTCGGCTCTCACATCCGTCTTTCCGGCAAAGCCTTCGGCATAAATATGTCTTTGAATGAAGTTATCACGCGCTATGAACCATTTCGTTCTAAGGTGTGGGAAACGGTCGGGACCCCAAAACTTCTTGTTATCGGTCATTACCGCATGGGTATTGAAATAACTCCACGCAATAGCACTTCTGAACTGCGCGTGTTCATTGATTACGATTTACCAGAGTCGAGTGCGTGGCTTGGGCGTTTGTTCGGCACCGCATACGCAAAGTGGTGTGTCAGGCAAATGCTCTACGGAGTACGAGATTATTTTCGATCAACCTAACTACTATGAACAATCATGACTCACCAACAAATAGGGCAGTGCGCGTATATCATTGGGCGCTCATCGGTTTTCTTGTGATTGGAGGATTCTTTCTTATTGTCGAGCACCGCGCGCACGCATGGGGATGGCTACCCTTTATCTTACTTGCTGCTTGTCCCTTGATGCACTTCTTCATGCACAAGAATCACGGCGGCCACGGAGGTGATTCCAGTCGAGATCGTCAAGAACCAAATCAGCATAACCATTAACTATTATGCTTACTTCACCTGCTTATGGCCTTTGGCCGCTCGTCATCATAAATTCACTGGTCTTTATCATTTTTGCTTTCAGTTTCACAAAACCGCGAACTTCAAGAGACTGGCGATCGTTCGGCGCGTTCTCGGCATTCCTCGTTGCTCTCTTTACCGAGATGTACGGTTTTCCCTTAACCATCTATCTTCTCTCAGGTTGGCTCTCATCACGATTTCCCGGCATGGATATCTACTCCCATGATATGGGACATCTGCTTGAAAACTTCTTTGGCTTGGGCGGTAATCCGCACTTCGGGCCCTTCCACATTTTAAGTTTTGTGTTCATTTTTATGGGCTTCACACTCCTCTCAAACGCGTGGACGGTTCTCCACAAAGCCCAGCATGGACACATATTAGCTACTACCGGCCCCTATGCTCGCATGCGTCATCCGCAGTATGTCGGTTTCGTGCTCATCATGTTCGGATTCCTGATTCAGTGGCCTACGCTTCTTACGCTCATCATGTTCCCAATACTAGTATGGATGTATATCCGGCTGGCTAGGAGTGAAGAGGTAGACACGGAGAATGAGTTCGGCGATGTGTGGAGAGCATATGCCAGAGAAACGCCACGGTTTATCCCAAAAATTCATGCAAGGTAATACCTTAAAATCAACTTTATACGGGATGCTCGCAAGCGTGATTTTACTTGGAGTTTATTTTGCGGTGCTGACTTTGGTCTCCGGCTGGGGTTATGCTCAAAACCAGTTCGCGATTTTTTGGTATTTCATTGTAAGTCTATCAGTCGGCTTTGGTATCCAGATAGGACTTTATGTATACTTGCGAGATCTGATCAAAGGAATGCATGGCGAGGGTAAGGTCCTGGGAGTAACTGGCACTACTTCTACGGTAGCGATGATTTCCTGCTGTACTCACTACCTCGCAAACCTGCTCCCTATTCTTGGCACGGTTGGCATCGTGACCTTTGTCGCACAGTATCAGGTCGAGCTTTTCTGGGTCGGTTTACTGGTTAATCTCGGCGGTATTTTTTACATAGCAAACAAAATCATTAAATTCAAACAAGCGTGAAATATATACGATTCATTTTAATAGCGGTGGTTGTCGTTTTTCTCGCTTATTTTTTCTTTGTGGTCAATCGAGACATTGGCGAAGACAAAACATGGAATACAGGAGAGCAAGAGCAAACCAAGCAAAGCGGTTTCGAGACGAAGACGAATGAGCAGGGGCAGGTCACTGTCAAAGTCACGCCGCAGATTTCGGACAGTGCTGGTCAATTGAGATTTGATGTGGTATTTGATACTCATTCCGTAGAACTCGATCAAGACCTCATGCAGATAGCGGTTTTGATCGATGATCAGGGCAAAGAGCATACGCCGAGCGTATGGGAGGGAACGGGCCCTGGCGGTCATCACCGCGAAGGCGTTCTGGTATTTGAGGAAATAAGCCCAGTACTAGTTTATGTCGAATTAAAAATCAAGGATGTCGGCGGAGTCCCCGAGCGTTCATTTAAGTGGAATATAGAATAAATATGAATAACCATCAACAAAAGAATAAGAAAACACACTGCTCTTGCGGCGCGGATTGTCTCCCCTGCTCCGCGGACACATTAAGCGTGACATGCGGGTGCGAAATGGAAGCAAAACAGTATGAATATCGGCTTGACGAAAAGTTGAAACACCCGGAGCACGAACACAAGGGTGAACATGTCAGTCATGACATGCAGAAAATGAGCCACATGGATCACGAGGCGGCAATGAGAAGTCCCGAGATGGCTAAAAAGATGGAAAAAGATATGCGCCGTAGATTTTTCATTTCCCTTGCTCTTACTATCCCCATTTTTCTTTACTCTCCCGCAGGGGAAGGCCTCTTGAATATAGTACTTCCTACACCAATTCCGGTTGCATGGCTTTTGTTTATAC
>CAYGFT010000033.1:0-8406 GCA_964349275.1 uncultured Candidatus Saccharibacteria bacterium
ATATACCGCGATGATGCTGGCTCGAGCAGACATTTTGGGCATGCGGAATGACTGCAGGATATTTATTGGGGATGACTTGCACAAACCAATTAGCAAAATCATCGCGAGCAAGCGCCTTCGGATGCGGATACCACAAGAGTGGACTAGGGTTTCCTGATTTTTGCGGATCTTCAAACGGACAGGACTTTTTTGGTTGTGCTGGAGTTTTTTTGACGCGTGCAAAATCCTCTGGCCGCCGAGCACGGCCTGTAGCCACTAGTACCCACTCCCCGGAGACGATGTCTTGGCGGAGTTCTGATGTCGGACGTAGTATCTTTACATTACGAAGCGGCGTGATTCGTTTCATAGGAGCATCTATTGCCGCTTATAGCTTATACGTACCACCTGCAATATACCAACGGACTTTAACCGTCTCCCAGAGCACCTGGAAATAGGCGGAAAATTTCACGTGGCTTCTGGCATCGTTGTACCAATGAATAGGGATAATGCCAATTTTGTATTTGAGCGCTCGAGCAAGCGCCAAAGCCTCAATATCAAACCCCCAACGATAAATCTTGGTTTGCGAAAAAATCTTCTCCGCGGCAAAATTGCGAAACGCCTTAAATCCATTTTGGGTATCCCAAATACCCCATACGGCGACAACTTGGATAAAAATATTGCCGGCCATACCCAAAAGCCGCTTGAACAACGCCTGCGGGATCTCCTGAGAGGCTCCGGGGGCATCAGCGGGATTACGACTCGATATTACTACCTCATACCCTTTATCAAATAACGGACGCATATCCTCAAAATATTTGATGTCAGTAGAATTGTCGGCATCAGTAAAAAGGCGGATCTTCCCCTCAGCCGCGAGCATCCCCTCGCGTACCGTATACCCTTTGCCCTTATTTTCCTTACGATCAATAACTCGCATATACTGGATATCACTCGTCAATTTCTGGGCAATAGACGCTGTGGCATCTTTGGCACCATCAATCACTACAATAATTTCGTAGGTGTACGGCTGTTTCTTTAAATATTCATCAAACCGCCGGAGGGAGCCCTCTATTCTATCTGCTTCGTTATACGCCGGCACGACAACGGATAGATAAATATCTCGAGTAACCATAATACTTCTATCTTACCACGGCAAAATCCCAAACCCCAACAATCTAATCCCCAGTTATTTTTTTATGACTATCGAAAAAACTTTGTAAAATCAGAGCGGCAGAAGCGGCATCTATCCGATTTTTTGCGGTAGATCCTCTATATATAGCCTTTGTGCTCATCACTTCATTGACCATATGTACGGGAAGCAAAAAGGCCTTCTCAATCTTTGCTTTAAACTCCTCTACGGCCTCTGTGCTTGAGGACGACTTGCCACTCAACATCTTAGGGAGACCCAAAACAATCGCACCGATCTGCTCCACGCGAATAATGCCCTCCATAAAATGGCGAACTTTTTGCCAATCGCCAGATATTACCTCCCGCGGGAAGGCAATGCCTTGGGCCTCATCCCCGACTGCAAACCCAATCCGTTTTTGCCCGTAATCTATGCCGAGATAACGCATGGAGTAAGGATAAATAATTATACACTATCCGGCAAGAAAAAAGCCGCACTTATACAATGTGCGGCATTATAGACATGCGCCCCCTACTCTACCTTCAAGGAAGCCCGAAACTCTCTACTTTCCGGCAAGTACAGATACGAAAAAGCTGAGGGAATCATCCTAAGCCAATTGAGAAGAAGCTGACACAATAGGATCCCTATTGTAGGGCCAATAGTTAGCAGATCTTTTACCTCAGATTGCTCAAGTGTCACACGCACAACCAGCCCATCTACATGGGAAGATAAAGCACGCCCTATGGCATCAAGATCATTTGAGAAATGGACAGAGTCGCCATTATCGAATTTTGCCATAAGTTTCTCCTTCTTCTTACCATTCAAGATCGTCTCTTACAAGAGACCTCCATTCCGAACGAGGCGGCTCTCTCAAAACATGCAACTCCCCATCGCCACTCATTCTTGACCAGTAGTTATATATCTCCGTCGCAACGTACGACGGATCGAGCATGGTACTCGTGTCTTTGCCAACCCCTTTCCAAAATGGAGTTTTCATACCCGCTGGCGCAACAAGAAGGACTTTGCCGACAGCAGGATCAAGTGAAACGGATCTTGCAAAAGCGGCAAGACCTGCTTTGACTGCACTATAAACGGGCTCCCATTTGCGCGGGATCCACTGTGAAGTAGAAGTAACGATGATACACCCAGGCAACGTATTCTGTTTCCGCAGAACAACATTCAAAAGTCCTGCCGGAGCCAAAAGACCAATACCTATCATCTCTTCTAGATCTGCGAACATCAATTCACCAATCTTGCCTTCCTGGTAAAACCCCGCGACATAAACGACTACATCCAAACGTTCATCAATGGAGCGAGTTACATCGGAAAATGATTTGAGGAGATCGTCATGACAAAGGTCAACTTTATGAAAGTGTAAACCCCCTCCCAATAAAGATGGATCACGCCCTATTACATGAACCTCTGCCGAAGACCCCAAAAAGAGATCGGCAATTCGCAATCCCAGACCTGATGTGCCGCCAACCACAAGCACGCGCTCTTGAGACATATCGTCCCCCTTTCTTGTTAAAGACCTGTCTTATTTAAGGCAAATTCTTTTATTTTGTCAATACCTCGGCGCCATTTTTAGTAACAAGTACCGTGTGCTCAAAATGTGCCGCACGCGATCCATCTCTGGTGCGCCAAGTCCACTCATCATCATCAATTTTTACACGCCAACCCCCCTCGGTCACCATGGGCTCCAAAGCGATTACCATGCCCTCTTGGAGTTTTGGTCCGTGGCCAGACTTGCCGAAGTTTGGGATTACCGGATCTTCGTGTACCTCATGTCCTACACCATGACCCACGAGGTCACGTACGATACCAAAACCTTGCGCCTCGATGTAGGTTTGCACCGCATCACCAATATCACCGATAGATACACCTGAGCAAACCTTGGAGATTGCAATATCCAAAGATTTTTTGGTCGCCGCTATTAGTTTTTGCGCACGGTCGTCTACTTTGCCAACCGCTACCGAGACTGCCATATCGGTATATCGCCCCTCATACTGCATACCAATATCAAGCCCGATAATGTCCCCTTCTTTCAAAATGCGATGCGCCGATGGAATACCATGCACCACCTCATCATTGACCGAAGTACAAAGTGTCGCAGGATAGGCCACCCGTACTCCAAACGCCTTGTATCCCTTAAATGCCGGTGTGCCACCAGCATCTCGTATCAGCTTCTCGGCCATCGCATCGAGATCAGCGGTGGAAAGCCCTGGATGTACCGCTTCAGCAACCGCCCGGAGTACACGCGCCAAAATCCGCCCGCCCGCGCGAATTGCCGCAATATCTTCTTTTGATTTAATAAGACTCACAGCTTTAACGCTTTGAGAATATTTTGATGTACAGTGTCTGGGTCATTTTCACCGCTCACCTCGACCAATTTCCCCAGAGATGTATAATGCTCTATGGTCTGCATCACCTCGTCATAGAAAAACTGGATACGCCGTTTTATACCCTCTTCTGTATCATCCCCACGCTTACGCCCCAGGAGCCGACGTGTCACCTCCTCCGGACTCACCGAAAGATACACTACTCTTGTCTCATCAAACCGCCCTAAAAATTTCAAAAACTCATCCATCTGTTCAGCTTCACGGATTTTGCGAGGACTCCCGTCAAATATAATCCCCTCGTCTTCCCCGATGGTATACATAACCTCACTTAACCACAAGGTAATCGCTATCTGCTCGGGTAGAAGATCACCAACTGCGAGAGTCTCTTTGATGCGATGCCCGACCACTGTCGGCAAATCCTGCAATTCGCGAAATTTTTTACCGGTAGAAATAATCCGCATCTTATAATGCGGCTGGAGATACATTTGCAAAAGCTCCTCTTGGGTACCCTTGCCGGATCCGGAAAGGCCAAGAAATATAAAATTGGGCGGTTGTATCATTTACCTATACCTTATATAGTAAAACTGTTTTTTCCTAGTCTAGTCATACTCGCGCATCACGAGCTGGCCCTCGATCTGCTTAATGGTCTCAAGCACCACAGACACCACGATCAGGAGTGCCGTACCCCCAAGCGTAATCGTACGCACACCTGTGGCATTTTGCACAATAAGCGGAAGCACCGCGATAATACCGAGAAACAAGGCTCCCACAAGTGTAATGCGCGTAATGACATGGGAGAGAAAGTCCGCAGTTGGCTTGCCTGGGCGAATACCCGGCACAAACCCGCCGCTTTTTTGGAGATTATCCGCAATAGACTGCGGGTCAAACGTCACCGACGTGTAGAAATAGGTAAACAAAAATACTAAGAGAAAATAGAAGCTACCGTAGAGCCATTGGTTGGTAAGGAAGTTGGTGAAAAAATTGCCGATTGCATGCAGGGTGCTGTTGGAGGAAAGGGTGAGCAACGAACCGATAAACTGTGGGAAGAGTAAGATTGAGAGCGCAAAAATAATCGGAATGACACCCGCCTGGTTGACCCGGAGCGGTAGGTAGGTAGAAAACCCACCATAGACCCGTTGCCCGCGTACCCGCTTCGCATAGGATACCGGAATTGGGCGCTCTCCTTCAGTAATGAATACAACACCCGCAACCACAATGATAGACATTGCGATAAATAGTATGTACGTAGGAATCTGTGATGCATCAAAAGTAAATAGCGTCTGCTGAATGGTAGTAGGAAGTCCCGCCACAATACCTGCAAAAATCATCAATGAGACGCCATTACCCACTCCATACTCAGTGATGAGTTCACCGAGCCACATCACAAATAATGATCCGGCTGTAACAATAATAATACTAGAGACAAGGTGGAATGCATCCGCATTAGCGAATATCCCTTGACGCGAAAGAATCGTAAGGAGTCCGTATCCTTGCATTACCGCAAGCGGGATAGTCAAAAACCGTGAATATTGATTGAAGCGCTGACGTCCCGCCTCTCCCTCTTCTTGATACAGCTCTTTGAGCCGTGGAAATACCATGGTCAAAAGCTGCATAATAATAGATGCCGTAATGTATGGCCCCACCCCAAGCATAACGATTGAAAGATTGTCGAGCCCACCGCCGGAAAACAGATTGAGGAGACCAAGGATGTCATTGCCCCCTAAAAACGCACGCAGACGATTGGTATCCACACCCGGAATCGGCACTGCGGCAGCCAAACGAAACACCACAAAAATACCAAGCACCGTAAGTAGCTTTTTCCGGAGATCCTTATCTTTGAGTGCCCGGAGAATTTTATTCATAGCAATATATTATTTTTGAGCGACCGTCTTTTTTGCGCTCACCGCTCCGCCAGCCTTTTCTATCTTTGCTTTGGCTGATTCGGAAACTTCACAATCTTCCACGGTAAGTTTTTTCTTGAGCTCGCCCGTGCCAAGGATTTTTACGCCGCGCGGTTTCGAAAGAGTAAAGTCAAGCGCCCCCTTTTCTTTGAGCGTCTGGGGACTCACCGTATCGCCCGTGGTAAATAATCGCTCGAGATCTCGCACATTGATGACCAACGGTTTTACCTGAAATGGCTTCAGGCTATGCTTGCCACGACCGCGCATCTTGGGAATTTTTTTCAAGATATCGCGAAGTTCCGGACGCATGCGCCGCCCCGAGCGAGCCTTTTGCCCTTTAGTACCACGCCCAGAAAACGTACCACGCTTCCCGCCTCTCCCTACGCGGCGTGTTCCTTTTTTTGTTGCTTTGAGTTCGTGAATGAGCATATAGATTACTTAGTCTCTACGGTGGCGGCAGGAGTGGGTACTCCTACAGGTATCACACGAGGCGCTTTTAATTTTTTAAGCGTCTCGACGGCAACCATGGCATTGTTTAAGCGGTTGGTGCTCCGTGAAAGAATTTTGGCAGTAACATTTTGAATACCCGCCAAGTCACATACCGCGCGTATCGGACCACCCGCCATAAGACCTTTGCCTTGGCGAGCCGGGCGCATGACAATAACTGATGAAGCATATTTACCCCTGACTTCGTGCGGAATGGTGCCTTCAGAGGTTATCGGTACACGTACCAAGTTCTTCTTTGCTCGCTGAAATGCTTTCTCAATGGAAGCCGCCGTATCTACACCTTTAGCTACCCCCACGCCTACGTCGCCCTTGTGGTTGCCAATAACCAAGGTCGCGCGGAATGAAAAACGGCGCCCACCCGCTACTACGCGTGCCACGCGCCGAAGATCGATCAATTTCTGATCGTATTCGGGTTTCTCTCGTCTCGGTTTTTGGTGGTGTGCTGGTCTCATATCGTTCTAAAAAGTATACCTATACTACGTGTATTTATGCTAAAACTCAAGACCTCCAGAACGCGCACCCTCTGCCGCGGATTTTACCCGACCATGGTATTTATATCCGCCACGATCAAATATCGCAGAGGTGACTTTTTTTGCTTTTGCCTTTTCTGCAAGCAGTGTGCCAACCATACGTGCAATCTCTACCGGTTTTTCGCCTTTGGCTTTGATCGCATCTTCTTTATCGGAAGCGTATGCAATTGTTTTGCGTGCGACATCATCAATCAACTGCAAAGCGATATGACGATTGGAACGCGAAACCGCAAGGCGCGGACGCTCTGCCGTCCCCCATACGCGGGCGCGAATACGCTTGTGACGTGTCATTCGTTTGTTACGTGCCGTCTGTTTCATAATATATTATTAACTGCCAGCACCAGCCTTTTTACCAGCTTTGCGGCGAATATGCTCCCCCCGGTAATGAATGCCTTTGCCTTTGTAGGGTTCGGGCTTTTTAAGATCGCGGATTTTTGCCGCTACCTGCCCAACCGTTTCTTTATCTGCTCCTGAAATTTCAATATTGTTTTTTTCGAGCTTCACCGCTATATCTTTTGGGAGAACAAATTTAACCGGATGCGAAAATCCTAAGCTCAAAAGGAGATCCGCTCCATCCATAGCTACCCGATAGCCGACACCTTCCAGTTCAAGTATTTTCACAAATCCTTCCGATGCACCGCGTACCATACTCAATGCAAGCGCATTGACCGTACCTAGAAGTGTATTGGATTCTTTAGTCTCTTGGGTGATCGCAAACGTAACCGTGTGTGCCTCGCTCTCTATAACTGGAGATATCTCTCGGGGCATCTGGCGGCGCACCTCCCCTTTCGGGCCACGCACCACAAGCACGCCTGACTCAAACGAGACGGTAACACTTTGCGGAAATATAATTGGTTTTTTTGCTGTTCGTGCCATATATCAATCCATTACCAAATTTCGCAAATAACCTCGCCACCCACGTTCATCTTTTTGGCCGCATATGATGACATGACGCCCTTGGAAGTGGATACGACATAAATACCCATACCGCTCCGTGCTGGGCGCATATCAGCGACCCCCCAATACATGCGCCGCGACTGTTTACTCATGGGCTCGATACTGGAAATGCGCGGATGAGACTCTTCGTCGTAACCAAGCATAATCTCGATGAATTTTTTATTCTTGCGGCCACGGCGGATAAACTCCTCCACATAGTGTTCGTCTTTGAGCACCTTGAGAATCTGCCATTTGAATTTGGAAAACGGTAAGGTCACCGTCTTTTTGCCGACAGCTTGTGCGTTGCGTATGCGTGTGAACATGTCTCGAATTGGATCAGTCATATGCCTTAATTACCACGATGATTTCTTAATACCAGGAATCTGCCCCTTATTGGCAAGCTCTCGGAAGCAAATTCTACAAATATCGAATGCCCGCATATAGCCATGCTTGCGTCCGCAACGGAAACAGCGCCGTACCGTCCGGGTAGAAAACTTGGGCTTCTTTTTTGCGCGTGCGCGTACAGATGTTTTAGCCATGGTATAAGGGAAATCCTAGTAATGTAAATAATGCTTTTGCTTCTTCTTTGGATTTTGCATTGGTAACCATCGTAACCTCAAACCCGAATATCGTATGTACCTCTTCATTGATGGTCTCGGGGAAAATAATGTGCTCACGAATACCTATGGTAAAGGCACCCCCCTGATCAACCCCCCCTATGTTGAGACCGTGGAAGTCACGCATACGAGGAATGGCGGCTTGCACCATGCGCTCTAGAAAATCATACATCCGCTCGCCGCGCAAGGTGACGCGATATCCGAGCACCATACCCAAACGCGTCTTAAATGTTGCAATAGCTTTTTTGGCGACACAGGGTACCGGTTTTTGTCCCGTGATCATGGTCAAATACTTGACCACCTCCTGCTGTTCCTTGTCATCGCGGATTTTACCGACACCGCAGTTGACCGACACTTTCAAAACACGCGGTACCGCGAGCGTATTGGGATAGCCAAACTGTTTTTTGAGTGCCGGGACAACTTCTTTTATGTATTTTTCTTGCATGCGTGAAGCCATGTCGGTGTATTAAACAA
>CAYGFT010000033.1:8416-10793 GCA_964349275.1 uncultured Candidatus Saccharibacteria bacterium
AAACAATATCCGCTTTACACTTTTTGCACGTTCTGACTTTTGCCGTCTCGGTAATGCGATACCCTACGCGCGTCGGCTTGCCGCACGAAGGACAGACTATTTGTACATTGGAAATATGCATCGGGGCCGGCATCTGAATAATCTCGCCCTTTTTCCCGGTGCGGCGCGGTTTAATATGGCGTTTGCGCAAGTTGAGCCCCTCTAGCACTACTCGCTCCTTGAGCGGCAAAACGGCAATGACTTTTGCAGATTTACTGCGGTCTTTGCCTTGGAGCACGCGCACCGTATCGCCTTTTTTGATTTTAAGTTTGCTTGCTGCCATGTTGGTTATACTACCTCTTGGGCCAAAGAAATAATCTTGGTGTACCCGCGCTCGCGGAGTTCCCGTGGAATCGGACCAAAGATGCGTCCGCCCTTTGGCTCGGTACCGTCTATAATCACTGCGGCATTATCATCAAAACGCACATAGGATCCATCGGATCTTCGATAGGCGTTTCGCTGACGCACAATTACCGCGCGGACAATATCTTTCTTTTTGACGGCTTTTTTTGGCTCGGCAATTTTTACCGAAGCAACAATCACATCGCCAATCTGCGCATAACGCCGACGCGTACCACCCAAAACCTTAAAAACCTGGAGGAGCTTGGCTCCGGTATTGTCTGCAACTTTAAGCATGGAACGTGGCTGTATCATATGCTTAGCTCTTCGCGATTATGCGCCAACATTTATCTTTGGAAATCGGACGCGTCTCCTGTATAACGACCTTGTCTCCTTCCTTGAACGCGTTGTTCTCGTTGTGCGCTTTAAACTTTTTGCTCACCTTGTAGTACTTTTGGTACTTCTCATTTTTTTTCAAGCGCGTAACCAAAACAACTGCAGTTTGCTGCATCTTATCCGATACGACTACTCCTTTTAATTTTTTTGGATATACGGTGCGTTCCATAGATGTCTATTACTGCGTATCCGCTTTAGCCGCAGGAGCAACCTCTACTAATTTGCGCTCATGCATCAGCGTATGTATTCGGGCAATATCTCTGCGTGACTGCAGGGCCTCTTTGACATTTTTGGCCTTGGAGTCGGCACCCGCAGCAAACCGAAGCTGACGGATGCGAGAGGTCTTCTCCCCTATCAGTTTCTCGAGCTCTGCAGTATTCTTTTGTCGTAATTCCTTTATTTTCATATGCTCTATTGATTTGCAATGTAGGGCACTGTAGCAGAAACTGCCAACTAATTCAACCCTTATTGGGTATCTCGGGAAATAATCCGCACTTTCATCGGTAATTTGGCTGCCGCTCGACGCAAAGCTTCCTTAGCAACATCAGCCGCCACGCCATCCATTTCAAACAAAATCCGTCCCGGGCGAACCGGAAATACGTAATGATCTGGGGCGCCTTTACCGCCACCCATGGTCACCTCCGGTGGACGTTTGGTAATGGGCTTGTCTGGGAATATGCGAATCCAAATCTTACCGCCACGCTGGATATACTTGGTCATAGCTCGCCGTGCCGCCTCAATCTGGTTGGAGGTAACCCAACGAGCCTCTTCGGCTTTGATAGCAAAAGAACCAAATGCAATCGTCGTGCCTCTGGTCTCGATACCGCGCGATCGGCCACGCTGCCATTTTCTGTGTTTTACTTTTTTGGGGACTAACATATGTATAGATTCCTAATTACATGGCCTCGCCAGCATTACGCTCTTTGTCAGCATCAGAAAATACCTCTCCTTTATAAATCCAAACTTTAATACCTATAGTACCGTAGGGCAAAAATGCCGTCTCAGTGCCATAGTCGATATCCGCGCGCAGGGTCTGCAAGGGAATACGGCCTTTACGCAACCATTCGTAGCGAGCCATCTCCGATCCATCCAACCGCCCTTTGAGCGCAATCTTGACGCCTTTGACATTTTTGTTGCCCATAACCTTCTCGATTGCGGTTTTGAGTGTTCGGCGAAACGGAATACGCTTTTCCAAATCTTGCACCACCATTTTTGCCACAATATGTGCATGCGTCTCCGGCGCACGAATCTCCTCGATGGAAAGCTTGATGTTGAGTTTAACGTTGGCCTTTTTTTCGTCCTGGCGGGTAACAAACTTTTTAATCTTCTCTTTGAGTTTTTCGGCACCCTCTCCCCCACGACCGATCAGGAGTCCCGGCTGACTGGTCTTGATAATAACGTGCAAGATATTCGGAGAACGCTCTATCTCAATGGAGTCGAGCAAAATATTGCTCAATTCTTTGGCAAGCCACTCGCGGAGCAACGTATCGATCTTTAAAAAGTCACGGTATTTGCGCTTGTCAAACCAGCGCGACTTCCAGTCGTTGAGTATTCCCAGTCGTAATGCATATGGATGAGCGATGTGCGTCATGATGGTTTATTC
>CAYGFT010000034.1:0-10649 GCA_964349275.1 uncultured Candidatus Saccharibacteria bacterium
GGCATCGTTATATACGAGGCGAGAACCCTCAAAGACATCATCTATCACTTGGAGGGCAAAGAGCTCCTAGAGGCTCACCCGCCCACCGAGCTCCCCCACACTACAAGCTCGCATCGGTTTGATTTTGCCGACATTAGAGGACAGGAGACTGCCAAGCGCGGCTTGGAGATAGCGGCGGCAGGCGGGCACAACATCGCACTCGTGGGTCCTCCCGGCACCGGCAAAACACTTCTTTCTCGTGCACTGCCCTCGATACTACCGCCATTGAGTCGTGAGGAGGCGATAGAGGTGACCAAGATCCACAGTATCTCCGGTAATCTCTCGGGAGATACCATCGTCACCGAGCGGCCATTTCGCAGTCCACATCACACCGCCTCGCACGTCGCTCTCGTGGGCGGCGGCACGTTTCCGCGGCCGGGGGAGATTACCCTTGCGCACCGCGGCGTCTTGTTTCTCGATGAGTTTCCGGAGTTTGAACGCCGAGTCATCGAGGCTTTGCGTCAACCTCTGGAGGACGGCATGGTATCCGTTTCACGTGCTCGGGGATCTATCAACTTTCCCGCGCATATTATATTGGTCGCGGCCATGAACCCCTGCCCCTGTGGCAATGCCGGATCCACCCGCAAAGAGTGCACCTGCGCCCCCGCCCAGCTCGAGCGCTATCAACGCAAACTCTCGGGACCGATTATTGATCGCATCGATATGTGGCTAGATGTGCCAGAGGTAGACCACGAAAAACTCGCCTCCACCACTCCCACAGGAGAAGCGTCGGGTACCATCCGCACTCGAGTAGAGCATGCACGAAACATCCAAAAGGTGCGATTTACAGGCACCCCCATCATCACCAATAGCGAGATGGACGCCAAAGCCTTGCAGGCCATGGCGCCGCTCGCACCGAATGTCTCAAAAATGCTCGAGCACGCCGCTCGCACCCTGGATCTCTCCGCGCGGGCATACCACCGCATCATCAAAATATCGCGCACCATTGCGGATCTTGCAAACTCCCCAAGCATCGAAGAGGCACATATTCTCGAAGCATTGCAATATAGACCACGCAAGCAAGGATAAGAAATGCATCACCTATTTTTCTAAAATAAAACCCCCAGAGAGGGGTTTTTCACTTACAACTTATTACTGCACACTTACCCCTGACTAAAACGGATTCCGCGCACCACGAACCTCAAAGTGAAGGTGACATCCAGTCGAGCGGCCGGTGGATCCCACCGCGCCGATAATCTGCCCTTGGCTAACGTATTGACCGGAAGATACCATCACCCGTGAATTGTGCGCATAGAGAGTCTGGGTACCGTTAGGATGGCCGATAACAACATATTGCCCATACCCACCGTTGTATCCGGACCCCTTGGCCACCAGCACCGTACCTGCGGCCGAGGCAAATACCGAGGTCCCGCAAGAAGCCCCAATATCTACACCATTGTATCCGTGGATACCCTGCGTACGCAAACCATTGGTCGGACGGGCAAAATATCCCTTGAGATCTGGCCTCTTGGAGCCACCCGTAGAGCCCTTGGGAGACAAGGGGGCAATCACCGATGGGGCCTCGCCATCTGGGATGATAATCTCAAGCCCCGCTAGCAAATCGCCACCACCAGCAAGACCATTGAAAGCGAGAATATCCTCTTCGGCACCCTTATATTTTTTGGCGATGCCTTGGAGCGTGTCGCCCTTTTTGACCGTGTATTTAAGACCAGATACCGGCAGGATGACTAGGACATCGCCCGGTTTTACGAGGTTGGCGCTCTTGATGTCGTTGGCCCAAAGGATGGTATTGACCGTGACGCCAAAAGTTTTGGCTATCGCGGTCAGGGAGTCGCCCTCGCGTACGGTGTAGAGTGAGATCTTTTCAGCTTTAACCTCGTCAATATCAGCAAGACTACCCATCGGCCCAACCGAAGGCATAAGTGCTGTGTTCTCCACAATACTAATAGAGGTGTCTTTTTTGCCTGCCGCCGGATTACTATTGGTAGGAGCATCAAGCGCCGGCATCTCCTCGGAGATAGCGGGGATAACACTCGCGGAGACACTATCCGCCCCCACCACCTCACCCTTAAAGCTAGAAAATAGATTTTCCAAAAAAGAAAAGAACCCAGCATGGGCCGGCTGTGGATAGAAGACTACCAAAGCAAAAAAACCTAGAAGCACTATATGAGCCGTCAGGGGAGAGAAAAGCTTACACTGGAGAAGCTTTTTTGCTTTATTGAACTGCGAGAGTGTACTAATACTAGTCTAGTTAATGGGTAAGGCATGAGCCCAGCCGCAAAATCTTGACTAAAACAAGATTTTATTTCCAAATCAGAGATACGTCTTTCGCAGGTGTTATTGTACCACCCTCATCCGAGGTGTCTACCGAGGGTGGGTATACCTTGTGGATACCAGATTTGCATATTTTTTGGATACCTGAAACGCCTCCCCAGCCTATTTTTGGAAAAAAGAGAGCTCCCCATGGTATGCTTCGAGAAATGGACACACTCTCCGGACTCAACACACAACAAAAAGAGGCGGTACTCACAACCGAAGGGCCCCTTCTGGTCATAGCGGGCGCGGGATCGGGTAAGACCAAGGTTCTCGTACACCGCATCGCACAACTCATCAGCCAGGGAGTCTCACCGGATGAGATTCTCGCGGTGACGTTTACCAATAAGGCCGCCCGCGAGATGCAAGAGCGCGTCTCGGCGTTTCTCGAAGGGCAAGACGGTCGAGCACTGCCCACCTGGAAGCGCCCCTGGATCGGCACATTCCATGCCCTTGGGGTGCAAATCTTGCGTACAGATGGAGAGGCGATCGGCATCCCGCACAATTTTTCGATATTGGACGAGGATGACTCTGTCTCTATCGTAAAAAATATCGTAAAAACTATGGAGCTTGATGTAAAACAGTTTCAGCCAAGCCGCATCCGTCACATTATCTCCAAGCTTAAAAATGATTTTATCGACCCGGAATCTTACGAGATAGCGGGGGATGGAGGAATCTATCCGGGCACCATTAAAAAAATCTACCAAGCCTATGAGGCCGAGCTGGCGCGTGCCCATGGCCTAGATTTTGATGATTTACTGGTAAAAACCGTGCGACTACTCACTAAAGACAAGCTGGCATTTGAAAAATATCAGCAAAAATGGCGCTATATGATGGTAGACGAGTACCAAGACACCAATAGCGTCCAATATACCCTCACCAAGCTTCTGGCCTCCGGACATGGCAACATCACGGTCGTCGGGGATGCGGATCAGGCGATTTACAGCTGGCGCGGTGCGGACTTTCGCAACATTCTCAATTTTGAGCATGACTGGCCCAATGCCCGAGTCATTACACTTGAGCAAAACTACCGCTCCACCAAAACGATTTTGGAGGCGGCAAATTTGGTCATCCAAAAGAATATCGAACGCAAAGAAAAAAACCTCTGGACAGACAACGACGCAGGGGATCTCGTGCGCATATTTGTAAGCGAGGATGAAAAACGCGAGGCAGACGCCGTGGTGCACCATATCACTCGCATCCAACGAACCGGCATGCCGCTCCATGACATGGCAATACTCTATCGCACGAACGCACAATCCCGCGCAGTAGAAGAGGCCCTCATCAAACGAGGGATTCCCTATCGCCTCCTCGGTGGCGTACGGTTCTATGATCGAAAAGAAATTCGCGACGTTCTGGCTTATGCCCGTCTTGCCGCAAATCCCGATGATTTTATAAGTCTCAAACGCATCATCAACACGCCAACCCGTGGCATAGGAAAAACCGTTGCCGACAAATATGTGTCGGGGACACCCCCGCTCAACGACAAAGAGCTCACAAAAATCGCTCCATTCAAGCGTATTCTAGATACTATCCGCATGTCTCTCGCTAAAGATCAGACGACTGATTTTATCCGTAGCATTCTTAAGGTGACCGGATATGAGTCCCACGTCCGAGACGGCACACCCGAGGGAGAGGATCGCTGGGCGAACGTTCAAGAACTTTTTACCGTGACCGAAGGGTATGACAAAGAGGAAGCTCCTATGGGCACACAAAAGTTTTTGGAAGATGTAGCGCTTATATCAGATGCAGACCTTGTAGACACCTCGCAAGAAGCGGTACACATGATGACGGTACACGCCGCTAAAGGTCTTGAGTTTAGATCGGTATTTGTGGTCGGCTTGGAAGAGGGGATATTCCCGCATAGTTTGAGTCTGGGCGACCCGAAAGGACTCGAGGAGGAGCGCCGACTATGCTACGTAGCGCTTACTCGCGCCAAAGAGCGCCTCTATCTTTCGTTTGCCCGCACCCGCTCTCTCTATGGAGAGAAGATGTGGAATGATCCTTCGCGGTTTTTGCGCGATATCCCCGAGCACCTCCTTGCAGAACCCGTAGATTTAGATGTAGATGAATACATATCCTATGAGCTCGAATAACACACCATACGTCCGACCGCTCGGACGTATCATGGGGCAACATTTTTTGACCTCGCCCGGCATCATCCAAAAAATACTTACTGCCGCGGACCTTCGTGCATCTGACACCGTGCTTGAGATTGGCCCCGGCGCGGGAGTGCTCACACTTGAGCTTCTACGTCGCGTCAAAAAAGTAATTGCCATAGAAAAGGACCCGCGTCTTGTAAGAGAGCTCCAGGAACGTTTTGTAAGCACAAAGAATCTCCGAATCATCGAGGGAGACGTACTTAAAATCCAAAACAAACAGAGCGAGTTAAAACTCCCTCGGCATTATAAAATCGTCGCCAATATTCCCTACTATATTACCTCGCAGATTTTACGCCTTTTTTTGGAAGATATAAAAGAAAAACCAAGTCTTATGGTGCTCATGGTACAAAAAGAGGTTGCCGAGCGAATCATCGCCACCCCACCCGATATGAGTCTTTTGGCGCTCTCGGTACAAGCCTACGGCAAAGCACGTCTCGTGGCACGCGTACCCAAAGGGAACTTCACCCCACCACCCAAAGTAGACTCTGCTATTTTAAAAATTGAGGCTATATCGGATGCGTATTTTAAAAAATATCGTTTGCCTCCTGAAATATTTTTTGAGACGGCGCGGCGTGCGTTTTCCCAAAAACGCAAAATGCTCCGCAAATCTTTGGGTATCGAGACCATATATGGCACCAAACGCCCCCAAGAGCTCTCTTTAGAAGACTGGGCAATATTGCACAAAAAATAACACACGAGATTGCAAAGAAGCTCCCTATAGTACTAGATAAGCCAGCGAAAAATCGTTTTCAAAACAAAAAATTTCGGCTCTAGAGAATTTTTCCCGATCACAAGATCAGTCATAGGTAGGTAAATTGGGAGCAAATACCAAAAACAGCCCCTACCCACACCCACATATACCCGTGCCCGGATAATACACCGCATCCCAGATAGCATTGGGCCAACCCTGACAAATTAAATTGAGACACCCTAAGGGAACATTGCATGATACTGAATGCGGCCCACAGTCGGGAACAAATTCACAGTAGTATGCAATGCAATACAAGCCACAATTACAGCAAAAGTCCCATGCATTAAACCCCATGACCGGGTACCCTGGGGCATCGTCTTTATAGCAATCTCCTGTTGTAACCCAACTAGCATATGCCGTACGTGCTGAAAATACATATTTAAGACCATCGACAAGGGTAGATATTAGTCCATCTTTGGCAACTGGCAAAAATAGGAACCGTTGCCTGCCAGGGACAACATCTGCCGAAAATGCTCCTGTGCTACGCAAGACCTCGCGCTCTTGGTTTATGAGTCTTGGGAGTTCTTCACGGATACCCTTGCGCAAATTCTCTGCGTCCTCCTTGGGTACCCAGCCTTTTGACAATGCATACTCTAAAATTTCTTCCAGCGCGGCATACACTTCACTATCCTTAGAAACTTTCTTTACGGAAAAAGAGTTGGGGAAAGAATCCCGCGCCATCATTTGTTGGGTAGTAAGAATAAACTCTTGGTAACCAGGAGGCCACAACTTCACAAACATCTCCTCTTCGGAAATCGCCGGCGAGGTTTTAACAGCTTTATCTTGAGGCGGCGCAGGAACAACGCCTCCATTTTGACCACCTTCTTCTGTAGGGTCTTGAGGATATTGCGAAAGACCCCCCCCAGAGGCATTGTTATCAGAAGAAGTTTTTGGCTCTATGGCCAGAGACTTTCCAGGATCTACGGGTACATGAACGGCATCTTCAATCGGGGAGCGGTAGCCACTATCTTTACCAGAAAGACTGGGTACTTTCTCTGACAACACGGGCGCCCAAAGCACGTATAATATCCCTATCGTCGCAAAAAAACCAAGGGTAACGAGTGCGATTACATATTTTTTAGACTGCATGTTCATAAAAATAGGAGCGCCTGATCTCTCCACGTATCTTTTTACTATTTTAGCACCTCAAACAAAGAATAGAAATATATATGTTCGCATATCTCATATATTACAAGCCACCGGAAGCAAATCTATCATTTGGCATAGCACCATAAAGAACCTATTCTCTACTAAGGCGTACTAGAGAGAGGGTGGTTATCCACAATACAGAAAAACAAAAAACTTGTTAATAAGTGGTATAATCGCTCTAGGCATTGTAAACGTTTGAGATCCTAGGATATATTTTACCTGCAACAAAAAATGAGAAATATCGTTCCACCGCGATGGATGTTTGTAATTTTTTTCTCCCTAATCGTAGGCGGCGGGATTTTTTTGTATACCCAAATGGGCATACAATCTACAAAACCCTTGACCTATGAGGCTACGCCAGAAGTTGACCCCGGTCTAGAAAAAGTGACCAAGGATTCCGATAATGACAACCTAAAAGATTGGGAGGAGGCTCTTTGGAAAACAGACCCAAACAAAGCAGATACCGATGGGGATGGCACGCAAGATGGGGAGGAGGCTCTCACTGATCGCGACCCCTTAAAACAGGGGCCCGACGACGCCTTACGCCGCGCTATACCGACCAGTGCGGACCGAGGTCTTGTGACACCAGGCAACACTACAGCTGAGCAACAACCATCTCTGACCACCTTGATTGGCGAGCATATAGCCAAAGGGTATTTCGCCCAAAAAAAAGCTGGGGCAACCCTGGATAGTCGTAGCATAGAAAAAATGTTCGAGCCTTTAGTAAATGAGGTTTACAAAATCACGAACACAAAAGAGCGTCATTTTGACGAAAAATCCATAAAGATCGCTAGTGAAGGGAGTGTATCGGATCAAGCATTCCTAAAAAACACCGATACTATCATAGCCGCCCTCTTCCAAAAATACCCCACCGTCTCTATCGGCGACAATAGCTCTTATGCAATGTTTACTCCCTATATACAAGCTTATACCGACACCGAACAGCAACTCCTCAAACAGACCGTCCCTGCGCGCTATGTTGGGGCATATGTAGACCTTTTAAATACTTTATATACGGTCAAAAACGCTATCACCAATCTTGCTAATTTTCAGGATATGCATGATCCAGTAATGGCCCTGGTGTTTGTGAACCGCTTCCAGCAGGCAGAAAGCGACATAGCTACTGCTATGCAAAAAATACGATAACAAAATCATACACCCCCCCAGTTTATATGAAACGGAACGTTTTCAAAAAATCCATATCCATACTTCTACTCACAGCAGTGCTCTCTGCTTCCTTTGGTTCCCTCGCCCTGCCACGACCCACCCATGCCGTTGTCCCTGTAGATGACTTGCGAAACAATCTCAAAGAGTACGGGCTTGATACATTTTTGCGAACCGCCCTTCTCAAGCCGATTATTAATGCGCTTATTGCGTCTGTTATCAGTTGGATTCGAACCGGTGACTCTTTTAGAGGTGACGGACCGCTGTTTGTGACTGATTTTGACAAATTCATGCTAGATGCAGCAGACCAGGCCTCGGGCATATTTCTCAAAGAATACGTCTCGCCCGAAACCTACAATTTTCTCTGTACACCATTTCGCGCCGATATTTATCGCCTCGTAGCCTTAGGACTCCCACGTTATCCATCAGCCAACTCATTTGGGTACAAAGCCCGTTGCACCGTCTCAGATATCGTGGCTAATGTGGAGGATTTTTACCAAGACTTTGAAAATGGTGGTTGGGAAGCCTGGGTAGAGACCGCTCTCTACGCCAACAACCCCTACGGGCTCCTGTCTTTGGCTCGCATGGAAAAAGAGGAACGCGAGCTAAGAAACGTGGGGGAAAATCGAAATGACTTCCAGACCGGCGCCGGGTTTATTGCGAGCACTATTTGTCTGGAATACCGAGAATTCCAGGGACCACCCTCACCAGACGGCACCCCGCCAGGCAGAGAATGCGTACGAACCCTTAAAGAGACTATCGGCTCAGCCGTTAAAACAGAGCTCGAAGGCCTTGTACAGTCAGACTTCTCGGGATTGTATAGTGCTGATGAAATTTCAGAGATTATTATGGCCGCTCTACAAGCGCTTTTCACAAGAGCCATGCAGGGATCCGGTGGCCTCCTTGGGGGGTCTTATGTGCCCGACCCCCTAACACCACCGCCATCTCTTGCGCAATGCGGTGATGGCATAGACAATGACGGCGATGGATCCACCGACTACCCTTTCGACCAAGACTGCACCGACTCTATAGATACTAGCGAGGACATTAATGGTAACGGCGAGATCGTCCCACCACCACCTGACGACCCGCCTCCACCACCACCAGTATGATCGGTACCTCCCGTTTCATAACTCAAGATTCTTAAGAATCAGAAAAATCCAAAACCAAATCATGAAGCCTATCTTCAAAATCACATATCTTACAAAAATAGCCGCAATCGCCGGTTTGGTTTTGGCCGCCTCTTTCCTGCCAGCGCTTACCCATTCTGCAAACGCCGAAACCCGATGGGCTTGTGTACGAGACTCTAAGGTTGAGTGTAATGCAGCCGGAGCAACGACTTGCGCAAGTTGTACCGGAGGTACGTGCCAAGAAGTCGATTATGCGCAATGCACTAATGTAACAGCAGTTGAGCGGGCCGCCAAGTCCCCTGCTGGTATACTAGGATCTCTAGTTACTTGGGCTGTGCCGTCTGTACTGGAAAACATTGTAGGCATAGTAAACTTTATCAACTCCTATCTCGTGTATGCAGTCGCCTGGGCAGGAGGCATGATGGATGCCGCCATTAATATCGCCATGGCGCCCCTGCAAGGCATTGGTGCTATAGAGACTGGCTGGCGCATCAGTCGCGACGTAGCTAATGTCTTCTTTATCTTCTTCCTGCTTACCATTGCTATCGCTACCATCCTCCGTATTGAAAAATATGGCGCCAAAGCCTTACTCGCAAAACTCATCATTGCGGCGATTCTTATTAACTTTAGCCTCGTTATCGCGCAAGTAGTGGTGGATGCCTCCAATGTTCTTGGTATCACCTTTGTCTCCAAGATCCACCCGGTTAGCGACAAGATCGCCGCTGTTTTAGAGATTAGCAAAATGAGATCTCAAGGAACAGGTGCTCCACCAAAAACTACCGTTCCATTTAGTGTGGCACCTGGCACACTTTCCGCTGTAGCAAATCAAAATATAGGATTTGCTGCGGGAAGTGGTATAGTCCCCCTCAACCCCTCTGCAGCAAATCCGCTTGATCCACTAGTGAACGAGATGTTTTACGTGACGATGATATTTATCTTCCAAATCCTCGTTATGTTTGTGTTTTTGGCGCTTTCGATACTCTTCATTATCCGTACCGTCGCCCTTATGATCGTCTTTATCCTCGCTCCTCTTGGGTTTCTCTTCTCGGTACTTCCTGCTACCCAAAAATATGCAAACGAGTGGTGGCATAGCCTATTTAGCTGGTCATTTTTCTTCCCAGCCTCGACCTTTATGCTCTATATAGCCATATCATTTGGCTATGAGCTAAGAAACATCAATTTCCAGGGCAACCAGGCAAGCAACCAAGGACTCGCATTTGCGACTATCACCATGATCTGTCTCCTTATGGGATCGCTCATTGTGGCACGCAAAATGGGCATCTATGGAGCATCCGCCGTTATGGGATACGGCAACAAGCTCCGTGGCAGAGCACGTGGATATCTTGGTAGAGGACTTCGCTATGGTACTGTTGGCGCGGTTGGAGCTGCGGGTCTTGCTGGTGGCTATGCGGCACGAGGAGCGGGAAGTGCCGCAGGAGCATTCTTAAACACAAGAGCTGCACAACGTATTGGCAGTATCCCCGTGTTGCGTAACGTTTTGCGTCCGATCGCCGCAGCTACGCAAGAGAGAAAGGATGTTGCGAAGAATGAAGCAAAACGTCTTGCCAATCTTTCTTCGGCACAGCAAGCCGCTATGCACCAAACACTCTCCGCCCCCGGACAGCGTGAATTCTTTGATAGCCTCAATGACAAGAAAAAGCGCGAGTTTATCAAGCAAATGTCTCCTGAAAAACAGCTTGCATTTGCGGACCTTATGCGACGTTATGACCTCCACAAGGATGTTGCCGCCGCTACCGGTAATCTCCACCGAGCTATGCAGATTATGAATAATGATTTTAGGGGTCTTACAAAACCGCCAGAGAAAGATGATCCTAAAACAGCGCCATATGTTCAGCAATACGCTCAAGAATCCAATGATTTTCTTGGGAAACTCAACAACGACCAGATTAAAAACATCGATGCAAAAACTATCGAGGAGAACAAATACTTCCATGACTATTTCTTAAAGAATGCACGCAA
>CAYGFT010000035.1:0-9990 GCA_964349275.1 uncultured Candidatus Saccharibacteria bacterium
TTTAGGGCGTGGACTACAAGGGTATCTAATCCTTTTTGATCCCCACGCTTTCGTGCCTCAGAGTCAGGACTGCCCCAGCAAATTGCCTTCGCCTTTGGTGTTCCCCATGATATCAACGGATTTCACCCCTACACCATGAGTTCCATTTGCCTCTGGCATCCTCCAAGTTGTGCCGTTTCCTCCGCAGTTCTGATGTTAAGCATCAGGCTTTAACAGAAGACTAACACATCCTCCTACGCACCCTTTACGCCCAGTAAATCCGGATAACGCTTGGACCTCTCGTATTACCGCGGCTGCTGGCACGAGATTAGCAGGTCCTTATTCAGTAGGTACCGTCAATAACTTCTTCCCTACTAAAAGCAGTTTACGTCCCGAAGGACTTCTTCCTGCACGCGGCGTCGCTCCATCAGACTTTCGTCCATTGTGGAAGATTCTCGACTGCAGCCACCCGTAGGTGTATGGTCCGTGTCGCAGTACCATTGGTGGGGATCACGCTCTCACGCCCCCTAGCCGTCATAGCCTTGGTAGGCCGTTACCCTACCAACTAGCTGATAGCTCGCAGGCCTTTCCTGAAGCGGATTGCTCCGTTTACCCTTTCGGGACCATCGGGTATTAGTCCACCTTTCGATGAATTATTCCCGTCTTCAGGGGAAGTACCCACGTGTTACTACCCCGTTCGCCACTAATCTTATTCTTGATGTAATCGCAAATAAGATCCGTACGACTTGCATGCCTTATCCACGCCGCCAGCGTTCGTCCTGAGCCAGGATCAAACTCTTATAAAAGACAACGACCCGAAGGCCATTGCCCTATAGTATACGGGACAATAGAAAAAATTCCCGTTTTTTGTTTCTAGCTCCTAACAACTTGCATAGTGTGCTTATTTTTCAACGTCCTATCCAAAGCTACAAACTCTATTCTACGCGCCACAAGATACTATGTCAACACCCGGGGGATGAGGCTCTTTCTCACAAAAAAACAGGCTTTTCGAGCCTGTTTTAAAAGCTTTTTTGAATGCAGACTATTTCTTTTCTTCGGTTAGTATCCGATGTGCCTGTGCAACAATCTCATCCGGCGTATGCTGTGCTTTTATCATGTACTCTGTGGCTCCCAAATGCATGCAATTCTGCTTCTCCTCGGCGCTATCGAGATTGGAGGCAATAATGACCGGGATATCCTGCCACCGTGAATTGGTTTTAATTTTTTTGAGTATCTCCTGGCCACTCATGCCGGGGAGCAGGAGATCGAGAATAATAAGGTCAACCGCCTTTTCTTCAAGAATCTTAAACGCCGCCTCCGAATCAATCGCACCCTCTATTCCAAACCCGTTTTTGAGCAATTTTTGGCATAGGATGTCGCGCAAAAATAAATCATCCTCCACCACGAGCACCGTCTTACTATTTATCTCCATATAAAGATAATACTACGCCTTTTTATCTGCCACAAGAAATGGCAATACTACCGTAAATATGCTTCCCTTTTTTTCCTTTGACTCGACAAGTATCGTGCCACTATGAGCCTGAACTATACGCATAGCAATATAGAGCCCAAGACCAGTCCCCTCCTGTGCCTGGGTATGGGCATTATTGGCACGGAAAAATTTCTGAAACAAAAGCGCCTGCTGGTGATCGGGAATACCGATGCCATTATCTGCAACTATAATCTCGCACTCTGCCGTCCCGTGCGGAGCAACCTTGATCCGGATCTTGCCTCCAGAAGGAGTATACCGCACAGCATTTTCAGCAATACTCTGGATAGCAAGCGCAATTTTTTCGCGATCTGCCCACACTGGTGGTAATTTTTTTCGCGATCGGGTAAATACAATATCCAAGTTCTTCTCTCTGCCTTTTGCCGTAATCTCTTGTGTAATAGCCTCGACCACCGACTCAATATCCACCGGCTCGAACTTATAGAATAGCTGTCCCGCCTCGATGCGCGCCACATTCAAAAGATCCCCCACAAGCACTACCATGCGCTCTACCGACTCAAGCGCCCGACCGGATGCCAGACGCTGGTCATTATTGAGCGCGCCAAAATCATTATTGGAAAGCATGCTCAACGTCCATTTAATAGCCGAGAGCGGGGTACGTAGCTGATGCGCCGCAATAGAGACAAATTGGCTTTTAGCCTCATCCATCTCCCGCAATTTTTCATTGGCTTTTTGCAGTTCAAAGTCCCGCCGCACGAGACGCTTGGACGCCTCATCGAGCTCGCGAATCTGTCCCTCCTGCTCTTTGTTTATTTTTATAATCTCTTCGGTACGCGCGGCAACTTCATCTTCTAGACGCCCGTATGATTGTTTGAGTTGATGTGAAGTTTCGTTGAGTGCAGTACTCAAATCTTCCAGCTCATCATTGGTATACACGGTCATCGGTACAGAAAAATCTCCCTTACCCATACGTACTGCTCCGACCTGAATCTGACGGATAGGACCCGTAATTGAACGCGCAAATAACGTACCTACAATTGCCACTACCGCAACCAGCATCACAAATACCCAGATATAATAGAGGATGAGCCGAGTGAGTTCGGCATCGTAATCCCCCACAAACATTACCGCGGCAAGCGCATGCAGACCATCCACCGGCAAAACACCAATCACCTTAGTCACTCCTCTACGGTCTACCGTAATACGTTCAGCCGCACCCATATCAAAGGCACGTGATCCCATGAGATACTCCAGGGACTCGGGTATATGGAATGTCTCTATCTCGGTCGGACGAGTGAGCAGGAATACTCCGCCTGAGTCTCCATAGAGTGCTTTTTCAAAATTACGGTCCCCAAGGTCTCCCGACTGGACAAAATTTGCCTTAGAGATAATCAAACTCTGCCAGATTTGCCGCTTGAGCGCCTCCTCTAAAACCACCTGACTACGCCCATACGCCGTAGTGCCAAAAAATCCAACTCCCACAAGTGCAAGAGCTCCTGAAGTAGCGTAGATTTTTTTAAACAGCGAGATCCGCCGATGTCGTAGTATTGATTCTGTTGCCAAGAGTTTACCGCTTTGTTCCAGAGCCGGCGAGACGATACGCTCCAAAAAGAAAAACACCACAAACGAAGAAAGTATGGCGGCCACCGTACCATTCATGATATTTTTTACAATCTCTGTCATCGGGAACTCCGCAAAATACAGAAGCTGAAACGAGCCGATTGCGTAACCAAATACCACGACGAGTACGTAGATGGTACTTGCACGGAGCGGTGCCAGGGCAATACGTGCGTGAAGCACGGCCGGATTAGAGACAGTCGAGGCATGCGAGACGAACCGATCAATGAATCGCAAACTAAGAACCACAAAATACGTAACCATGGCTCCCACGAGCACCACCTCCCAGATATAGGCAAACGCCAGCCATCGAAGCTGAAGCGTATTGGTATGCAAAGACAAAAAAGAATGAATGGTGGCAAATCCCCAGTAAAAGACAAATAGCACTGCCATCACCAGCACCGAGGCCTTGTGGCGGATGGTTTTTGCTCCTTCTCGATACCAAAGCACCAGAAGCGGTAATGCCAATACATCAAGCACAACCAAAAATCCCCAGAACATCAGCTGATCATACCGGAGACTTTGCCGCAAAATTGCCAAGAGCGTATATCCGGTAATCCCAAGCCAGACAAGGAGAAATAACGCGAGATTACCGTGGAATATTTTTTTTTGCCGTACTATGTGCATCGGGTTATTCGCCTAACACCAGTAACGTCATCGTTTCATTATGAAAATATGCTGGGGTATTTTTTTTACCCAAAAGTGGCCCTTGCTCTCCATAGGTATAAAATCCAAACATGGGAACGCCTCGCCCGATAGCATCCTGTACGATTTGATTTTCTTCGTTGCAACGAATACCAAGTAATTTATTACGTGCCATGCAGTTAAATACAAATATCAACCGCGGTGTAGCTCCCTCGAGAGCCTCAAGTGCGGTGTGCGCCGCGATTTTAGTAGCCTCGAGCGCCCGCTCACGATCTCCCACCATAAGGCGAATCATGGCGCCTTCCGGTATGGCGGCGGCCATGGTAATCTCCCCTTTTTGATTGGCAAACAGTGGATCTCGAATCAGAAGCTCGTCCGACCCCTCTACCGCAAGGCCCAAGGGGTAGGTGTAGGTCATGCGCGCCAGCGGCTCACGTATCAACTCCATCGCTTCGCGCCCAAAATATTTTTGGTAGATCTCAAGTGCCGGGCGGTGATCCACCTCTTGGAGCAAGGTACCTGTGGCGCGAGTAACTCGCATAGGAAGCCCTACCGGCTCCCAACCATGACGGATACCAAACCCGTAGGAAAATTTGCCCGAGATACCGACTCCCACGATAGAATCTGTGAGCACTTTGCCATTAAAATATTCAAATGTTTTTTTAAACTGGTAGTCGTCCCCTGAAGAACCACCAATAATTGGAAAATCTGCACCGAGCACCGATTGGAACCCTGCTATGATGGCTGATCCATCTCCCGTAATGCCATCCGGTATAGAGATGAGGAGCTGCGGGTCGGATGGGCTCTTTTTTTTAATAGATTCCGCGAGTGTGGCGCCCGCGCCAAAACTATCTTTGGCAACTCCCTTACTATACGCGGGGGTAAACTGCACACTATCCGAAGCAACGATGAGCACCACCACCGCATCAAACACGGTAGCTACAGAGGTAATCTCCCCTGCCGAGGAACCACCGAGTACCGGAACACCCGGAGGAAGCATGTCAACTACTCCTGCAAGTACATCCTCTTGTGTGTAGACGATAGAAGCAAAGACAAATGCGATATCAGGCTTTACTACAGGAATACTCTCAAGCGCTTCACGCGTTGCATCTTGTGCGGCAAGTCGGTGATTGGTCAAATTTTTCCCCAGTCCAACTCCTGCGTGTATCATGCATTCAGTATATCGTGGAGAAGAATAAGTGGTAAGTGGATGAACTCAAAGGTTTATGGATTATACGTATGTAATAAAAAGACTGCTCGATTGAGCAGTCATGTGAGTACCTATCTGTCATTTAGTGACGGTACTTAAAAATCCAATTAGCTGATTGTTTATATGCCAAGGTTTTCCTGAGTGCATAAAAATACTTACCGAAGGCCGCGGGGTTCCTGTTGGCGTACCGCTTACCTCTCCATCCATCGGCACACCGACAGATCTTCTCACCATTTCCACACCATCTTTATAGTACACAAAGATGCCTGTGCCCGGATTGTATGTTATCCGCTCATGTATCCACACATCATTAGGAAATGAGATAGCGGTACTGTCGCAGGGATTGCTATGCGGTATAGTATCAATGAACGATGTCGCGCATCCACTTCCATAGATCATGCCAAAAGGAGGAACCCCCGTGTACCCTATGGATAGCTTTACGTGATCTATAGTTGCCTCAACTAAAACATCGCGCTCTATTTCTATGGTCACATCATCAGGAACACGCATCCACTGTGATACAGCGAATGCTCCGTGTCTCATTACCATTGCGCCGTCTGAAAGGTATAATCCGTCTCTCAAACGTTCCCAATTATTTACATCAAAGTCCCTGTCAAATTCCTCAGAGAATGGCTCCACTACCGTAGAGGAAACGGCTCTATCTATCGGAGTATTTTGCGGGAAACCCTCATCATTCGCCTCTCTCGTGTTTATTTTGGCAACGAATGCCACATAAGAAGCGTTTTTATGATTTATCCCGGCAATAGACACGCAAACATAACTCAAGTCCCTGTCAAGAATAAACTTGAATAATTCTTCTCTCCATACGCCATTCGCCTCCCAACTTGTGAATGTCTTTCTGATTACAACATTTGGTTTACGATTCCAGTCATCAGTATTTGGATTCACAATTGGATAACTGCCGGCAATCCATCCTGAAAACACAACTTGTACTTCTGACGCGGCAGATTCAAAGAGAGTTGATTTTGCAGATTCTAGACGGCCGCGATTAGCAATTATGTTGGTCTCGAATACCGTCCTCTCTCTAAATGGTCCGGCAACAATACTATGCACCACTTTCCCGCTCACATTCTGATCTTTAGGATTTAAGATACCGATAAAACTTGCACCCCCTGGACCATGTAATGGATCTACCTCTCCCTTGGGTACAATGATGGGATCTGTAATTGGCGCCTCTCTTTTGTAGTTTTTATTTGGTTTGGTTGTCGTCCATCCATTACTCCATCCCATCTGTGCAAAAGCATTGGATGTAGCAACACCAAAAAATGAGAGAATAACCATTGCCGACAATACTTTCCTAAACATCTCTGCTCCTTTCGGTTTGGGGTTGTTGTCAAAAAACTCTTCTGTGTCCGGTATACTCCTACCATATCAACACCAAAAAGTAAAGGTGCGTTTCTTCAAAAAAAATATTTGCCCCGGTATCGTTGTGACGATCCGGGGAGATTGGAACTTATCTCTGCTCATTTCTCCACTTTTCTATCTCTTTGTGGTTGCCCGAGAGGAGCACCTTCGGGACTTTATATTTTTTGCCTTTGTACTCGAGCACCTCCGGCCGTGTGTAGTGCGGATACTCAAGCCCCGACTCCTCGGGTGCGGTTTTTTCCTTTCTGAGCAAAAGATTCCAGTGAGATTCTTCTTGAAGAGACTCGAGCTTAATCACACCCGGCACGAGACGCGCCACAGCTGATACTATGGTCATCGCCGCCACATCCCCATCAGTCAGCACATAGGGCCCGATAGAAATCTCTTCCGCTTTGAGTATTTTTTTGACGCGCTCATCTATCCCCTCGTATCTGCCACTTATCATCACTATACGGTCATACTTCTTTGCCCAACCATACGCCATTTTTTGGGTAAACTGCTTACCCTTAGCAGAAAGAATAATTATATGGACATCCGATGTCCATAGGTGTTTCCTCTTGTTCTTAAGTAGCGTACCTACTGTTTTCAATATTGGTTCTGCTTTTAGGACCATCCCCGCTCCCCCACCATAGGGTTTGGCATCTACGGTCTTGTGCTTGTCATGCACAAAATCGCGCAGGTTATGTGCAGATATAGTGATCTTTTTGTCCATAATCGCGCGCTTCAAAATAGACTCCCCGAAGTAGGAGTCAAATATCTGCGGGAATACAGTGATGATATCGAAGCGCATTGGTTAGGAGATAGTTGGTAGTAGGTAGTACAAGAAGCTTAAGATGAAACTAGGAAAATGGGAAGATGGCCGAGTAGTAAGTGGGATGAAAGGTATAAGGGAATAGGTGTAAGGTTTAAAAATTCCAAAGCCTAAATTCTGATAACCAATAAATTAAAAATCCGTAACGAAAAAAGCAAAAGAACAACGTAAAATTTAAAATAAACCCTACTTATTTGCATAAGCAGGGCTGGGATAAACCATCTTCTGTGCGACCAAAGATCGGGGTCTAGTGGATAGAAAATACTACAGGAGCACTACCCATATGTTGCCAGTACTCAAGCGAGAAAAGCACTACCCTATCACCTTCTTTTAGGGCTTTTGCACGCTCTTTACCGACTGTCACCCTAATCACTAACCTGTCCCCATTTTCCACAAGGACATGGGTTATAGAGGCGTTTGGGATATCGATGAATCCCCGGACGACCCCCTCTCCTTTTTCATGCACCCAAGCTTCCCTGGACACGAATTCTATTTTCTCTGCGAGAGCTTTTTCGGGAGAGTGTTTCTGGCCCTGGCCACAGCTCACTAAAATGCCACAAATGAGTGCGAAACTGCAAGCAAGAAGACTAACGACTCTATACATTATGTATACCCCCTTCGATTTTTCTTTTGCTATTGTACATCTTTAGTATATATTTGTCAATAGTCAGAGGTTATGATTCAGCAGACCCTAGGCTTTACCCATCCCCAGGAACCAAAAACCGCCGACCTTGCGGCAAGCGGTTTTGGCGATTATGAGAGTCCCGCCAAAGCAGGATCATTATCTCACAAAATTTGATTACAGATTCAAATCATCCACTACCTCGTCGACATTTTTCATTCTCGGCTCGGACGAGCGCATACCGCCCTCCGGCTCCTCGATCTTGAGGTTGACGCGGGCATTGTTTTTCATACCTACGACGCGAAGCAGGGTGCGGATGGCTTTAGCGGTATTGCCATTGCGACCGATAATCTGGCCCATATTGGCCGGATCCACGTGCAAGGTGAGTAACACCCCCATCTCATCAACCTTGCGGTCAACGCGTACTGCTGATGGATTGTCTACGAGCGACTTTACTACGTATTCAAGAAATTCCTGATCTGCGTTCATGTGTGATTTTCAGTATTAAATCTTTTCGTAACGCACTCTCGACCTTCCTCTGGTCGGCGTCTATTCACTAAAAAGAATACGCCCCAGATATAGAGATTATATAATAATTACTCAAAAAAACAATCCCCTGTATACTTGGGGATAAAGCAAAGCATAGGAGAAAAACTATACCGCCGGCGCTGGTTCAGCTGTGGGGGTCTCTGTGGGAGCAGTCATAGGCTCTTCTGCTACGACAGTCTTGGGTTTGGTAACCGGTGAGGCACCACGCTTGGGACCCGGGATAATTTTTTGTACTACCAAGAGATTGTGTACGGTATCAGACACCTTGGCTCCTTGGGACATCCAGTATTTGATGCGATCTTCTTTGAGTTCAGGCTTACCTTGGCGCGCATTGTAAGATCCGACGATCTCCAAAAAGCCACCACTCTGGGGAGCTCGACGAGCATCGGTCAAAACCACCCGAAAGCTCGGGTCATTGGTTCGTCCTACGCGTTGGAGACGGATAATTAACATGCGTGTAATACTACAGGCTTTTGGCTACAAAATCAACCCCCCTACCGGGAAGCCACCTCTGCGGCCTCCTCAAACTTAATAGAGAGAAGCTTTGATACCCCGTCAGCCCCCATAGTGACACCATAGAGGACCCCCGCCTCCTTCATGGTCTGGCGATTATGGGTAATCACCACCAGCTGGGCTTTTTTACTCAAATCTTTGAGCATCGCCCCATAGCGCTGGGAATTGGCCTCGTCCAGCGCGGCATCTGTCTCGTCGAGCACCAAAAATGGCGGCGGATTGACGGCGGACATGGCAAACAAAAGTGCAATAGAGGTAAGCGCCCGCTCGCCTCCCGAGAGCATATCAAGATTTTTGACCCGTTTACGCGGGAGATCCACCGCAATATCCACGCCCGACTCCACATCCTCTAGCTCTTCATCTTCATCTTCATCGGATGCCTCAGTGTCTTTTGCCTTGCGCTTTTGAGCCTCAACCATCTTGAGACGTGCATCACCACCGCCAAACATCGTGGTGAATAGTTTAGAAAACTCATCATTGATATGCTCCACACCTTGCACAAACTCCCGCTCCAAATTTTGCTGGAGCTCACCCATGAGTGAGCGCAGACTCACTGCCGTACCCTCAAGGTCTTTGAGCTCACCCGCCAAAAACGCCTCACGTTCGGCGATTTCGTTGTATTCTTTGAGCACCGACTCATCGATACCACCAATCTCTTCAAGCTTAATCTTTAAGCGGTCGATTTTTCGCCGGAGTTCTTCACGCTCGCCTACCGCAAATGGATGCGCCATATCCAGCACCGGTGTATCCCCCAAAAACCGTACCGCATCCGTCTCCTGTTCGCCAAGTTCGGCGGCACGGATCTTGATGCGCTCGGCATCTACGGCAAGCGCACGTATAGCGTCTTTGGTACGGTTCTGTGCCTCCTCAGCACTACGCAATCGCTCACCGGAAACGCGATAGACCCCTTGTGCCTCGCCATAGGATGCTTCCAGTTCGACACGTTTTTCTGCCAGAGTTTTGCGCTCGCCCTCAAGTCCCTGGATAAGCGTCTTTATTTTTTGCTGTTCGGCCTCAAGCTCGCCCATATTTTCGTTGACCTCCTCGTGCATATCGGCGGGATCGGATATCTTTTGTAAATATTTTTGCGTATGCTGTTTGAGATCCAAGATTTGCGTACGAAGTGCCTCGAACGAACTCGAGTGGAGTGCCGTTTCTATATACGTCAAGATCTCTCCAAGCGTATGCGCCACATCAGAGAGTGGCAC
>CAYGFT010000036.1:0-9949 GCA_964349275.1 uncultured Candidatus Saccharibacteria bacterium
CTTGGAGGGCAGAACCCCAAAAAGAAAAATGTCCTTTCCATTTTAGAAAAAATCCGCCCGCGCGAAAATCAAAAGAACAAGGAACATTTTTTCTTTTTGGGGTTACCGAGTGAAGCGAGGCGGTGGCGGGGCTTTCATCATTCACAAATTTTTGATAAAGTAAGTTCGAGTGAAGTCATAAAGACACTTAAAGCAGTGAAGTAAATAAACAGTAGGTTGTCGGTTCAAACCTGCCCATCGGTAGACAGGTCCAAGAGGCGGCTCATAAAAATTAAGCAAATGAGGGGCCGGTGGGAAAACAAAAAAGTAGCTTACGCTACTTTGTTTATTTTGTGGCAATAAATACAAACACCTTGATCGGCCTTTGTATTTTGCCCTGTGTTATTTTGCTTTCCAGAAACGTGCGAATGGCTATTCTTGCTTGTTCTTGATCGCAGGCTGGCACAAGACTCCAGATAGACGTGGATTGGAAATACGATAGAGCTTGCTCGAGACTGTATGTTTCTACCGTTTCAAATTCCTCGCGATACATGCTATCAAATATGCTTTCGGAGATGACCCTCTCATAGAGTTGGTGTAACTCAGTTCTCCAATCCATTGGCATTTTCTTGATATATGGTGCAAGGAGTGATCGATATGTCGCTGGAGAGAAGTCCCCAGTCCCATATGTGGTGAGTGCAAAAAATGGACCGTCTTTTTTGAGCACGCGATGTATGCCATTGATCGCTTCTAGATTTGCGAACCAGTGTAATGAACGAAATGCGGTGACTACACCAAATGAAGATTCCTTGAATGGTAGATTGTTCGCATCACCAGCGACATATGTGATCCCATCGCTCGGCTGTATGCGGGCCAGTTCTAACATAGGTATACTATTGTCATACCCAAGCACTTTTCTGCTGGAGCTTGCGAGTTGACGACTTGAGATGCCGGTGCCACATCCTAGGTCAAGTGTTAGAGCATTTGGATGAGGAGGGGTATACATTTCCAAAATATCAAATGCACGTGTAGGAAGCGTATGCCTGCCTTGATCGTATGCATCTCGTACTTGGCTAAAATCACCGCGTCCTCTTGATTCAGGTGTATTCATAAAAAGACCTCCCGCATGACTTATATCGTCCAAATCTCTTGGTGTCAAATGTGGTTCTCGTTTTTTATTATTCCAGCTATACTAACCAGTAATGGATCCGAAGAAAGAAAAACGAGTGATAATTCTTGGTGGGGGGTTTGGTGGTGTTATTACAGCGCTCACGCTCGCCAAAAAAAAGATTCCCAACCTCTCTATTACACTTGTTGATAAAAATGAATTTCATGCCTACCCCGCAGACTATTATGAGATTGCCACAGCGTTTACTGGTAACAGTCCGGAAGAAGACAGAAACGATTTTGTAAAATTGCGGGCCTCATCCGCTATTTTATTTAAAGATATAGTGCAGGGTACGTCAGTAGCATTTACGCATGGGAGAGTGACGTCAGTAGACTTTAAAGCGCGCTTTGTATCTTTGGAGGATGAAAAAAAACTTCCGTATGATTATCTTGTCATAGCACTTGGTTCGAGTACCAATTTTATGGGTATCCCGCATCTGGAGGAATATGCACTGGAGCTTAAATCTTTGGAGGATGCTTTGAATGTTCGCGCAAGCATTGAGGAGCTTTTTTTGTCCCGACCGAAAAAGGATATTATCCGGATTGTTATCGGGGGCGGGGGATTTACGGGATGCGAGCTCGCTGGCGAGCTGGTGGGGTATATCAAAAAACTCTCACGTCTGCATGGCCACCCGAGCATGAATGTTGAGTGTTCTTTGGTGGAGGCTTCCGGTAATCTTTTGGGCAAGTCTTCCTTGTGGGTTCAACAGAAAGCCCTTGAGCGTTTACGTGGTATCGGTATCAAGGTCTTGCTCAACACACCCATTGCTGATATCTCGGCAAGGGAGGTGTCTTTAAAGGATGGCCGCAAACTGCCGTATAGTCTTTTGGTCTGGACTGCGGGTATTCAGCCAAACCTTATTGCACAAAGTTTGCCGTCTACGGTTGCCCAGAAAAAGTCTTACTTGGCGGTGGACGAGGCCTTGCGTCTCAAGTCGCACAAAAATATCTATGCAATCGGCGATATCGCCTGGTGTGATGATGCATCTGGCAATGATCGAGTGCCCGCAACCGCATACATGGCGATTAGCGAGGGAGAGCACATAGCAGAGAATATTGCGCGGCGCGAAGGAGGGAAAGAGGAGTCTGCATACAAGCCACCGACGCCCAAATATATTATCCCACTCGGGGGGAAGTATGTGCTTGCTGACTTGGGAGGATTGCGATTCTCCGGCGGACTTGCTTGGGTTTTGAAGCGTCTTGTTGCGCTCCGGTATTTTGCCAAGATTCTTCCCTGGTCGCGTGCTTGGGCACTCTGGAAAGGGGACATGAAGCTCTACACACAGAATGATGAGTAGTCAGTGGGGGGTAGTAAGTTGTAAGTGAAAAAAGAAACTCTGTCCAAATATCGGACAGAGTTTCTTTTTTGTAACGTACTATGGGTTTCTTGACTTTTGTTTCATTTCATAGATAATGGTCTATATGTCAAATAGTGCCTGCCCAAAGCATTCCTGTGTATCCTGCTTTTCTATGCTGGCTGATGCAACGCGCCTTAAAATCATCCAGGCACTCAAAAAAGGCGCGGTCAATGTCTCCGAGCTCACCGAGAGTATCCGCTTGACTCAACCTACTATCTCACATCATCTCAAGGTGTTGAGCGAGTCGGGATTTGCGGTTGCAGAAAAAAAAGGCCGGGAGACGTATTACCGATTTAATACCGAATATCCCTGCAAAGGGTGCGGCGTCTTTGGAGCACCAATAAGAATGTAGACGTAAGATATACGATTTAAGAATTCTAGCTATATTCATAAATCTTAAATCGTATGTCCTCTGCATAGCATGCCTAAAGTAATGAAAAAAAATATTAAGAGAAAAATATATTTAGATTACGCTGCTACTACGCCCACTGACGCGCGTGTGGTACGGGCAATGCAGCCATTTTTCCATACCATATACGGCAATCCATCTTCTCTCTATGAGGATGGGCGGATAGCCAAAGAGGCGCTCGGAGAGGCGCGTAGTTCTATTGCGACTGTGCTCCATGCCCGACCCGAGGAGATATTTTTTACAGGATCAGGTACAGAGTCAGATGCGCTCGCAATTCTTGGTGTCATGCGTGCGTATCCAGGTAAACACATGATTACCGATACTATTGAGCATCATGCGGTACTCTACAATGCCGAACTCTTGGAAAAAGAGGGATTCCCGGTTACCTATCTTCCAGTAGATAGAGAGGGTTTTGTAGATGCAAAAAAAATAGAGTCGGTGATTCGATCAGATACGGTGCTCATATCTATTATGTATGCCAACAATGAGATTGGTACGATCCAGCCGATTGCCGAGATTGGTACGCTTGTGCGCCGTATTCGAAAAGAACGCATGGCATCCGGCAGTCAGGTACCGATTTGGTTGCATACCGATGCGTGCCAGGCGGCTGGGTATCTCGATTTGGATGTGGAAGCGTTGGGGGTCGATCTTTTAACGCTCAACGGTTCAAAAATCTATGGCCCTAAAGGCATGGGTGTTTTGTATCGCCGGCGGGGAGTTAAAATTGCGCCGCTTTGGATGGGTGGCGGGCAAGAGCAAAAGCTACGTAGTGGCACCGAGAATATCGGCGGTATTGTGGGCATCGCCAAAGCTTTGGAGATTGCAGAGGCGCACAAGAATACAGAGAACAAACGTTTAGAGAAACTCCGCGATTATTTTATCAAAGAAGTATTTGCTCGTATCCCTAAGATTGTACTTAATGGTCCGGAGGGCGAGCGCCGACTTTCCAATAATGTTAATATCTCGATCCTTGATATTGAAGGCGAAGCCATGCTACTTTATCTCGATGCTTACGGTATAGAAGCCTCCACTGGATCGGCATGTGATTCTGCCACCCTTGATCCTTCGCATGTTATTTTAGGCATCGGCCGGCCGTATGAGTTTGCTCATGCCAGTATGCGTTTTACCCTGGGACGTGCCACTACCAAAAAAGATCTGGACCAGGTACTTCAAGTGATGCCCGGTATTGTCGAGAAATTGCGCAAGATCTCGCCAGTTAACCTTGATGTCAACGCCACCCAGATGTCGCATGCCTCGGCATTTGCGGGTCAGGGTCTACCGCACTGGGAGAAAAAACGAGGAACAAAACTTACGAGAATAAAGAAGTAATAAGAAGTACGAATCAAGGAAAGTATTAGTAGCCCCAATTCATGATTCTCGATTCATAATTCGTCCATAATGAGAAAAGAAAAAACAAAATCAAAAGTGAACATTAAAAAAATGGTAGCATCCAAGCCAGCGGTTTTGAAGCGAAAGCCGGTGCCGGCCGGTAAGTATGAAGTGGTCAACCAATATACTGGCCAGGGCTGGGTGTATTCGGATATCGTCAAACAGCATTTTTTCCAGCCGCAAAATTTACTGCTGGATGAGCCAAAAAAAGATCAATTTGATGCCGAAGGTGAAGTTGGCTCTCCTGCCTGCGGAGATACGATGCGCATGTGGGTCAAAATCGATAAAAAAACCGATCGCGTAAAAGAACTCAAATGGAAGACGTTTGGGTGCGGTTCAGCTATCGCTTCCACCTCAATGTTCTCCGTGATGGTTACGGAAAATGGCGGTATGAAAATTGATGACGCTCTCAAGATTCGTCCACAAGATGTAATGGCACGGCTTTCTGGTTTGCCGGATCGCAAGATTCATTGTTCAGTTCTTGCCGACAAGGCATTTCGCAAAACCATCAACAACTACTTTCATGCGAGCGGTCAGCATGATAGAGTAATCGTAGAGGGAGCAAAAGTTGTAGATGCGCGTCTCAACATTACCGACAAGGACATAGAGGAAGCGGTACTTGAAGGGGCACAAACGCTCGAGGAGGTACAAAAAAAGCTCAAGGTCGGGGTAGGTGATCCAGAGAGCATTCCCGAGATTGAGCAGTTGGTGCGGTTTTTTAAAGAGAAATATTACGGGTAAGGCGGGCAGGTGAATAGACCTAGGTGGTAACAGGTGATAAGCCCTAAAATAATAACAACGGGTGTTTGACTTAATCCCTCGATGATGAAATCTATGAGGGTCTCGACAATAGGGCTCATAGTGCCTCCTAAAGTAACATTGCTCTGTTCTGTATATCATGGAAAATAAAAAAGTAAAAATCGGTAAAGTCTACGTGGATAGAGATCTGTGTATCGGGGCGGCGAGCTGTGTCGCAGTTGCTCCCGGTGTGTTTGAGCTTGATGGGGAAAATAAAGCGGTGGTCAGGGACCCGAAGGGTGAAGATGACGAGACGATACTCCTGGCCGCGCAGTCTTGCCCAACCAAAGCTATTATTGTATATGATGAAGAGGGGAATCAAATATATCCCTAATGCAGTATTTATCCTTAAAGTGCTTATTATTTATATAAACCAATGATTTTATTTAGCATATTCTTCCCGTTAGTAGTGCCGGTATCACTTTTAATAGCTCTGCTCTGTACCAATAAGATGGCTATGGGCTTGCGGCTCGTCGTTGTGCCTCTTGCGACTACAGTTATTAATTTGCTTTTGACCTTGATAGTGATTATAGGGGCAGGCATGGCTGATCCGAGTGCACCACCTTTTATGGAGATGATAAAATCAATACTTTCTGGACTTACTGTGCAAACGGCGCTCTATACATCTGCAGTACCGTTTGTTGCCGGGATTTTATTTACTGCTCTTAACTTGCGCCGTCCGGTAAAAGCGGTTACGGTGAATGCTCCTGCTTCTTCTATGTCCCAAGGCGTAGCGACTCCGGACGCTCCGGAGGTGAGCGCGTAATACGATAACTCGCAAGATATGCACGAACCAAAGCCATTATCATACACAGCACTTGACGGTCTCTCCGAGCGCCAGCTCAAAGAGCATCATGGTGTTCTTTATACTGGCTATGTAAAAAAAGCAAACGAGATCGAGGAGAAGTTGAAAACCGCGGATACCGCTTCAGCCAACGCTACCTATAGTGAATTTGGTGAACTTAAACGTGAGGAGACATTTGCACTCAATGGCATCAAACTCCATGAGGGGTATTTTGCCAATATGAGCGATAAGCCAAATCCTTGTGCAGGTCTCGTCCGGACACTCATCGAGCGCGATTTTGGTTCCTACGAGCGTTGGGAGACGGATTTTAAAGCCGCGGGTATTGCGGGGAGAGGCTGGGTGGTATTGGGGTATGATCTTGACGAGAAGCGTTTGCGTACTATCCTTTGCGACTCGCACAATCAAGGTGGTCTGTGGAATATGGTCGCCTTGTGTATTATGGATGTCTATGAACATGCATATTTTCTCGACTATGCCACGGCACGCAAAGCTTATATTGAGACATTTTTTAAAAATCTCAACTGGGCATACGTCAATGATACCCTTGCCCGTTACCAAATTACCGCATAATGCGTTTTCTTATGCAGACGGCAAAGAATAAAAAATCAGCAAAAAAGCCGGCACTTCGTAAGAAGCCCGCAGTTCGCGCGTCTCTCTATAAGGAGATAGAAGAGGTGCTTGAATCCGTACGCCCTATGCTCGCGCTTCATCGCGGCGATGTGGAGTTTGTGGGATTTGATGCTTCATCCGGTGTCGTCTCAGTGCGTCTCAAAGGGACATGCCACGGTTGTCCACTCTCGCAACTTACGCTCAAGGCGGGGATTGAGGAGGTGCTCAAGGGATCTATTCACGGTATTGAGCGTGTAGAGGCAGTTGAGTAGTAGATATATGGAGTACAATTTCTTATCAGATAATGGCCGCGTAGCGGTTTCTTTTTCGCATAGAGGCGAGGTATATGTGGCATGAAAGATAAAAAAGACATAGAGAGTATTATATGTGTATGGGGTGGAGCGAGCTTCTACGCAATTACTATAAAAAGTATCATGTGCGGTTTATAATCTATACATATGGAAGAGTTATCAAAAACACAGATGGTTTTGCTGGTGCTTCTCGTGAGTTTCGTCACCTCGTTGGCTACGGTGGTGATTACGGTTGCCATTATTGAGGCCGGCCCCAAGCCAGTAGGGGATACCATCAATCACATCGTACAGCGCGTGGCGAGCTCCGTGGAAGGCGCTACGACAGGTAAACCAAGCACATCTGAAATATCCATTCCCTCTGCCGCGGATGAGGATGCAATCGTGAGTACCATTGCTCGCTCCTCCAATGCTGTAGTGAGTATTATCGCGACCAAGGATCTGCCGATTGTAGAGCGGTATTTTAGCGATCCAGAGAATGACGATATTTTTGGACAGCTCTTCCCGGAGTTTCGTGCGCCACAGTATCGAGAGAACGGTACCCAGAAGCGTCAAATTGGTGCCGGGTCTGGCTTTATAGTTACCGAAGATGGTCTGGTAGTTTCCAACCGGCATGTAGTGGAGGACAAAGATGCCGACTATATAGTAGTTATGAATGATGGCTCAAAATATCCTGCCAAGGTTCTCGCTCGTGACCCTATTAATGATATTGCGATACTTAAAATCTCTGGCAAGCGTTTTGCGACGTTGCCCCTTGGCGACTCCGATGCGATTAAAATCGGACAGACGGCGATTGCGATTGGTAATGCTCTGGGTGAATTTCAAAATACCGTCTCGGTTGGTGTTATTTCTGGCCTCAAACGCACCGTGATAGCCGGAGGCGTGGGGACGGTTCCAGAGCGGCTCCAGGATATTATCCAGACTGATGCCGCAATCAATCCAGGGAACTCCGGCGGGCCACTCCTCAATCGCCGAGGCGAGGTAGTGGGGGTCAATACCGCAATGGCGGGAGGTGCCGAGAACATCGGCTTTACCCTTCCTATCAATCTTGTCAAAAAGGATATCGATAAGGTAAAATCTTCAGGCAAGATTACCTACCCATATCTCGGGGTTCAGTATGTTATAGTAACCAAAGAGGTGCAGGATGAGCGCAAACTCTCTGTTGATTATGGAGCGGTGATTATTAAGAACAGGGATGGATCTCCCGGTGTGGTGGCAGACTCTCCTGCAGCTAAAGCCGGTTTGATGGATGATGATATTATCTTGCGCTTTGCGGGTGAAAAAATTACCAAGGATAATCCACTTGCTGACCTTGTCCAAAAACACAAGATAGGCGAGACGGTCCAGATCCTGGTACTGCGCTCGGGAAAAGAGTTTAATGCAAAAATTGTGCTCGGTGAACGCTAACTAACACGCTATCATGACCCCATTTCATAATTTTACAGTCAAAGCCCAAGAGGCGCTCAAACGTGCCCATGAGCTTGCGATAGAGCGAGGACATGCGCAGATTGATACCTTGCACCTTTTGGGTGCACTCATGCTCCAAGAGGAGGGGATTATTATTTCTATTTTAGACAAGCTTGAGATTGATATTCAGTTTTTACTCGACTCAACACTCGACAAACTCAACTCTGGTGCACGTGCTGAGGTGCTTACGCCCACACCGCAGATTTATCTCACCCAAGATCTTGCGCGTGTACTTGAGGAGTCCCACAAAGAGGCCTCCGAGCTCAAAGATGAGTTTATCTCGACCGAGCATTTGTTTTTGGCACTGATTGATACGCCGTCCAAGGCGCAGGATATTTTGGTAAAATTTCGTATCGACAAGGAGGCGGTCATGCGCGTACTTTCTGACATTCGTGGCTCCCAACATGTCACGGATATGGAGCCAGAGGCTAAATATCAATCACTCGAAAAATATACCCGCAATCTTACCAAGCTTGCGCGCGAGGATAAACTTGATCCCGTTATTGGTCGGGAGGAGGAGATTCGTCGGGTGATGCAGATACTCTCTCGCCGCACCAAAAATAATCCGGTGCTAATTGGCGAGCCGGGGGTGGGTAAGACCGCAATTGTAGAAGGTCTTGCTCAACGGATTGTCTCGGGAGATGTGCCAGAGAGTCTCAAAGACAAGGAGCTTATCGCGCTTGATCTTGGATCGCTTGTCGCTGGCACCAAATACCGCGGCGAGTTTGAAGAGCGTCTCAAAGCTGTAGTCAAAGAGATAGACAAGTCCGCTGGCAAGATTTTGCTCTTTATCGATGAGCTCCATACCATTGTCGGAGCGGGAGCGGCAGAAGGTGCGATTGATGCTTCCAATATGCTCAAGCCCGCCCTTGCACGCGGGGAACTGCATGCTATTGGAGCGACTACACTCAAGGAGTATCAAAAATATATCGAAAAAGACATGGCGCTTGCCCGACGTTTTCAGCCGGTATATGTGGAAGAGCCATCGGTGGATGATACGATTACGGTTCTCCGGGGTCTCAAAGGCAAATATGAACTGCATCACGGGGTGCGCATTAGCGATGACGCGGTAGTGGCGGCAGTACAGCTTTCTAGCCGCTATATTAGCGATAGGTTTTTGCCGGACAAAGCGGTGGATCTCATGGATGAGGCGGCTTCTTCCCTGCGTCTCGAAATGGACTCCATGCCCAAGGAGCTCGATAAAGCGCATCGGGAGATCATGAAGCTCGAGATTGAAAAAGAGGCGCTCAAACGCGAGGATGATCCCAAGGCGAAGCAAAAAATGAAAAAGATCCAAAAAGAGATTGAGGATCTCAAAGAAAAGTCTCAGGGGTTGGAGCTCAAATGGAAAAACGAAAAAGAGTCTATACAAAACATTCGGGCTATGAAAAAAGAGATAGATATATTGCGTCAGGAGTCTGATGTCGCAGAGCGTGAAGGGGATTTGGCGCGTGTGGCAGAGCTTCGCTATGGACGCATTCCAGATCTCCAGCACAAGATTTCTTCCGAGGAGGAGCGCCTACGCAAGCTCCAGGCATCCCGCAAGATTTTAAAAGAGCAGATTACTGCAGAAGAGATTGCAGATGTCGTCTCGCGCTGGACGGGTGTACCGGTGACCCGCATGCTCGAGGAGGAGGCGCAAAAGCTCATGCATATGGAG
>CAYGFT010000037.1:0-9206 GCA_964349275.1 uncultured Candidatus Saccharibacteria bacterium
ATACCATATAGTCTGTTATAATGCGGGTGTCGTATAGCGGCTATTATGCTAGCCTTCCAAGCTGGAGACAGGGGTTCGATTCCCCTCACCCGCTAAGTTTTTGCTATAATGAGGGAATCGAAGGGTATTCCCAAAATATAAACTGCTTTATATTTTGGGAAACCCGGGTTTCGGACCCGCCTGCTGGTAGGTAGGGGAAAGATTTTGCCTGTGCCTACGGCACGCGCAAAATCTTGGGGGGAGAAAATTCCCCTCACCCGCTCATTTTAGATATATTGGGGGAGCGCCCTCTGTAAAGGCGTTTCGCTTATCGGACAGAGATAGAAAATGGAGGAGGACAATCTCATTGCGGATATACCCCAAAAAGCCCTCATTGTAGACCGAGGACAGGTTTTAATCGTGAAAAACTCTGAGGGGAAGTGGCAGCTCCCCGGGGGTAGACTCCATAAGGATGAAGATCCAGAAAGGGGACTCAAAAGGGAGATTACGGAGGAGTTGGGTGTAGATATTGAGATTTTCTCTGTTTTTGACGTTGCGGTGTTTACTACAGCCTCCTCCGGTCAAGATCATTTTTTGGTGGTGTATCTTTGCAGGCTTTTGCAAGATCGGGAGGATATTGCGCCGGATTCCCATGAGGTCGCCGAGATGTGTTGGGTATCAACGCTTGCAGAGATCACTGACTTACCAGAAGGGACGACGATGTGGAGGACGTATGAAGATATTTTGCGTAAATATTTTGAGGGCGAGTGCTGAGAGATGGATCTTTTTGTGTAGTTTGCAGGCATAAGGCGACTTATGTGTCTTTTGTGTGGAAAAGTTTTTATGTTTGTGCAGAAGGCAGTGCTACAATAAAAGCACTATTTGTATGCGCATCTATGAATCCAGAGGCAGTTTCATATATTAAAGGAGAGCTTGAGCGGGGAGTACCCAAAGACGCTATCAAGGAGGCGCTCCTTGGGGCTGGTTGGGATCCGGGAGTGGTGAGTAGTAGCTTTGCTCATCTTGAATCTCATACGAATATTACTGAGCGTGTCTCCAAGCTTATTGATGAAGAAAAGAGGCGGCTCAATCCTGCAGGAGGTAGTGGGGGAGGTATTGTGCAGGAGAAAAAGCAAGAGTTGCTTGATGCGCGAGAACTTCCTGCTTCAGTGAGTCATTTTGTGGGAGGGGAGGTAAATCATGCACATCAGAAAAAACTTGTTGAAGAGTCGGACAAAACATTTGGTGCTCCGCACTCCGTTTTGGTGCCGGTACAATCTTTGCCCAATGCATCAGCTCCTCTCAAAGAGGTGGGCGACTCAAAGTCTGCAGTGCCGGGTCTCCCGCAAAAACCAAGACGTTTGAGTCGGCATCTTGTGGGTGCTGTCGTGGGAGGGTTTTTGGTTGCGGGTGTTGCCGCGGGAGGGTATTTTGGCTGGCAGTATTACGAGGAACGGTCTGTACCGATACAGCTACTTGCCGCTATGCCACAAAAAATGGCCGATCTCGCAAGTGTGCGCTACAAGGCAACAGTTCATTTTAAAACTTCGCCGGAAAAAAGTACTTTGTCAGAGGATGGAGATAGCGTGCATGCCCTGCCTCTTGCAGATATCCTGCGTGGCGCGAGTGCGGCTGATCTCTCTCTGGGCGTGATGCGTATGTTTGAGTTTGGTAAACAGCCTGTTACCTATCTGCCGAGCATTGCCGATACACCAAGCGTACTTCCATATGAGTTGCAGGATACGGATATTGAGATGCGCTCGAGTGGAATCTACCAAGAAGCGGGTGACCACACTAATTTTTCTGCCGAGTTAAGTTTTAATATCAATCAGGGTCGGCAAAACACTGGTCTGGGGGGGGAGCTACGATATGTTGATGATATGTATTATATGCGGCTCACCCAGCTTCCTATGGAGCTTATCTCTCCCGCTATGGCCATGTCGCCATTCGGCGTGTTCGATATTACGCGTATAGTACGCAATTGGTACTCGCTCAAGACTTCTACGCTTGCTGATTTTAAGATTGCTCCCCAGCTAGATACGCGCAACAAAGATCAGAGTAAAGCGTTGGAGGATAAGCTCAAAGAGCTATATGCAAATAGTAACTTGTTTACTATTATTTCATCTCAAAAAGAAGGGTCTGGTGAACATGCGATATATCAGTATGTGTTGGAGATAAGGCCGGAAGAGATGTTACAATTTATGAAAGAGGTTGCAGAGCTCGGCGAAGATAGGGGGCTCACGAGGACTGAGGAGCTTACCATGCAAAATTTTGTAGATGAGCTCAAAAAATCTAAAATGGAGGCATGGATTCGGAAGTCTGATGGCTATCTTGCAAAAATATTTGTTTCGGTGCCAAGTTTTTCTTATGGTGCTATCGCATTTAAAACCGATATGACATTTGAGTTTGAAGATTTCAATACCGCAAACTTACAAAAGCCTATCGCGGCTATCCCCTTTGACGATGAGCTAAAAAATATTATTTCCGGCTCCCTGGAGACTGCAAGTGCCAAATCTCGCGATGCGCAAAGGATCGCAGATAGTAAGAAGATACAACTTGCACTCGAGCTTTATTTTGATGAACATGGATCATATCCATCCAATTTAAAATTGCTGGTGCCTAAATTTTTGGATCGTCTGCCCACGGATGTATCGGATGCGATGCCCTATGCCTATACGCCGCATATCGCGAATGGGATGTATACGGGGTATCATTTGGGCGCGAGTCTAGAGGAGAAAAATCATTCAGGGTTACAGTCTGATACTGATTGTAATTCAAAGACGGGAACACATTGTAAGAGCTATAAGAACAGCTTCATACAATCAGGCGCATTTAATGGATCAGATGCAGGCGGTTGTCGCGCTGAGGCTAATAGGTATTGTTATGATCTTGTCCCGTAATTTTTGTATATAGAAAATTTCTGGAGATACAACAAAATTCCCCCATGAGAGTGGGGGAATTTGCTTCTTGTTTCCGGAAACAAGAATGATTACTTGACTGCGTCTTTCAAACCTTTGCCAGCGCGGAACTTCGGAACTTTCGCCGCTGCTACTTTGACCTTCTCACCAGTGCGCGGGTTTCTGGCCTCGCGTGCCGCGCGGTGTTTTACCGCAAACACGCCGAATCCGGCAACACTTACCTCTTGGCCTTTGGCCATGGATGAGGTGATTGTGTCAAAAACGGTATCTACCGCATCTTCGGCCGCTTTTTTAGTGCTGCCGAGCTTGTTCATTACTGCTTCTGCAAGATCTGCTTTGTTCATAGTGATAGATTTTTAGCGGGTAATGGCTCGACCTTAATATGTAGATTATACTAAATCCCTTATTTTTCAACAACTTTTCGTAAATGTTCAATGTGGACAGTTTTTCCGGTCTGTGGATCGGTCTTCAAGAGCACGGCATTTATCTCGATGGGCCCCTCTTCGACGAGTTTCGGTTTAACGGGTAGTTGTTTAGTAAATCGCTCTATAGAGTCCCAGGGATCTACGCCGATAACCGAGTGGTACGGTCCCGTCATGCCTACGTCCGATATGTAGCCGGTGCCTTGGGGGAGTATTTTTGCGTCCGCACTTGGAATATGGGTGTGTGAACCGACGACAGCTGATATTTTACCATCCGCATACCAACCCATAACGGCTTTCTCGGAGGTGGTTTCTGCGTGCCAATCAAGCAAAATGTGCTTGGTCTCGTCTTTAGTCTCGGTGAGTATGGTGTCTAGAGCCTCAAATGGCGAGTTGTAGTGATATCGCCCAGCTTCTTGCGATATGAGATTTATTACCAAGAGTTTTTCGCCGTTTTTTGCTGTTACGTATATATGGCCTCTGCCGGGGAGCTTTGATGAAGCGTTTGCAGGGCGGATGATAGGCAGATTTTGGTCTGCTAATATCTCAAGGGACCCCGATCCTTCAAAGCTATGATTGCCGCCGGTAAGCACATCAACGCCTGCGGCAAACATTTCGTTGGCCTGTGTGCGACCGATACCATTGCCATGTGCGAGGTTTTCGCTGTTAGCAACCACGATATCGGGTTTGTGTTCGCTCTGCCACAACGGCAATTGCCGGACGATGCCCGCGCGACCAAGTTTACCTACAATATCGCCGAAATACAGTATTTTCATGAATAGATTTATGATTTAAGATTTGTGAATTCATTCTTAGATCTTACTTCCTACATCTTAAATCTGGCGAGCTATCTCGCGTATTCAATTACCCGCATCTCGCGGATGACGTTGACCTTGATCTCTCCCGGGTATTTGAGCTCGGACTCGATGCGGTTGGCTATCTCACGAGCGAGTTTTTTGGCCTCCAGGTCGGAGATGTGCTCCGGGGATACGAAGATGCGAATCTCACGTCCTGCCTGGATAGCGTATGATTTTTCAACGCCAGAAAATGAGTTGGCGATAGTTTCCAGCTCTTCCAGACGCTTGAGGTAGTTCTCTACCGTGTCTCGGCGTGCTCCCGGGCGTCCTGCAGATATAGCATCCGCCACTTGTACAATGATGGACTCGAGTGTCTCATATGGGTACTCCTCATGGTGAGACTGCATAGCTTGGACAATGCTGTGGTCTACTTTGAATTTTTGCAAAATGCGTCTACCAATTTCTACGTGGGTGCCTTGTACCTCGTGGTCTACTGCTTTGCCAATATCATGGAAAAGCGCTCCTTTTTTGGCGATCATCACATCAGCCCCGAGCTCGGAGGCGAGCATACCGGAGATGTGCGACATCTCCACGGAATGTTGCAGAACATTTTGACCGTATGAGGTGCGGAACTTCAGGCGCCCCAGAAGATGAATAAGGCGCGGGTCTATATCAAATATGCCAACCTCATATGCGGCGGCCTCTCCTGCTTCTTTGATGATTTTGTCTATCTCCTGTTTTGCTTTTTCTACCACCTCCTCAATGCGGGCGGGTTGAATCCGACCATCAGAGATGAGGTTTTCTAGTGCCAGTTTTGCTACATGTCGACGGACAGGGTCAAATCCCGAGATGACGATGGATCCCGGTGTATCATCTACGATAATTTCTACACCAGCGGCACGCTCGAGTGTGCGGATATTGCGACCTTCTTTGCCAATAATCTTGCCTTTAATGTCGTCTGAGGGAATAGATACGGTGGTGGTGGTAAACTCCGATGCGGCAGATGTCCCGAGGCGGTGCACGATAGTGGCGAGGATTTCTTTGGCTTTACGGTCGAGTTTCTCATGCCCAGTCATTTCCAGTTTTTGGAGGCGTGCCAAAATATCGTTTTCATAGTTTTTTTCCAGAGACGCCAAGAGCTCATCGCGGGCTTTTTCTTTGGTAAGGCCAGCAATGTTTTCAAGTTCTTTTTGTTTGGTTTCCTCGAGGGTATCGAGTTTGGCTTTGGCTTCTTTGAGGCGTTCGGCTTGCTGTTTGAGATTTTGAGACTCCTTCTCTACCTCGGTATATTTTTTGTCTATAATCTCTTCCCGCCGTGTTACGCGCTCTTCGAGTTTTCGGGCTTGCTCTTCCCGTCGCTTCTCCTCTTGTGTAGCCTCCTCAACAATTTTTACCGCCTTGTCTTTGGCATTAAGCAGTACCTCCTTTGCTTCGGTATTGGCATCCAGAAGCATTTGTTTTACTTTGAGTTCCGCTGAGTTCTTTTGCTGTTGCGAAAGCAGCTGCCGGATGAAGTATCCAATGCCCGCTCCTGCCGCTAGCGAAAGCACCCCAGCAAGAATTGCAGTTGATGTTCCCATAAAATTGTAGCATCTCGCTCATTTGCGTTATCCAAACCATAATTATGTGTAATTTGAATCAACGAAATTTCGCTGTAGCTCGTTGTTAGCTGGATGCTGTACCGCCTGCCGTTTTTGTATAATTTTCTCCAATATTTTTGGTAATTTTTGTTGAGGCAAAGGGGTACGAGACATCCGCGGATTACTAAAATGATTGGGTTTATTGTACTAAAATAAGGCTATTTCGTCAATTGGCGGTGGTTTTACTTAAGCAGGAGGGTGGGCTATTTTTGCCCAAAAAGATAAATCCCGCTTTGCGCGGGATTTGTTAGCCTATTGAAATTTGGTGCGACCTTTTCCTATTTATACAACGAGCACTAGAGAGAAAAGTTACGAACTTGGAGGTGTTGGGGGTGGGAGGTGAAAAGTCGGCTGGCTCGTACAATATCCCGCAACATAAATCCGGCAAGTACAATCGAGCCCATAAGCATGGCTTGTACTGCGATCTCCGAGTTCATAAAGGCGTTGGCAAAATAGTCCAAAATTGTGACAGGTGAGCGGCTAAAGGTGTGCAGTACCGCATTTGCTAGAACCCGATTGACGAATACATGCTGGGCGATCTGGGTGACCGCCACATAGACTACTACAGTCTCTGCCAAAAATCGGGGGAGAACACGCTTGACGAACCAGATGCCATATACGCGGCGCATAATGCGCCCCTTGAGTTTTGATGAGGTTGTTTCCATATAGTATATTACGCTTGTAACTGGATAAAGTTTTTAATCATCTTTTTAGCCCGAAACAGACGCATTTTAAGGGTGGAAAGGGGAATGCCCTCCTCTTCGGCGATAATCTTGTAGGATTTGCCTTCCATATAATAGAGCTCAATGGCGCGACGGAGATCCTCGGGGACGCTTGCGAGAAGCTGATCAGTGAGGATTTTGGCCTCGGCTCGTTCTTGGAAGTTTTCTTTGCCGGGGAGGTTTTCGTATATTTCTGGATCTAGGGGCGCCTGGTGCTCACGGATGCGCTTGACCTTGCGATAGTGGGATATGGCGTTGTTGATGACGATGCGGTATGCCCAGCTCTTGAACGAGGCGTTTTCCTGTTTCTGAAACTTGCCGGCATGAAGATATATTTTTGTAAATGACTCCTGGACGATATCTTCTGCTTCTTCTTTTTGCCGCACAATGCCAAAAGCTGCCCGCAATAGAGGTTCCTGGTAGCGGTCTACAAGCAAGGAAAACAGTGTTGGATTTTTGACCGAAGCTTCGAGGATCTCCTCGTCTGTCTTTGCTACTTCGGCGGTCTCAAGATAGCTCATGAGCGTATTATGGCATAGGTGGCTAAGAATCTCGACGCCCTACATTATACACAACGGCTGACAGTACGCAAATGTTTCTTGCAGTTGCATATTGTGACCCACCTCGGTATATTTGAATAAATTTGCCCCTTGTAAAGAAAGGAGTTATAACAATGTCTCAACAGCAGGTGACGCGGATAGTGACATTGACCGGCATGGGCGGCGTGGGTAAAAGCACGGTCGTTGATGACTTGCTTAGGTATGCAGTTTTATTTTCTCCACTCCCTGGAGTGATGACCCGCCCTGCGCGACCTTCAGACAGATCTTGGGAAAATACGATCATCTCTCCTGACAGGTTTAAGATACTTTCTCAAGCGGGGAGATTTGCTTGTTCTGTGGCAGTGGGGGACTACCAGTATGGCGTCCTAGGAGATATTGTGGAGGCCGCACTCGCTGATACAGGGAAGATATATATCCGTATTCTTGCGCCAGATTCACTGGTACCATTTCGCCGCTTTGTGCGGGATAGGTTGCCCGGTTCGGTTATGAGCTTTTACTTGCGGGTAGAGGATCCAAAGAGAACTTTGTTGAAGCGCATGATCGGTCGCGGGGATAGCATGGAATCTGCCGGTCCACGTCTGCACCTTGAGGATGGCATGGATGAGCGAATGGTAGAGCTCTCTAAGAGCTATCAGGAGGTCCACAAGGAGCCGCTCTTTCACAAAATAATCTTCAATGATGGAGATATTCAACGGACGACGATGCAGGTGCTTCAGGGGGTATCACGCATCGTGTAAAACCGCACAAGGCGGTTTTTTGTTTTTGAGTGTGACGACGTGCGGCAAGAGTCTATTCTCCCTCTCCTTCCAGAAACAGCTTCTTGTCGAAGCCGCCTTTTTTGGCAAAATCCTCTTTGCGAATGCTCTCGATTTGCTTGGGTGTGGATCCGGTAGCACGGACAATGTAGTCGAGTATTTCGTAGATGTAGGCTATTTTTGCCGGCTTGGATTCTGTGGGATCGGTGCGAAGCTCTTGGACTTCTTCGAGCAGTTTATTCTCCAGCGCGGGGAGAAACTCTTCCTCGCTTAAGGCGCGGGTTTTGAGGCGCTTACCTTCTTTGGCCATGAGCTCTGGCATATTGTCGCGGATGAGTTTTCTAAATATTTTCATCATATATGCGGCTCTTGTTTTTTAATGGCTCCTAAAATAAGGTTTGGGGTAAAGTCGTCGCTTAATTTTTGATATTTAGCATATGTGTAGAGCACGACACGGAATATCGAGTTGAGGGTGGCCGATACAATCGTAGTGACAACCATAAATAGAGCGAACAGTATTCCTGCGGGCACAATGATATACATATTTTCAGTGAGCAGGGTTGCCAGAAAGAGCAAAAACGCGACCAACATGAGTCCGGCAAAAAATAAGCTAGTAGAGAAATTGATAATAATAGTCTCTCCCCAGGTGTTTTTGAATGTTGCACCGGATCGTTTGATAGACTCGCCGATACTCGCATTCTCAAGTATCAGGGTCGGCACCATAAAAAATGTCACAATGCTCCAGAGCGCCCCCAAAAAATACGCCATGAGACGACCAAGGAGTTTTGATTTCTCGGCGATGTATTGCAATACCATCCCGACCGTGGCGGCCAGTAGCGCCCAGACAAATAGTTTGCCCGCATGAGCCTGGGCGTTGGAGAGACCATCTTTAAAGGTAAGATCTTGCCCGTTGATGCGCGCATATACGATAGTTACTATGCCCGCTTCAAAGAAGATGGTCACGAAGTAGATAGAGATGTAGAGGAGAAAAAATATGCCAAATCCGATGCCGCTCGCCAGACGTTCATTGTTTTCCAGATCTTGTATCCAAACCGTGTCTTTGGCGAAAAATAATACCGCGAGGGCAATTCCTAAAAAAACCGCAAAGATGAGTACGTTGACTGCAGCGCTCAAAATAGTAAAGAGCATTACCTCTTTATCTTTTTTGAGGAGCTCAAATGATTCTACGGTGAGGAGGTAGCTTGCCCGCATCTTGCCGATTTTTTTGCCGGTAGACGAGGGCGAGGGTTCTTGATTTAATGTCTGCGTTTGGGGGTTTTGAGTAGATTCCATGCCATATATAGTACGACATTTTTGCCTTTTTGGGAAGATATGTGATGATTGTAACAAACTAAAAAACATCCCGACGGATGTTTTTTAGTTTGTAGTGGTCTATTCTTAAAATAGTTCGGA
>CAYGFT010000037.1:9216-9905 GCA_964349275.1 uncultured Candidatus Saccharibacteria bacterium
TTTCGCTGGGCAGCTTGTGTGGGTCATCTTGATGTTGTCAAATGGCTTGTTGAAACTTGCAATTTCCCGTTTGGTGGGCTATTCTTAAAATAGTTCGGACGCATTTCGCCGCCTGCGGCGGCGAGGGTTTGGCCAAAAATTCCGAACCGAAATCCTGAACTTTGACAATTTCAAGTTTTTCTTTGGCGGCAAATTCTCCGGAAAGGCTAAATCGAATTATCTATGTTATCATTTCAATCTTTTTCGCAGCTCGCAACAAAATAATTGAAGTTAAAATATAAAATGGTATGAGCATTGATAGACCGAGCAATAACAACACAATCAATATAAGCGCCAGCATGATTGATGCCGATAGGCATTCAAACAATACTAGCATACCCAATGACGTACTAATTCCCATAATTATGGATATAACGCTGGCACTAGTAGCGATGGAGCCAAATATAGGCTTTAGTTTCAGTAAAGAAATTCCAAATGGGATAGCAACTGCTCCCCAGACTATCCCAGTCAATACGTTTCCTATATTACTTTCAAGATTCGGCGAAATTACGGTGAGAGCTATATACCCGAAAGATATAATGCTACTAGCCAAAAAAATATAAGACGATATTCTTAGTAGATTATTTTGATACTTTTCTGAGATAAATTTAAAACCCCAGAAGAAAATAATAGACAGAACTAGCGATAAG
>CAYGFT010000038.1:0-9106 GCA_964349275.1 uncultured Candidatus Saccharibacteria bacterium
CTTCCTAACCGTTCGGCCTCATTCTCAATTTTGATAGTATTATCAATATTTTTTTCTACAAGCGGAACCCCGGTATCTTGGAAGCTATCATTCCATGCAGTATTGAGGAAAAACCGTAGCATAAGAATGTCCACCGGAGGAGTAATTCGAACCTCTTGTCCTCGCTCCTTTCGATTTTTGTGCAGAGTGCACAAAATCTCGCTCGGATCCTGCGGCCAGTCACTGACTGCCGCGTAGGTTGAACAACGAGTCGCCTTGTCTGCTAAAGCAGACGAACACGCATACTGGAGATTTGCCATACTTCTTACCCCCTTCGTAGTGTCAATTTTCTGCGGAAATCATAGCAAAAATATCCAATTTTGTCAAGTGCAAGTGTTTCTTGCTCATATAGACCGGAAAACCCCTGAAAACCTGTTTATAACTTATCTCCTTGGGGAAAAATGCCGTGCTATACTTAGCTACATATAAAGGCCTAAACCTTATTATTTTGGCATTTGCCCTCAAACAACCCACACCCGCTCCCGTATACGCCCCCAAAATCCCCACGGAGCCCGAGATTGACCCAGAAGAACTGGAAAAAATATTTTCCGGTGCCTTGCCGGTCGCCGTGCCGCAACAAATGGTAAAGCCCTACTCGCTCCAGGATTTTTTCAAACGCAAGGCCCCACCCGGACAAAGCGAGATAGACGCTCCATCAGATACTGAAGCATCCCGCAATCCCCAAACTCGCGAGGAGCGCGAGCTTCTTCTGAAAGCTGACATCGAAAAATTCCGCCAATACGCCAAGGATAAGCGATTTGAAAATCTTGATGATGAAGATCTTACCAACTACTTTGCGATCAACATCGCAGAAAATTTTCGATTTGATCTTGGACTGCTTTCCAACTTTGTAAAATCCGAAAAATATCTCAAGCTCTCCAGCCAAGACCCCGCGGCTGAAAAATACTACATGCGCGCCACCGCACTTCTAAAAAATTATTTCGAAGACACATGGGGGCGCGTCATACCTGGCACATCATCTCCACAGCCCGCCACCACACCTGCCCCATCTGCCCTAGCACCGGAGATCAAAGCTCCCCCATCTGGAGCACCCCAAAAACCGGAGCCAATATCTAAGACAGAAATACCATCACTCGCGCCAATCAAGATACCCGACTCGCCCAGCAAGCAAAACAACCTCCCCCCGCTCGGCGAGCCTGTCTTTGCAAATCCGCACGAGCAAGCATTTCATGAACGCACTCGCGCACTGCGCGCATCACAAGGCAATCGCAGTCTCAAGGATCTCTCCACAGAGGAAAAACGTACATTACTTGCCCGGCTCACCGCTGAACACTATGCATTCAACATACAAAAAATCAAAGATACGCTACGAGAGATAACTGAAACCGTACAGAAAAATAACAAAGCCATCTCGGCAGAAGAGACAGCATACGCCCAGGAAGCGATTCATCTCATAGAGACTGAAATCCAAGGACCCAACCCAGAAGCCAAAACCACAACAGCACAATCGACAACAAAAGACCTGCCCATAGGCTCCTCCGCAACCGCATCTCCTCTTATCCAATTGCTTCGAGAACTTACCCAGGACTTTGCACGTGACAAATACAACGCAGGTCAATTTTATGCGGCTGAAGAAGCACTCAAACGAGCAAATAGCTCCCTAGACCCAATGGGAACTCTGGAGGACGCCGCAAAAAATCCGCTTCTGCGCAAAATATTTGCACCAGAGATACTTGCTGATCTTGGCAAAAAACTTGCCGCCCCAAAAAACACTGCCACTCCCTCCGAGCAAAAAATACCTGCGCCGGCACCTCTGCCTCCCCAGACAGCAAAAGAACCAGAAAAATCGAGCGCACCTCCCTCACCCGTAGCCGATGAGACAGCTCCTGCACAAAAAACAGACCGAAGCGCAGAAGAGTATCTTATCTGGACCGTTTGCGAAAAACAGCTTACCGCTCGTTTTCGGGAGCTGTTCGCAACTATGAATGAAGCACAAAAAATGCATGTCGTAGCGGCCGCTCGAGATCGGATACAGAGAGAAGCACAAAAACAAAATACCTCACTTTCTGCACTTGATATATCGCGGATTATTATGCCGATTATTAGCCATCCCGATGAATTATTGACCATCATCAACAACGCAGAACGTGCCTATACAAGCGCACTTAAAAATTTTGAGGCCATCAATGAAGCACTTGCCAACTGGGCAAAGGCCCACCCTAAAGAAAAAATTACTGAAGATGCAGTCTCGTCTATTATATTCGCTTTGCCGCCACTGAAAGCATTCACATCTCCTCTTAAAATGGAACGCGTACCTTTGACCCAAAAAACTGACGAAAAAGAAGCACGGCCCGAACTCATGCTTTCCAACAAAGAAAACCTCCTTCGTATGATTTGTGGTATATCCGCGTCAGATTATATGGCGATACAAAAAATAAAACTCAAAGATCTCTATGCCAAACGAAAACCCGAACGACTTATTAAGCTCTGTGACGGGTATGGTCTGCGAGACAAAGAAGCAGGGTATCTGACCTTGCGACAATTTATTAATAAAGAGATCGCCTTCCTCTAGCATGAAAGAGCCCACACCATTCGAAGGAGGAGCACCAACGTCGCCCGAACAATCTTCCGCTCGGCATGCTGTTCTGACCGAAGAGGAGGTAGCAACACTCCTTGCGCGTTTTACCCCTCCCAAAGAACAGGAACCTCCTGCATCTCGGCCTGAAGCGCATCTTGAGATGGCTCCAGAAAAACCAAAAACAGAAGAGATGCCCCAACCGGAGACTACTGTCCTGCCGAAAACTGAGACCGCCCAAGGACAATATGCCTTTTGGCTGTCGCGCGAGCAGGCACTACGCGATGCCAATTTTTTGGATGAACACCAAAAAGGCCAACTTGCCACGCTCGAAAAAAATCGCACGGACCTTGGCGAAGAGTACTACCAGGAGCACGTCACGAAAATCAAGATGAGTGCGGCAGAAAAAAAATTGAAGTGGGAGCAAACACTATCCCATCTCAAAGAACAAGCAGAAAAAGAAAAGACGCAAACTCAGGGAATTCCAACTCCCCCATCTGCAGTTCCTGCCCCAAACGCGGATTCAATCACAAAAAAAGAGCCCGAGCCGGATGTTACAAGAGGCCCTCTCGATGACCTTAAGCCTGTTGATGCGCTCGACCAGGCACAAAAGCATAACGAGACGCGCCTCCAAGAGCTCCAACAAAGAATTATAAACCCCGATCACCCTCTCTCCCCCGAAGAAAACGCCGAGCATCGCGCTCGCATCAAACTTGGCAGTCACCTATCCGACAAGACGCTGGAAGAACTCACACGAAATATGTATGAGGGAGACAAAAAATATCAATCCATTACTTGGCGGGGACGGGAAGCATTCGTCGATGCTATACGTCTTGCGCAAACATATGGCTTTGACCCCGACAAAGCGCATGCAGAGCAATACCCGGACACCCAAACACAAAAATCGCAAGTGGCAGAGACGGCGGGGAAAAAGACACAACAACTCATCACACCTCTTACACTATCATTAGCTGGCGCAACCAAAATACTTACCAAAACCCCCGAAGAAAAAACATCCGACCAAAAAAAGCCGACCACGACGCTCCCCCCCGTGCCTCCCACCCAAAGCCCCAAAAAGGAGACTCGCGAAATCAAAGAAAATCTCCCCGTCGCATCGGCAGAACAAGCATTCCAAGATGTATTTCACATATCTCCCGAAGAGCTCAAAAGTATCAAAGGATTTGAAGCGCTCTCCGAGGGCAAGAAACTTTTTGTCTTACGCAACCTCGAACAGCTCACCCACGGGCGCATCCAAACAGAAGCCGCGACCGCATACAAAGAGGATACCACCGAAGCAAAATTTCTCGGCAGAGTCTGGCGAGCATTTCGCGAGGGCACTATCGGCAAAGACTACAAGATAGCCAAACTTGAGAAAAAAACAAAAGAGGCTATTCTCGGAGGCGGTATGGAGCTACACGAAGCAACTATCCGCAAGCTCACTGAAATTGCCGCAAACAACCCTGACACACACATTGGCCCTGACAGGTCTCTGCACATGGACTATGTAGGCCCAGATGAGCTCATGGGGAACAACTCAAATATGGAAGAACGCCGTAATATCCAAGAAGTCATCTCCACGTTTAATCATGATGCCGCATATCTAGCAAGTCTCCCCGAAAACACATACGCATCTGGTAGCCGCGAAGCGCGTAAAGCATATACCGCAGCTCAAAAAGCGTATGCGGGAAGTCGCAAAGCCCTGCTTGTAGCTGCTACAAAATTTTTTGGTGACACACAGCAAGCAATCTTATTTGTTGCGGCGCGCGATGCCAAGGTCCATATTAATCAATTTCTTAATGCAAATCCGGAGGTAGAGACCCAACTGCACGCTATCGACTCAAAATCCACTTGGCGCGAGGTTACCCGCGGATTTGCGCGACATGGCATGGAGAAAGGACTCTATGCAGGTCTCGGCGCGGTAACCAACTACGCAACCTACGGCATATTGGGCGCGGCAACCACCGGGGCAGCGCGCGGATCAGTGCATGCGGTCCGACAGTTCAATGCCTCAAAAAAAGAAGGGGCACACGGCCTTACGCGCAAAGAAAAAATAGCAACCCCCCATGGGTCACTCAAAAAAACTGATTTCGTAGACGCAGAAAATCTTACTGCACGCATGGGCACCCTCTTGGAAAAATTGGCAGCTAATACCCCGCCAGAACAGCAAGAGGTCGCCAAAAAACATCTCGCACGCCTTACCGAGTTTGCCGCGCGCAAATATGAATCTGGATTTGTAAACTTTGGCACGGATGAGCTCTCCGGGCGCTATGATATATTGCAAAAAATCGCTGAAGCCGAAGCGTATTTACATACCCAAGGATATGCAAGCAGTACCGAGAAATCAAAACGTCTGGACCTTGCCCTCAACCGGCATGCCTCGCGCGTCTCTCGTGAACGCTGGGACCATATTCGCTCCCAAGCAATCAAAGGATTTGCAGTTGGCCTCACATTCGGCGCACTGGGGCAACTTGCGCGTACCTATGCCCCGATAAGTTTCTCTCGAGTCCATGAGTCTACACCCAACCTCCCCGAGACAAAAGTGTCCGGTATACCTGAAGAGCTTGAGAAAAAAATTAGTCATCAGAAAACAGTAGAAGCTCTCGTACATACAAAAGATGCACAGCTCGAGGCTCGTGCGACCACTCTCGAAAAAACTATAAAGCCAGGGGCTCGATTGCACACGGAGACACTCCCCACTAAACTACCCATAGCAACCGAAGAAACGCTCATACCAGCAAAGATACCTACAGGCTCACCGAAAGTCCTGGAACTTCCTCCTCTAGAACACCCTGCTGAAGCCGCTCCTCTGGCCCCCAAAGAAATTCTGAAAGATGCATTTGTGGAGACCGCGCACAAAGGCGATTCTGTCTGGAAGATGATTGAGCGTCAGCTTGAAAAACCGCATGCATTTGGAGATAAATTTTCTCGACTTCCTGAAGCACAGCGAATCTACGTGATAGATGCTTTCAAAAATCAAGTGACTCTGCATCCTGAAGAGTTTGGCCTCAAGGACCCCGATATCGTCAAAATCGGACAATCCATAGACTTTGAAAAACTTTTTGCCTCCAAACAATACCTCCTACGCGCGCTTGACGATGCAGAACATCACATGAGTGCTTCTGTGCGGCATATGGAACACGCTGACGAGACACTCAAGCATTGGTCCGGATCACACAAAGGCGCTGTCCCTCAGGTACGCGAGATTGATGAGGCGCTTACCCTTGGAGAGCCGAAAGGACAAAGCACCGGCGTCATGCATATTATAGAGACTGATCTTCCCGCGGATGCGGTGGACTCATTGGGAACATCGCCCGAGCCGGAACAAACAAGCATCTTCCTACGCTCTGGAGAAAACACCATCCGCAAACAGTGGGATATGCCGCCTGGCGAATACAACGAGATCCGCAACATGCCAATCGGAGAGTTTGAATCTACCTATCGCCTGGACCATTCTCCGGACCTCCGTACGCACAATATCCCCCCTGAGGCACTCCAGCGCCGGATGAAGCTCGCCGAATTTATCCGCGGACACAGACGACGACCCTGGGAATACGCGCGCGCGATGACCGTCCGCCAATTTTTTGAATACCTCTCGCATCAGAACATGTAGCAGGAAGCTTTGACGAGAGATATTCTTTTTGCATATAGTAGCTCTCATGCACCCAGAGGCTTTCTATGCAAATGCACTCAACCAAATAAGCGAGCTCGGACCTGTACGTCTCTCCATACTCCGCACCTCTGCAGGCACGTTTGAACATGCCTGGCGTCTTACCGCCTCTGAATTTGAGCACATACTCCAAGACCCTGCTCTTTCGACCACCATCATAACCGCACGTAACACTATCGACCCGGATGCATCCTGGCAAGCGCTCGAGCAAGAAGGCATACACACCTACATACGTTCTGACCCGGCGTATCCGACCAGCCTTCAGAATATCCCTACCCCACCCGAGGTTCTTTATGTACGTGGTATATTACCTGCAGAAGATAGCATATCCATCGCCATAGTGGGCACCCGAAAGCCGACGTCGTATGGTCTGGAAGTGTGCGCTCTACTTGCCAAAGATATTGGCCAAGCAGGATGTACTATCATCTCCGGACTCGCACGCGGTATAGACACCAAAGCCCACCAAGCATGCCTTGAAGCAAATGGCGCGACTATTGCAGTACTAGGATCTGGCATACACAACTCGGTGCTCTACCCTGCAATCAACCGACAGCTTGCCGAGCGCATCGTATCAAATAGTGGAGCAATCATGTCCGAGTATCCGCTCACCATGCGCGCACAGCCATGGACATTTCCGCAACGAAACCGCATCGTTGCAGGACTCGCGCACGGCATCGTTGTAGTAGAAGCACAAGAAAAAAGTGGAGCGCTTATTACGGCGCGATTTGCTCTGGAAACTGGTAAAGATGTCTATGCCGTTCCGGGACAAATCTTCTCCTCTGCCTCTTTTGGGCCGCATGCCCTCATAAAAGAAGGCGCCATTCCTGTGACAAGTGCACACGATATTTTGGATGTCTATAGCATCACCTACCAAGGCATCGAGACGCCGAACTACGAAAATCTCCCCGAGGGAGCGGCGAGCATACTTGACTTGCTTACTGAGCCAAAACATCGCGATGAAATTTTGCGCGGCATGGCAAAAGACGCAGGAACCATCAATCATCTCATGAGCCTTCTGGAAGTTCATGGTATGATAAAACATGTTGGGCAGGGCATATATAGAAAAGTGTAGCGACACTGCGCTATATATCGGGGACACTTGCCAATCACATTACATTCTAGTACTCTCTACCAAATGAAACATAAACTCGTCATTGTGGAGTCCCCCACCAAAGCGCGTACCATTTCAAAATTTCTCGGCCGCGGATTTACCGTAGAGTCAAGTTTTGGTCATGTTCGTGATCTCCCCTCTTCCGTGCTTGGTGTGGACGTGGACCATGAGTTCCAGCCAAAGTACGTCGTCCCTAAAAAAGCACGCGCACAAGTCAAGAAACTCAAGGAGCTCGCCAAAAAATCAGAGACTATTGTACTCGCAACTGATGAAGACCGCGAAGGTGAGGCTATCGCCTGGCACCTCATGCATGCGCTTGATCTGGAAAAAACAAAAGGCAAAAAAACTGAAAAAAAAATCCAGCGCATTGTATTTCATGAAATCACCAAGGGCGCTATTGAACACGCACTCGAGCACCCCCGCGCACTTGATCTCCATTTGGTGGACGCCCAGCAGGCGCGACGCATCCTAGATCGGCTCGTAGGCTACAAACTCTCTCCGTTTCTCTGGAAAAAAGTCGCCAAAGGCCTCTCGGCAGGGCGTGTACAATCTATCGCGGTACGCCTTATTGTAGAGCGCGAGCGCGAGATCCAAATCTTCAAGCCAGAAGAATATTGGAGCGTACTTGCACGATTTGCGGGCAACCCGGAATTCACCGCCGGACTCCACAAAATTGGCACAGAAACCATCGACAAACTCCACATCAAGTCAAAAGCGGACGCAGACAAGATCCTGCAAGATCTTGAACGCGCTACCTACACCGTCTCCGATATAGAAAAAAAGGCTACCGAACGAAAGCCACTCTCCCCCTTTACCACAAGCACTCTCCAGCAAGAAGCCTCCCGCCGGTTTGGATTTTCCGCCAAGCAAACTATGATGCTTGCCCAGCAACTCTACGAAGGTATTGAGCTCGGCGGCAAAGGATCAGTCGGTCTTATTACCTACATGCGCACCGACTCGCTCAATCTCGCAGAGACCGCTCTGGAGGCGGCACACGCATATCTTGCCGAGCACGTTGGCGCCGCATATGCGCTCCCTGAACCTCGCCGCTTCAAGACAAAAACCAAAGGCGCACAAGAAGCGCATGAGGCAATACGCCCTACTGATGTGTTCAATACACCTGCTGACGTCAAAGAATATTTGGCACCTCGGCAGTTTAAACTCTACCAGCTTATCTGGCAAAGATTTGTGGCAACCCAGATGCCTCCTGCTGTTTTTGATTCTACAGCGGTCACGATCAATGCCGGTACCTATGAATTTCGTGCTACGGGCTCTACCATAAAATTCGATGGATTTCTCAAGATCTATCCTACACACACCGAAGAGATGATCCTCCCAGAAGTATCCAAAGGACAAGTTTTAGATATGCTCGAGCTCAAACCCGAACAGCATTTTACCGAGCCACCCGCACGATACTCGGAGGCGAGCTTAATCAAGATACTCGAAAAAAATGGCATCGGGCGACCCTCTACCTATGCTCCGACTATTAGTACCATACAAGACCGCGGATACGTGACCAAAAATAAAAACAAACGATTCGAGCCAAGCGATATCGGCTTTATTGTCAACGATCTCCTCGTAGAAAACTTCCCACAGGTTGTAGATATGCAGTTTACCGCGACCATGGAGGGCAAGCTCGACAAAATCGCTGAGGGAGAGACCGACTGGGTGCCGGTAATACGCGATTTTTATGAACCGTTTGCCAAAAACCTTGCAGAAAAATATGAATCTGTAGAAAAACAGGATATCGATG
>CAYGFT010000039.1:0-8715 GCA_964349275.1 uncultured Candidatus Saccharibacteria bacterium
AGCCAGTGTTTCCATACCTTTCCGCGCTTCGCGCGGCTGAATCAATTGGTAAAATTCCTGAAAGTTTAATACTGTGCCCGAGGTGGGATTCGAACCCACAAGCCCTTTCGAGCCGAGGATTTTAAGTCCTCTGCGTATACCATTCCGCCACCCGGGCATATGCAAAAAGATCTCCCCTATCCTTCGATTCTCCTCTTTATACCTGAGGCCTGGGCGGGAATCGAACCCGCGTATAAGAGTTTTGCAGACTCTCGCCTTACCACTTGGCTACCAGGCCGCTATGCACCGACGTCGTTATTTTCACTTGTTTTGAGTAATTTTTCAAGATGTTCACGTTTAAGCTCTGCATCATCAAAAACAAATGAAACATACGGGATCTTGCGCATGCGTAGAGCCTTTTTGAGATGATCACGAAACTGTCTCTCCAGTACCCGCAATTCCTTAAGCACTATACTAATACGATCTGTAGGAAATAGCGAAATATAAATATCTGCCTGTGTATCTAAATCACGCATATGTACTCTCGTGACCGTAAGAAGTGCATCCGTAGGCAACAGGGCATGCCGTTCGACAAACCGAGCCGCTTCCTCGTGGAGTATTGAAGCAAGTTTTTGCGTGCGGTGTACGTTAGGCATTGGGTTTAGTCAACTCACGATCCATAACCTCCTCAGTGTATGCCACCATTATGTCTCCTTCCAAAATCTCCAGAGCCGCATCTCCCGAGATACCACACTCCGCGCCCTCTTTAACCTCACTGGCATCATTTTTATTTTTCTGGAGATTAGCAATCTTACCAGATCCTTTAGTCTCACTACCCCGGACAATATCAAACTTATCTTCATTGCGGATAAATCCTGCGGTCACCTTGCCACCAAATACATACCGGTCATGCACACGTTTGAACACCTTCAAAATTTTGAGCTTACCATGTTCGACCCGGCGCACTTCAGACGGCACGCGCCGGCGCAACTCTCCCTTGAGCCAATCGATAAGCTCATAGACCACGTCAAATGTTTTAATCTCGATCCCAAAGCGCTCTGCGAGTACTTTGGCTGATACGGAAGGTTTTACTTTAAAACCGATAACGACACCACCTTTTTGAGAAGATACACTTTTAATATCGTCGTCTACGATATCTCCTACGTCACTCTTTAAAAGACGTGGCGCGATCTCTGCAAAAGCAAGTTTTTCGAGCTCGCCCTCCAGAGCCTCACGCGAGCCGACGACATCAGTCTTGAGCACCAATGGTAAGATTATCGTGCCCTCTTGATGCCCTACTGCCGCAGGTACGCTCTTTTTCTCACGTAACTCTAGGGATACTGCCATTCCTTCTTCAGCAGATTTTTTGTCTTTGTATGAATAAAACTCCTCCCCGACTGCGGGCACCTTACTAAACCCAAGTACCGTCACCGGGCTTGAAAACGTCGCCTCGGTTTTGAGCTCACCTCGATCATTTTCCAAAATTTTTACTGCGGCAATCGCATCGCGGATCACCACAAAATCTCCCTTGCGGAGCGTTCCATTTTTGATAAGCAAAGAAGCAACCGCACCCCGACGCGCATCCAAATGCGACTCCATCACCACGCCGGACGCCTGCGCCGCCCCATCTCCGGTAAGCTCTTCCAAATCTACAGAGAGAAGTATGAGCTCCAAAAGATCCGGCACACCTGATCCGGTTTTGGCTGAAATATATGCTACCGGAATAGTCCCACCCCATCCCTCCACAAACGCACCTGCTTCGGCAAGCTCTGACTTTACCTTGTCCGGGCTTGCCGCCTCCTTGTCCATTTTGTTGACTGCGACCACAAAGGGAATATGTGCATCCATAATGGCTTTAAGCGCCTCCAAAGTTTGCGGTTTTACCCCATCATCGGCGGCAACCACTAAAATAGCGACATCCGCCACGCGCGCCCCTCGGGAACGCATCTTGGAGAACACCTCATGTCCGGGCGTATCCAAGAATGTCATGCGCCGATCATTGTACATAATCTCATAAGCGCCGATGTGCTGGGTAATACCACCCGACTCACGCAGAGCGACATTTGACTTGCGGATAAAATCAAGCAGAGTCGTCTTCCCATGATCAATATGCCCCATCACTACCACAACGGGTGGACGGGTACTACGCACTGACTGCGGTTGTACTGCTTCAATTTTTGCCATAAAGATTACACACGCTTCTCTTGTTTGTTCCCTAAAGCCCGACGCATGGCTTCCGCCTCTTCCTCGGATAATGAATAGGAAGACTTGCCCGCTTCCAATGGCTTTGCATATACTCGTACACCTTCCCGCGAATACAGGCTTGATATAACCATTCCATTATGCGCTTCGTCAAGCAGTGCAAGCGCAAAACTCTGGTCTCCGCCTGCATCTTTAAACGGATTAAACCGGATCATGCCGACATACTGAATGCTACGCAGAAGCCGTGCATCCACACTTTTCAGATGCGTCTCCAGAGCCCGTAATGACTCACGTGTATCGGAGACCTCGTCTTTAAGGAGTATCATTACCCCCTCCAGATCTTGGGCGTTTTTGCCCAAAAAAAATGCTTTGGTGCGATGCTCCATACGCACGAGACGCCAAGCACAAAGAGCCAGCAGTACAAATAGAAGAGCACATATCCCGAGGATTGCTGAATTACCGAGAATCATATACGCCAAACTAGAGTTATTATCTCTACATTAGCAGTCTATCAGACCACGTGCATGCGGGCAACCAGAGACAGACTCTACTCGCCGAGCTATTCGACCATGATGTGCGCGCCGTTTCGCTCTGCTATTCTACCGCCACGCGGCATCTCCACTCGGATAAGCATATTGCTCGCCCCACCCGAGGCAGAAACACCGTCCGTAGAAACACTATCCGGTACACATTCCGTGAGCGCGCCGTCTTTGACCACGTTATCAGAGGAGTTTTTAAACTGTAGGCAGGTATTGCCACCGGCACCACTGACCGTAATATTGATAAATGTATTTTTGGTACTATCGGTCACCACGAGACGCGCATCCTCTATAGTCTCTTGAGAAAAAATATTGCCGGAAGTATTGTTTGCTAGAGTCACTCGTCCCGCATAAATCCCACCCGCGAACCTACTCTCTTGTACATTTTTGATGTAGAGCGCATTCTCGCCCGCCTCTGCACTCGTATTTTCTTCCCATGTCTGATCCTTACTATTGAGTATGAGAATATTCTCGCTGGCGTTTTTGACAAATGCATTACCCCGAAACAATCCTTTTGGCGCATCACTCACCTGCAAGCCGTCTCCATAATTTTCTCGAAATGTATTGCCGATGATGGTAATACGCTCCGCACCTCCATCAATACGCATACCTTGACCGGCATGCGTTTGCGCGTCGCCATTTTTTTCCATCTTGGAGTCGGAAATTGTCGTATCCGATCCGCCATGTACCACGATACCTTCCAAAAACTGCTCCACCGCACAATTACGCAACACCGCACCGCTTACATTATTTACCAGTATCCCAATCTCTGCTTTACCCGTCCCCCGTATCCTGTAACTATCACAATCAAGCGTAATACCGCCCGTCACGATGAGTGCCGTTCCTGCACACTGCATATCCGCCTCAAGTGTCGTATCACTGGAAAGACGCGTGCCACAGGGAATATGTACTGGCGGATGTGTTGGTCGGGGCGGCTCGACTATAATCGGTGGCGTGGAGGTCGAGGAGGTACCGGGAGATGAACTCGTCGCCTGTGGCGGAGTATCCGTATCGTCACGTACTGTCAAATGTGTCACTACTCCCCAACCGCGAATAAAACGCGCGGACAGCGCGCCAGCCACCCCGGAGATAGCCGGATCATGATACGCAAACGGCAGGAATATATACACCACAAACAAAAAAAGAGACGACACGCCCCACGTCAAAAGACTACGACGCGGCATACGCAACCGTGGCTCCAATGTCTCCTGCTTGATACGGCGGGGTAAGGGGGCAATTTGCATAGAAAGAAAATCAGTGATCAGCAAACAACCAAGGCGTATCTGCGCCGGATCCACCACACGCGCTCGCCCAAAAATCCTGCGTGCAATCCGTATGCTCACGCCAACAAGCAAATTCAGCACGTTGCCGATCGCCCGCCACCTCGCTATGCGCGGCCAGATCGTAAGATTCTGAAAGGCCACGGTAGGAATAGTGAAATCCGTCTGCATCCCAAGCATCTCCGCCAGAATTTACCGGATCGCGCGGCATGGTAGTAAAAAACTCTGTCATCGCCGTATCCTCGCCCGTATCACAGGTGTCACAGCGGATCCATGGATCGGAATTGGTATCCGAACTATTCTTGGTAGCTACTACCCCACAGGAGGCACCTGTGATCGGATAGTGCCCCCACTTGCCAAAATATGACTCGAGGGCTATGCGCATCTCGCGCAAATCCGCCTTGCGCCGTGCATCGCGCGCTTTAATACGTGCCGTATTCATCGCAGAAAGCACAAATGTCGAGAGCAGACCAATAATAGTAATGACCGTAAGGAGTTCAATCAGAGAAAAGGCGGCCACCAATGATACTTTTTTTTGATTACGATTGTATAGCGTCATATGATTATATATTTCTATATGCGCGGACCCAATTAGTAAATATGAAACCAAAACGCCCAAACGAGACGCATGCCGCCGCAAGTACCCCAAGACGCAACCACCAGAGCCAGCGCGGTATCGGGTAGGCTTGTACTGCGGCGAGTGCCGCGAAAGCAATGTTAGCCTCCCCCCAAAGATACAACGGTACTTGGGCAAGATACCGGGCCGCATATACGAGCTCTATATATAGTCTAACAGGAACACCGAGCAACGCACGGTATCCCTGTGCAATCTTTTTGCCGACCCAGGAGACACCATCACCCAATTTGGAACGGGCACTCTGTACAGCCTCCGCGGGCGCACGTATCGTATAGGTGAATGCGGAACTTATGGCGTGATACGCCCTTCCGGGGATACCTACGGCATACCCTAATACAGATTTAGTTTTTGCAAAAGCTCTATCCGGCAATGTGCTCATCAAAGAAAATTCGGAGGTAAAGCGCGCATACGCTCTTCCGGGTAACGCGCGCACATACCCTGCCACCTTACCTACACGCGGCCCGATCCCGCGAGTTTGGCTAGCGATATAGCCGAAAAATCCGTTGACAGAATCTATCGTGCTGGAGGCAACTCGCGAAACATAAGAGCCTATGTCAAAGGGAGTGGTCCCTCCCGGCGCACCCTCCTCATCCGAAAACGTTACGACGAAGGGCTTGTTGCAAACCTGCACCACATTTGATTCGATACTATTTTTGGGAGCCTTATCCGCTTCGACACAATCTCCTGGGTTACGCATCTCACCGCCACGTACTACATTGTTAAACGGCACGCGCGCCGGCTTGTCCTTGAGATATGGCAAAAACTTGAGCCGCGCGTTGGTGAATATGTTTTGCGCGAATATATTTTTATTGGAACTCCCTGTGACCACCACGAGACTCGTCTTGAACGTATTTTCACTAAATATCCAATGATGCGAGTCCTGCATGTAAAGACCCGCCGATGTTACTGACTCGATAGCATTTTTTTCAAATACCCCGCCACGAGCCTCCAAGAGATACACCCCCTCGAGTTTATTACTATAAACCTTGTTTCCGACATATATATCCCCCTCGCCCGATCCAGATGCGATACGCACCCCGATCTCGCCGTTTTTGAAAAAGAAGTTGCGCTCAAAACGGTTTTGCGAAGAGTTCTGGGTTTCATTTACGCCATAGCGAATATTATTGCGGGACTCCACGTTGCGGATAGTATTGGCACGCGCCTGTTTGAGCACTATCCCATCACCAAATCCCTCAATGATACAATTTTTGATATTGGCACTGCGCGTACTTTTAAGGTAGAGACCGTAGTTGTCATTGGCGGCACCCCCCGAGACGATACGGTGTCCTTTACAGTCCAAAGTCGCATCAGACGCCACCACAAGACCAGTCGCATAACAACCGGTAAGATCCGCACTCATCTCATAGGCGCCTTTTATCGTATCTCCACAAGAACATGGGACAGCACCTCCGCATTGTTTCGCTAGAGCCCCCGACACAAACGCAAAAAACATAGCGCTTGCGGCTATGCTCACCAAGAGACCACGATATCGTCTCGTCTGATACATTGATTGTATTATACGAAATAGCACCGCTACGGTTACACACAGCTAAGCTCCTGCTCCGCCTCGGCTACCGATCGGCACCGATAGACAAAAGCGGGCGGGGCATTGAGCAATGTAAACCCAAGATCCACATCAGCAAATGCCGCCTTCATATCTTTGTACGAGTCGAGTGAGTATTGAAATTGGATAAACACTCCATGAGACGCGAGCAAGTCTTTGACCACGCGCACTAGACGAGCGCACTCCCGAGGAGAGAGATTGGCGAGCGGTATACCTGAGAACACGCAATCAGCCGATCCTACCGGCACCACATCTACAGCCTGTAGCGCTGATACGTGATGCACAATGAGGCGTGGGTCACGCAAAGCCAAGGCGCGCAAGCTTTTATAAAAATCTTCGTTGGTCTCAAAAAGCACCAGACGCGCGTCGGGCCGCATGCACGCAAGCAAACGGCGTGTAATACTACCAGATCCGGGACCAAACTCCACTAGAGTCTTGGCACGCTCAAAATCAATCGATTTGAGCATTGCAGACGCCAAAAAACGTGAGCTCGGAGCGATAGAGCCCACCTCACGCCAGTTACGCAAAAATTCGCGGAAAAAAAATATCCCCTCCGCTCCTTTTGCAAATATATTTTGACGTTTCATGCCTCTAGTATATCACATCTGCTCCTTTACCCGCGCAAATCGGCGCGCATAAAGTGCAAGCATTACGAGGAGTGCAAATGCTGTCAGCGACATCATCGGAATCGTAATATACCCAAACTCTACAAAGTACCTGTCCGCACAAGAGACCACACCCGGCCCCGGCACTCCACAAGGCAAAGCCGAGACGGCAAACATCTGTCCCCAATAGTGATACGCGGCAAGGAGCACGCCCGGGATAGAAAACGCGAGCACATACGGCGTCGCATCTTGTTTTTTGTAGAGTGCGACTGCAAGAATCACCGCCTGCGGGTAGAGAAGTACTCTCTGCCACCAGCAAAGAACGCACGGAGCAAAGCCGATAATATCCGAGTAGACAAGACTCCCCGCGAGCGAGGCAAGTGCCACTGCAAACATGAGACTCATCGCGTGCTCACCAATCCAGCGAAGCACTCTCTGCTCATATACGCCGCGGATAAGCACTGCAAAGAAGGCGACTATGCCGATTTGCTCGGCAACAACCACTAAGCTTGAGAGTAGCGTAAAATATTCAGCAAACGGCGTCATATTATTCGCTTGCCTTTGGGAGTGTACAACCGGTCTTTTGCGCGAGCAGTGCCGGCTCTACCTCTCCTGATTCGCGCGAACCATCGGCAAACTCCCAGGTGGGATAGCCGGTAATTTTCTTGTCTGTGCAGACCTGGAGCTGACCCTTGGTATCAGGAGTGGAGCACTCTACATATAGCAGGTACTTTTGGGAGCGGCCAAACATCGCCTTTTGGTTTTGGCAATGCGGGCACCAAAATGCTCCATAAAACTTTGCGCCCTTGTCATTCAAGCATTTAGCAAACTCATCCAATGGTGCCGGTCGGGTACTCGAGTAATACCCCCAAAAGCCAAACCCCACGAGAATCAGCACGACACCTCCGATAATGATTTTTTTCATATGCACAGGTTTATTTGATCTAGAGGACTACGAACGTCCCTTGGTGTACTCTAGCCAAAATCACGATTATTTTCAAATACAAATACTACAGAGATGTAGTGTGCGAGCTTACGCCTACTTCAAGCTGTTTTTACTACAGCCTCTCTACTCAAACATCACCGGGATACGGCGAGAGTCATCGTGCTCGGGGAGACCCGAGGGATTATCTTTTTGGACCACTAGATACCCGCGCTTTGCCCCCGCGGGCTTGGTAAATGTAATCGTGCCCGAAAATCCCACATAGTCGGTCGTCATCCACTCCCCCAGTGCAGTCGCATGACTTTGCGCAATCACCTGCCCCGCATCATCTTCAAGTTTCAAAGGAAAGCTCGCCTCAAAAAACCACGGGCCTTTTGCCGCTCCAGTCACCACCAAAGGCGAGGAGACGACCGTTCCATTTTTTACAGACTCTACATATATAGGCGTCTCCGTGAGTCTGCCCGCCTCCACTACAAGATACTTTGATTTGCCGAGCGAGGGGTGGGCGCTCATCGGCTCATCCGGCTTGCGATCCACGTAGTTGGCGATAAGTACGCCGTTTTTTATCTCCATAGTTTGCGGAGCGATACGATCCCCCACCAGCACCGCATTGGTACCCTGGTAGGTGTCTCCTTTTTTAAGGGCCACTACTACATAGTAAAACATCCCCGACCCACCACCATCCTGGGTGAGATAAAACGCAATATCATCTACACTATCACCATCGAGATCTCCGTGTGCCTCGTTGCCAAAATAGACCGTGGTGATTTTAGAGGCGGACCCGGGAGCAATCGCGACTTCAGCACGTCCGTTGACCAATTTGATACTTACCCCCTCGACCTCATACGCAATATTTTTATGATCCGGGGAGATCTGCCCTGCGGGCTGGAGTGGGTCCGGATCTTTCGATACGTGGGCTGATTTTTGGAGATACCAAAACTCTGCCACACCCGCGCCCGCTAAAAT
>CAYGFT010000040.1:0-8681 GCA_964349275.1 uncultured Candidatus Saccharibacteria bacterium
GGGAATAAACAATTGTTCTCTTTTCCACCAGGTACTGAGATGTTTCACTTCCCTGGGTGCGCTCCCTACACCACATGGTATAGGGCATACTGGGTGTACCAGTATAGGTTTCCCCATTCGGAGATCTCCGGATCAAAGGTTGCTAGACACCTCCCCGAAGCTTATCGCAGTCAGCCACGTCCTTCATCGCCATTCAAAGTCTAGGCATCCACCATATGCTCTTAGTAACCCCATTAAAAAACTTGTAGATGTTTACCTGCTTCTTATGTGATTGTCGAAGTACAGTCGTCCGGTAACCCCAGACCAATTCCGACCACAAGTTTCGTTGTTGCCGAGAGCCTGCCAGCAAAATGCTCCGCTCTATATTTATGGCAACCGGTACTCATGAACAGAATTGGTACGGGGTGAATCAAAAATCCCGCAATCGCGGGATTCCCTAAGCCAAGAAGAAACCTTCAAGGTGCTAGGTCCCGCTGTGTGATTTTTGATATGTAATACTCGTCTTCACGTGATGCTCATTATATGCGAGCCACAAAATATTGTCAACTCATAGGAGAGAGGCCCTCGTATGTGGATAAATAGGCATGGAATAAGGAAAAACCAGCCCTTTTCTGGAGCTGGTTTTTGGGCCATTTTTAAGCACTTAGCGCTCGGAAATATCGCTCCGTAGCCGTTCGATAAACTTAGCTGCAGCATCCTTGCCCCCGAGGCCAAAAGCAAGACCACCAGCAATCGCAATCATCGCTACAAAACCGGTAAACAAAGTCTGTACAAGTGGTCCAGCAATACCCAAGTGGTAGAGCGCCACCAAGAGCGCAAAAATCCAGATGGACCAGCGTGCCACACCTCCGAGAAACGCAGCAGAAGGAAGGTTGGCGGCCTGTGCTGATCCACGCACCAGACGCTGTGTGGCATCTGCGATCACCGCGGCGGCCACCAGAATCATCGCCGCTACAATGACATTGGGAATATAGGAGAGCACCACATCCCGCAAAAACGCAGTAACTTGATCAAGTCCTAAAATATCAACTGAAGCAAGCAAAAATACAACAATGAAGAACCACTCCACAAGCATCCCGATAAACGCTCCCGAATCGAGCTTCATACCTGCGCGAGAGAGCGGTTCTTTCAAACCAAGCCCTTCAAGTGCGGCATCTACCCGCAATGCCTTAATAAACTGACTCACCAATGCTCCGATGCCCGAAGCAACCAACCAGCCAAGAAGCAATATTACTAATGCCACGATAAATCGCGGCGCCATCGAAAGTACGCCATGAGAAAGGGTCTCAAATGACGTAGCTAAAGCCTCCGCCCAAATTTCTGTCATAGATATATAGTTATTTTTTTATATTTGTATGTACAAAAGAAAAGAGAGATCGACCCATATCTTATGTTTTTATTTTAGCATGAAGAGAGGGAGGACTTGACGTGCTTGTGGATAAATGTCGCTTATCAGACCGGCAAAAATAAAAAACCCGCCGGCAGTCCGAAGACAGAGCGGGGCAATATTACTACTATGAAGCCGGAGTATCACGCTCCCACCAGAGACCGAAGATACATGTACCATTAGGGAGTCTAATACCCTTTGTTTGAAAGTTGCCCGGAATTACCTCCTGGGCATACTCTCTTACGTCTTGTGGCTCCCCAATAACCTCAAAAAGTGGTCGCATATTTCTCTGCTCTTTTACACTGTGGGAAGCAATAATACCCGGCGTCCCTATCCAAGCGCGAAATTGCTTACCATTCGCAGATATAGTGTAGAGCAACCCCAAACCTATACGATCATCTTCCCCAAAAATTTTGGTGAGCTGGGACTTGGCCGTTTTATCGGTAGGGGCAAGCCACCATCAAAATCAATCTTTGGGTATTTAGCCAACAGTCTCATCTAGAGACTACTCACCTCCTCTGGTGTAAATGATAGTTTCGAACCGCGTTCGAGCTTGCCCTCGAGAATCTTTTGCGCGATCACCTGCTCCACCCGATCCGAGATCGCGCGGCGCATGGGACGAGCACCCATAACGGGGTCGTACCCCACCTCAGCGATCCTTGCCACCAGATCATCGGTAATCACAAAGTCGATATCTTGTTTGGCAAGCCCCTTGCGCAAATCCTCCAAAAGCAAACGCGCTACTGCAGTTAGATTGTTTTTATCCAGGGGATGGAATACCACAATCGCATCAAAACGGTTGAGTATCTCCGGACTAAACACCCCCTGCTGGCGAATCGCATCCACTACTTCACGCTGAAGCGCTACCGGGTCCTTGCCGGCACGTACTAAATCCCAGATTAAATTGGAGCCAGCATTGGATGTTGCGATAATAATCGTATCACGCGCCGAGACACGTTTACCCATAGCATCGGTGAAAAACCCCTCTTCCAAAATCTGGAGGAATAAATTGATAACTTCTTTGGAAGATTTTTCAAACTCATCAAATAGCGAGAGACTAAACGGCCGAGTACGCAAAGCAGTAGCAAGCGTCCCCTGCTCTTTAGTGGTAAATGAGCCGATTAATTTATCGATTCCCTCGATGCTCTGATACTCTGACATATCAAACCGAAACATCGCCTCTTCGGAGCCAAAGTATACCTCTGCAAGCGCCTTTGCTGTCTCAGTCTTTCCCACGCCAGTCGGCCCCAAGAAAAGGAACGAACCTATTGGACGCTTATCTCCATGCAGACCCGAACGAGCTTTGCGCAAAGCATTGGCAACTGCGCGTACCGCCTCATCTTGACCCACGATACGCTGATGGAGCGTCTCCTCGATTTTCAAAAGTTTCTCCGCCTCACCCTTGCGGGCCTTGGCTACCGGAATCTTGGTAGAAGCCTCTACCGCCGCCTCTATATGCTCACGGGTAACGATACGTGGACGCGGACCGGATGCAGATGCCGCCGCACGATCCAAAAGGTCAATCGCTTTTTCTGGCATAGCACCTTGGACAATGTATCTATCGGCAAGCTCTGCAGTCGCACGCAATGCCTGATAGGTAAACAGCACCCCAAAACGTGCCTCAATCTCGAGTGCGGCGTCCTCCAAAACAATAATAATACCTTCGGCACCTGCGACCGGCACATCTACTTTTTCAAAGAGTTGCATCACGACGCCATTGGGTTCAAGTACATTATGAAATTTATTTGGGTCTGAAAGAGCGACCACCTGTATAACCGAGCTCTTCAAATACGGCTCCAGAATCCCCATCGCGTCCACACCCAAGACGTGTGCAGACTCCAAGAACTCTGCAAAATTTTCAATAACCAAAATAATATTACCTGCGCGTACCGCCTCATTCATGACGCGAATTACCAACTCCTCAAAATCTCCCTTGGTTTTTGCGCCCGCCGTGAGTCCGGAGGTGTCAAGCACGAGTACACGTTTGTATTGGAGAGCAGGTGCGGCCGTGCCTTCCATAATAGTACGCGCCAGATCCTCCAAAATCGTATGCTTGCCCGATCCCGGTTCTCCTATAAAAAGCACATTGGCCTCCGCCGAGCGTGAAAGTGCGGACTCAAGCGATTGAATCACCTCCATCTCAAACTGCATATGTGCAGCTGATTTAATACCACCGGAGACAAGCTCGCGCGCATGACGATCCAAGAGATACGTATAACCATATGCAATCGCGGTACCAAGACGTGGGACATGAGCAAGGTACGCCGCATCCCACCAACGCAGGCGCAGATCACGGGTCTCATACCCGGCCCGCACCCAGGATGCCGCGCCATAGAGCTCGGCCTTATGCACTTGGGCCGCAAATAGCATCTGCTCAAAATCTTTATCAATTTGTATCAGAAGCCCCAAAAGTTCCCGCATACCGAGTACTGTGGACTTTACATCAAGGGCAACTGCACCAAGCGCCCCCAAGAATTCATCGCGACTCATATAGAGCTCCGGGCGTGGACGAGCCAAAAATTCTCCTAAAGACTTTTCGGAGACACCAAGCCGCTGGAGTATCACAAACGCCTCGGGGCTTTCTGCAAATATATCGCGAAGACGTAGCACTGTCACCTGCTGTGTACCGGGGATTCCGAGCAGTTCGAGCCCTAGCGCACATGCCGCATCCAGAGACAATACGCGCTCCCCCGACTCGTCACGTACCACCAAAAATGGCTTGGGGCGGATGATAGAAAGAAGATAAAATTCGAGAAGCATGAATACCCAGCCCACACTCCCCAGCATCAGCGAGAGACCAAACATCCGTCGGACCAACTGCATATTACCAAGCGATCCGGCAAATGCTTGATCGAGTCCGCCTCCCGCAGACCCACCAACCACATAAAGCACCAACGCAATCATCCCGAGCGCCAGAGCCAAAAAAGAAAATAAACTCAAAAACAAAAGTCGCCTCTGACGTGGCATAAAACGCTCCAGATGATTGGCTTTGTAGATTTCGAGTCCTGCAGGCTCAATACGAAAAGATGCCATAGATGGTATTTATAAAAGGAGAAGCAATAATCCACCGATAACACAAAACGGCATTGCAAACGGCAGACCCACAAATGCGATAAAAAATACAAACCCCATGACACCAATCACGATCTGCATACACGCCGCTCCCGCAATAAATACCGTCCGTATCACCATGCCCACCACGCGCATCATGGCATTTACAATAAATGTCTCTGCATATCCGCTCGGGTCAAACCCCCGCGTGTAGTCCTCCTGCATACGCTTGAACGGCTGAAAAAATGTTTTCAAAAGCATGTCCACAGAAAAAAACTGATAGACGAATGCAGAGATATTTTTCCAGGCCTGCAAGAACTCATGTACTCCCGGCCCATAATGCCAAGACATATATTCAAAAAAAATACTCGCGATACCCATGCGCCTAGTATATCACAAAATAAAAAACGGCATCGGGAAGTATCCCACCAAGATGCCGCAATCTACAAAAAAATAATCAAAGAAATTCTTGCAAATCAGCCAAAAGAACTGGCAGAGAGGTTTCTAATTCTTGCAAAAAATACTGCTTCTTCTCTCTACTGTCTCCATAGGTCTCAAGAGCCATATCTAAAGCTTGATCGATTGGCACCAGATCAAGCAGAGACCCCACATGAAGGAGCACCTTAATCTCCTCTTCTGGATAGTGGCGAGCAAGAACTTCGTGCATTTTTTCGCGCAATTCCCTTTCTTGCGACGAATCATATACATCTTCTTGAGATGCCACATCATCTGCCCGCAAAAACTTTCTTTTTGAAAGACTGTTAGGCTTTTTGCGCCTGTTTCTTTCAAAAAGCTCACGCAAGTATGATCCTTGCTGTACTATAGTACGCGCAGACTTCAGTCCCGAAGCCCGTGCCCCGACCGGCGCATCAAAAACTAATTTTTTTGTGGCTGATAGTCGAGAAGGATGCCAATCTCGCGCACCTTCCGGATACCCATCAATAAGAAAGGCGTCCACCGAACCCGTTTCGGAGATGAGGTATAGATACAGTCCGCGATTTTCCAAATATAGCTGTACCAAATACCGAGCGGGATCTCGAAGTCGTAATCGTATTCCTTCTTGAAAAAAATGCGGCGTCATGTGCCATGTGCTACCATCAGTTACATACTCCGTAAAGAATCGCTGACTACGGAATACCCCCAGCATTTCTTCAAGGGACCCATCTCGGCCTCCACCAAACTTTGGCGGCGTAATGCCTTTACGCATCAACACCATTGCGCCTATCTCATCAAGAAGCAGACTGTATCGTACACCTGAAGCCAGACTAGACAACAAAGATTCAGACGCACAAGATACGCCAGAAATATTCCCATTGAATATCCCTGATAAAGCAGGCGCAAGATAGAACACTGCAGACATGCTCTCGGAGACAAAACATACTAAAGGACTCCCCCGAATAGTCAAGATAAACCGCATCCAATACCTTCCTTGCCGAAGACCGCCAAACTTCAAACGCGGACCATGGTCACTCAAACGGAAAGTAAATGTTCCCGCGGCCCCTACAGAGACCCTATATCTTCTATAACTCAGCGCACGCACCTGCTGGTAAAGTATTGGAGCAAGTTTTTGCTTGTATGCCTCATCCGCATCCAACCAAAGAGCAGTGAGCGCGACGACAGCGGTAAACTGGCGCTTATTGGCAAGGCCGGGACTCTTTTCTTTTCGATACGATAGATCCATTACAACCTCCCTGTTATAACAACTCAACAGTCAAGATACTATAAAACCAAATTACTTATAAAAGAAAACCTTAGGAAATGCAAGGGCCAGCCATATAAAAAGCCGCCCTTGGGGAAAGAGCGGCTGGCGATTTAGGGATTCTCAAAGAACAAAAAGGTTATGGGTTATGGCGTATTGATGTCCGCCTGAATCTCTGCGAGTGAGAGTGCCCGCTGGAAGATCCGGACATTATCTAGTTTGCCTTTGAAATACTCATCGGCCCAGACGGAGTTACCACCAATCTCCAATGGCATAGTAGAGGAGGTTATAAGACCCGATACTACCGTTGTTTTTACAAGCTTGCCAGCATCATAAAAACGTAGCGATGTCCCATCGTAGGTAACTGCAACTCGCCGCCAGTTGGATTGCAAGACATTCGTGCCATTTACGCCTTGTTCAATGCCATTGGCGTAGACAAACCCCCATGGGCGGTTGCCAGTACTTCCATACGGACCATTGGCATACAACGAATAAACTAATGCCGCCTGTCCATCCTGCCCTTTGAGTGCGATCGTGCGCCATTTCCTACCGTTTGCCGCAGTAGATGCCCATGCAAGGATAGTCATGCCTTTTTTAAGATCAAGAGATGGCGAGTGTGGCACTACTACTTTAGCATTACTACCATTGAAACTAAGCGCTTTGCCATAACTTGACGACTTGCCGCTTGTCCATACTGCGTTCTGGATAGTACCGTGATTACCAAAGCCAGAGCTATCCGTCGCTACAAATCCAGCGCCTTCGTTGAATTTAAGATCCAACACCGGACCCACAGGGGCAAAATATGCCATGACGCTAAGGTTTGTAGAAACTGCCACCACACAATCACCACTACTGCCATTGCATGGTCCTGACCAGCCGGTGAATACCGCTCCTACATTTGGCAATGCAGTTAGTAAGACTGATGTACCATCCGCAAATGCATAATCACAGTTGACACCACAATTAATACCAACCGGCATGCTCTGTATGAGTCCCGAAACGACTCCAACCTGAATCACAGAAAGCGTAAATGTGGTTACTACTGGCGGTATATAATCAAACTGCGCCCCTACCGACTTTGCACTATCCATGGTCAAATCACACGAGCCATTGCCGAGACATGCACTATTCCAGCCGCCAAAGACCGATCCGGCATCTGCAATAGCAGTAAGACTGACCGCCGTTCCAAATGGATACGTCGCGGCACATGAAGCGCCGCAATTGATACCTGTAGGCGTACTTGCAACCGTACCTCCACCTGTGCCTGACTTTTGCACAGAGAGCGCAAGGCTCAACTGCATGAATTGCGCACCCACAGTAATATCGGCGACCAAGGTCAGTGTACACGCACCCGACCCACTACATCCGCCGCTCCATGAAACGAACTCTGATCCGCCACCGGCAAGTGCCGAAAGACTGACCGCCGTTCCTTCATCGAAAGCAAACGAACACATTGATCCGCAATCCACACCAGTAGGACTACTCGATATGGCTCCTACACCCGTGCCCGATTTGCTTATGGTCAATGTGACCACTCCATTGCGCGCCGTGGCACAGTCAGTATCCGAGGATGCTGACTCGCCCGCAGTATTGTAGGCAGTCAAATAAAAACAGTACGAGATCCCTGGTGTTACGCCCGTATCGATCCAGGTCTGGATATTTTGACCCGGTTCCATTACGACAGCAAAACCGCTCACTCCTCCTTCCTCTCGGTATACCCGGAATCCATCCTCGTTTGATGAGTTGTCTACCCAAGTAAGCGCCAGCCCCGGAGCGGCATAAACTCTCGGCACACCAAGAGCCAAAAGTAACAACGCAAACAGAAGAAACTTGTTTGCTGAAAATCCCTTCCTTGTAAAAGAACAAAATAAGCGCATCTTCATGAGCGCCTCCTTCCTACATGTAAAATTGTTAGCCCAAACGAATCCCCTTATCGCCAAAGCAACAAACGTACTCTGGGGATATTATCCTCCCCTTAGTGAGCAAGGTCAAGAATCCTTAGAATGCACGCACCACAAATCGTACGATTTCTGGATCCGGTACCGGCCCGAGCGTGATGGTTTTGACCCCATGCTGACGAAGGACCACCTGGTCCTGACCTTCTACTAAAGCACCAAGATAAAAAATAGGTACATAGGAGAGGTGATCAATTTTGCGCGCGGCCGTAACAAAACTGGGCACGTCTTCCCAATAGCGGGGTGCGATAAACACAATGGCCCTGGGTCGAACTTTTTTGGCAATTGCGAGTGTATCCGCAAATTTCTCTACGCTGGTGACCGCGACACCATCACGGGTAAACCATGGGACAAAACGATCCTGCATCACCGAATCTCCGACCAACAATACTGTTTTTTGTCTCGCCATAGTACTCCTACTATACGAGACCGCGCTACGCTTATCAATGGATATTTCATCAAAAAAATACCTCCAAAAAATGGAGGTCGACAACTGCACCGGAAAGAAATTTAGGAATGCAGCGCTTGAGAAAGGGTGGCATCTTCTACAAGAGTTTTGCGATATACCATACCGCTTCCTGTATAAAAC
>CAYGFT010000041.1:0-8536 GCA_964349275.1 uncultured Candidatus Saccharibacteria bacterium
GTATGTATATTTGTCAAATCTCCCGTTATGGTTCAATAGCTTGGAATCACCCAGAGGGTAGAATCCAAGTATGTATACAATCAATCCCCATATGCCTCGTATTCGCATGGAAGCAGTCCATCTTGTAAAGTACCGTGGCTGGAGTACCAGAAAGGTTGCTCGGTACATGGGCTTCTCACAAAGCGTTATCGTGAAGTGGTGTAAGAAAGATCCATCCGGAGGATGGTATCGTATACCCACACAGTCCTCCAGACCACAGCATCATCCAAAGGAGCTCACCTTGAGTATGGCACGAAGGATCGTTGCGAAGCGGCAAGAGATTAAGAGATCTGCAGAGGTAGCACATCAAGAATTATTAAACGAGGGTTGTAGAGTCAGTATTTCTTCCGTCAAACGAACACTCGACAGACAAGGTCTCCTGAAGAAACGTAGTCCCTGGAGACGATATCATGTGTCTCAACCTCGTCCATACGTTGAGAAACCTGGGGATTTGGTGGAACTGGATACGATTCATCTGATGAAGACGCCCACAGAGCGTATCTACATCTTTACGCTCATCGATGTATACTCACGATGGACATATGCCAGAGCGTATGAACGGGCAAACACGAAGAGTGCCCTCAACTTCTTGGCAAGAGCACGCATGGCTTCCTCGTTCTCATTCCTTCATATCCAATCTGATCATGGGCCAGAGTTCTCCACCCACTTTACGGAGCGGAGTGGGCTCCCGCACCGACATTCACGGGTCCGTACTCCCAATGACAACGCACATGTGGAACGATTTAATCGGACGTTGCAGGAGGAGTGTGTAGACGGAGTACCACGTACCCTGCCTGCACTGAACAGAGCACTGGCCATCTATCTTCCCTACTACAGCACTAAACGCTTACATTTCGGGCTTAACCTTAAAACACCCACGCAAGTGATTCCAAGCTATTGATTAGATGACGTATGCATACATAAGAAACCAAAAGAATTGGGTTTTTTAGATTAGACCATGGAACTTTATACCTCTATAATCACGGGCAATACCATCGGACGGCGTTGGGTTTTGGTAAACAAAAACTGCCCGATCTGGTCGCGAATCTTATCTTTGACATACGCCAGGTTTACCGGATGCATTTTTGAGGTGGTCTCCTCAATAATTCGCCGTGTGTGCGATCGCGTCTCATGCAGGAGATCCTTGGACTCTTTCAGGTAGACAAATCCTCGGGAGATGATGTCAGGGGATCCCCGGACTTTGCCGTTGGTGGAATCAACTACCGCGATAATGACAAACATGCCGTCTCCCGCGAGCATCTGCCGATCGCGCAGTACGACCTCCTGGACGTCACCCACGCCCAGACCATCTACCATGACATAGCTTGCCGGTATCCGATCCTCGGTGAGTTTGACCTCGCCTGCGGGGGTCGCTTCGATGATTTGACCATTGTCAGGGACAAATATCCGATCCTCGCGCATGCCGGCTTCTATCGCAATTTTTTTATGAATTTTAAGGAAAGAGTGGTTGCCTTCGATGGGAACGAGATACTTGGGTTTTACAAGATTGATCATAAGTTTGAGGTCCTCCTGTTTGGCATGTCCTCCGGCGTGAATATCGAGCATTTTATAGTTGATGACATCCGCGCCGTCTCGATAGAGTTTGTCGGTGAGACTCTGGACGCTCCGCTCGTTACCCGGGATGACCGAGGAGGAGAATACCACGGTGTCTCCGGGTTGAATGCGCAAAAATTTGTGTTCTTTGTTGACGATGCGCATGAGTACCGCACCGGACTCTCCCTGTGCGCCGGTAGCTAGGATGACTACTTTGTGCGGCGGGTGATCTTTGATCTCTTGCACCGGGATAATGGTTTCGGGTTTGAACTTCATGTAGCCGAGCTCGCGTGCAATCTCAATATTGGAACGCATGGAGCGTCCCTCGATGACTACTTTTTTGTTGTGCTTCTCGGCAAGCTGTACAATTTGCTGGAGACGGCCAAGGAGCGAGGCAAATGTCCCAATGATGAGGCGTCCCCGGATGTTTTCAAAAATCTTGTCAATCTCGAGCTTGATCTCTTTTTCGCTAAACTGATGTCCCGGCTCGCGCGCATTGGTGCTGTCTGACATAAGTACGAGGACATTTTTCTTGCCCAAGGCTTTGATTTTGTCTACCTCGGTTTTACCGGCGATATCAGATTTTAGATCAATCTTGAAATCTCCAGTATGCACTACGACCCCGACGGGTGTGTGTATGACGACACCCATAGATCCGGGGATGTTGTGCGATACGCCAAAAAACTCAATTTCAAACACGCCAAGCTTGAGCTTGCTGTCGGTATTGATGGTGTGGATATTGAGCTTGGGTGAGGTGTCCCGGTAATCCTCCTGTCGTTTTTGAATAATAGCGACAGAGATGTCGGTGGCGTACATGGGTATGTTGCTACCAATCTCAGGCATGATATGCGGGATGCCGCCGATATGGTCGTAGTGTGAGTGGGTGATGACTACACCCCGAATATTTTTTTTCTTCGGGATAAAATAGCTCATATTGGGGATGATGTAGTCAATCCCCGGCATGTTTTCCTCGGGGAACTGCAGTCCCATATCAATGAGAATGATATCGTTGCCGTACTCAAGGGCCGTCATATTGCGACCTACCTCTTCGCATCCTCCTACGGGGATGATGCGCAGTTTTTTTATGGCTTCGGGAGCGGCGTGCTTGCTGTCGCTCGTCTCCAGAGGTGTATTTTGCTCGTGGGCACGTTGTGGTGCGCTGGCGGGCCGAGCAGTCCGTTCCCTTCTCGGGAGTCTTTTCTGTAATGGGGTCATATTATTGTGTTAATAATTAGTGCTAATAATAAGGTCTATGGGGAGGCGTTTATTCTTGCAAACGCGGGCTTAGTTTTTTGTGTTTAGTTGGCAAGGAGGACAAAAGAAAAGCTACTTCTTTATCCAGATCCTTATGGGGTATTCTATGCATTCCTTTACTCTTACCAATTCTTCTATAGACAGGTGGTGGGTACGGAGGGACTTGAACCCTCACGGGTGTAAACCCATACGCTCCTGAAGCGTACGCGTATGCCAGTTCCGCCACGTACCCTTCACTTGCCTACAGTATGTAAGGATTAGTAAGGAGGTGTATGTGCTCGCCTGCCTGCTGGTAGGCAGGTATACCAATTCCACCGCTTGTTCACTATTTGTGCGGGGGTGCATGTAGCTAATTTCGCCACTGCTCCCTGCAGGCGTTCTCTATTAGCGTGAAAATATGTTGGGAATCTTTTTGGTTTTGATATACCAGGAGTCTACAGTGCCGAAGCGGTCGCTGGGGATGGTGATGTGGGTAAAGTCTGCGCCATGCAGGGTGGTCGGTATTGCGTAGAGGTACAGGGGGCTATAGAGAAATACGGCGGGGTTGTCTTTTTTAATTTCTTGTTGGAATTCTTCGTATTTTGTTTTGCGCTCATTTGCATCTATCGTAATACGAGCTTTTTCAAGTAGGGCGTCAACTTTGGGGTTGGTGTAGAAAGCGATATTAAGGCCAGGATCATTCCGTTGGGATGAGTGCCAAAAGGCGAATGGATCCGGATCATATCCGACGACTTCGCCGAATAGCAGTGCATCGTATTTGCGTGTCCGGAGGATATTTTGCTCAAAGTCGCCGAGCTCGAATACTTTGAGTTCTGCGCCGATACCGGCTTCACGCCACATGGTTTGTAAGAGTTTTGCAGTTTCTACGAGACTGGGGGAGTTGGAGGTGGAGAGGGTAAAGGTGAGCAGAGTCGTCTCTTTTTTGGCATCAGTTTTTTCCAAAATACCATCGGCATTGCGATCTTCCCATCCTGCATTTTTGAGAATGGCTTTAGCTCGCTCAATCTCATACGTGCGGTCTTGATACGTTGCGGGATCTACCGCGCCGAATGTGCCGGGCGGGATAGGAGCATATATGACTACACCCTGGTTTTCAAGTACTTGCTCTACCAAAAGTTTTTTGTTGGTGGCAAGCTCAAGTGCCTCGCGTACGGCGGCGTCTGCAAGTGCTTTGGAGGAGCTTTGGTTGAAGAATACGCCAAATACGCGAGGAAGGTTGAGTCGGATAATGCGCACATCACTCCGTTGCTCTATCTCGGGAATAATATGTGCAGGGAGCGAGCTTACTGAATCAAACTCACCGGCATTCAATGCATCTACGAGCTCCGACTCTGATGGGTAAAAATGGAAGGAGAGATTTTTAATGTACGCTTTTTGCGGTAGGAAATACGGATTTTGCTCGAACGTATAGGAGGTAATGCGCCCCGTGGTATTTTTTTGAAATGAAACTGCTTTGTAGGGTCCTGCACCTACTGGTTTGAGGTTGTACTCGCTCAAGGCAAACTCCTGAGGACTGATATCTTTCCAGATATGTTCAGGGAGGATGCCGAGTGTCGTGTTTTCAAGGAATGGCGCATATGGTTTCTGTAGTTTGAAGCGGATAGTCTCTTCGTCAACTTTTTCAATACCTACACCCTCCCAGTTGGCGCGTGCCAGACTTCGATACAGAGGGTTTTTGGCAAGATTGATGGTGAATAAAACGTCACTTACTGTTATGGGTTTACCATCGCTCCAGGAGGCATCGCGGCGGAGTATAAATATATACTCGGTGCCGTCCTCTGAGACTTCATAGCGTTCAGCTATAGCAGGCACGATATTACCGGCGCCATCAAACTTCATCAGTCCTCTGTATGTAATGCTTGCGAGATCTCTATCTACGTCAGAGACTGCAAGGAGCGGGTTGATAAAACGAGGAATGCCGATGACTCCCTCCCGGAGTGTTCCGCCAAAAGCCGGACGTGCCGTAGAGTAGCGTGCGCTGATGCTCAAGATGATAGATGCAAGAGATCCCGCGAGTATCAACAAGCATGCAAGCGCAAGCGCCTTTTCACGACGTGTAAGTAGTCGTGGCAGAGCGTAGACCTGCTCTTTAGTGATGGTATGAAGTGATTCGAAAAAATTCACCGTAATAATTGCTACTCTATTCGTTGAAAAGAGTCTTTCGTAGTCGAAGTTAAACTCTGCATCGGAGCTATCCCGCTACAAATTGTTCGACCTGCGACGCACGAGAGGTCATCTGCAGGTAAGGCAGTTTCTAGCGGTTAGCGGTGGAAGAAGATAGAGGCTCCTCCTATGATGATAAACAAGGCTCCAAGAACAATGGTGCTTACAAAAAGTGTTTTTTCAAATCCTCGTTTGGTACGGTAGAAGCCTCCAGAGTTGCCGCCAAATGCCGAAGAAAGACCGGCGCCTTTTTGCTGTAGAAGGATTGCCACCGCAAGGAGTACCGAGACGACGATATGGCTATAGGTGAGGATTTGTTGGATATTCATGCGGAAGTTAGAAAGACTTTGGGACGGAGTATTAGTATTTTGGTAGGATACCATGCCCCAGTGATCCGGTCAATATAGCAGAGCATTATATTGTCCACAGTGATCGTCTTGGGGGTACATATCTTGGTCTGGCACGCTATGCGATACTAGGCGCATGCGAGATATTTGGTACATAGGCATAGATGAGGTGGGGCGGGGGCCACTCGCAGGACCTATTACTTTGGCGGCAGTAGCGGCAAAGATGTCTGGGTCTCGAGTCTCAATTTTTGATCAACTCCCAAGTCTTGAAGGTATCCGGGACTCAAAAAAATTAAGCCCGGCGCGGAGGCAAGTATGGGATAGGCTCATCCGCAGAAACTTTGCCTATACGATAAGCTCAGTACACCCAAAAACGATTGATAATCATGGCATCTCGCATGCGGCGCATCTTGCGGTAGAACGTTGTTTGAAAAAGTTGGCTAAAACCTATCAAGTGGGGCCTGGCACCTGTGTTGTCCTTCTTGATGGGGGATTGCACGCTCCAAGAGCCTATGAAGGTCAAAAAACTATTATAAGAGGAGATGAGCGCGTGCCATTGATTGCCGCCGCCTCTATTGTTGCTAAAGTCTATCGCGATGCGTATATGAGGCGGCTCCATGGGCGTTTACCGGTGTATGGTTTTGATCGACACAAAGGATATGGGACGGCCGCACACCAGCAGGTGATACGATTGTGCGGGCTCTCGTCGTATCACCGGACGACGTTTTGTGGCAGGATAGTTCGCAAGGAAAACCTAATACCAAAATCTTAAATCGTAATTCCGAATTTGGTCATTGAGACTTGCGCCTTGGGATTTTTTGTATTTCACTATCCCATATATCAGGTTCTTGCATATCCTCTCATACTATTGTATATTGTTCTCATGTCAGTACGGATGCGTCATACTAAATCCCATACGCACAATCGCCGGTCGCATCATGCGTTAAAGCCGGTCAAACTTTCTTCGTGCGCCAAGTGCCACGAGCCGATTTTGCCGCACCGCATGTGTGCCAATTGTGGGACCTACCAAGGCAAAGAGATTGTTGATGTGCTTGCCAAATTGACCAAAAAAGAAAAGAAACAGAAAGAAAAAGAGCTCAAAGCCCAAGAGGCTACCGAGCCGGCAGTTTCCTAAGATCTTTTACCAAGACCTAAATAGAGTATTATAGAGCTATGGCTTCCCGGCATCTTGCTCGATCCATCGCAATGCAATCCCTCTATGAGTGGGATTTTAATGTGCACGTAAAGGCAAAAGAAGTTTCTACTCCTGAAGCCGCCGCGTCCGATTTGGGCGGCATCATCACGCGTAACATCGATGAGTTTGGCCCGGGCCTTGAGGACAAAGCATTTGTCGGCGTGCTCGTAGAGGGAGTACTTGAAAATCAGGACAAGATTGATACCGTCATAGAAAAAGCCGCCCCCGAGTGGCCACTCGAGCAGGTCGCCGCAGTGGATAGAAATATTTTGCGCATTGGTCTCTATGAGCTCCTCTACGGTAACTACAAAGAGGTGCCGCCCAAGGTTGCCATCAACGAGGCGATTGAGCTTGCCAAAACATTTGGCGGAGAAAATTCCGGCAAATTTATAAACGGAGTTTTGGGTACGGTGTATCGCGAGATTGGGGAACCAGGCAAGGATGATGGCCCCCGTAAAGACCTTTCACCTGAAGAGATTGCGCAACTCCCCGTAGAGCAAAAGGTGGGTGCAGTGGTATACCGCAAAGATGGCGATGATACCTATTTTGCCTTGGTGCATGACGTGTTTGGTTATTGGACGCTTGCCAAAGGTAGCCCCGAGCCGGACGAGGAGATAACGGCCGCGGTAGTACGCAAAATCAAAGAAGAGATTGGGGTGGGCACGGTCACTGCCGAGCAAAAATTGGGAGAGAATGAGTATATTGCCCAAGACCCAGAAAAAGGAAAGGTACGGCGGCGCGTTACGTATTTTTTGGCCTCCACTCCGGATGCAGAGCTTAAACTCAAAATCTCCGGGGGGCTTGATGATGTACGGTGGTTTTCAGCCGAAGAGCTTGACGGGCTTACCATGTATGATGACGTACGCGGGTTTTTCAAGAAGGCACTAGAACTTATTAAATAATTATAAGATTGAAGATAGAGGATTGATGGTTTGGGAAAAATCATAAGTCCTCATTCTTAAATCGCACAATTTTCATGAAAGAGATTTCCTCGCTAGAGCAGGCATTGGGGGTGAGTTTTCTTAACAGAGACTTACTGCACACTGCACTTACCCATCGCTCGTATGTAAATGAAAATCCCGACTGGCATCTGCCGCACAATGAGCGCCTTGAGTTTTTGGGGGATGCGGTATTGGAGCTCGTAGTTACGCGCTATTTGTATCTCAATTTTGAAAATCCTGAAGGGGATCTCACAAGTTATCGTGCGGCTCTCGTCAACTCCCAGATGCTTTCGATCGTCTCGGGGGATCTCGGGGTCAATGATTTTTTGCTACTCTCCAAGGGTGAGGCAAAAGATATGGGTAAGGCGCGTATGTATATTTTGGCCAATGCCTTTGAGGCTATTGTAGGGGCAATTTATCTAGATCAAGGCTATGATGCGGCGTCAGGCTTTATTGAGCGTTCAATCGTTTCGCGCATGCAGGACGTACTCGATAAAAAACTCTATCGCGACGCCAAAAGTTTTTTTCAGGAAAAAGCACAGGAGATAGACGGAGTTACGCCAACCTACAAGGTCACCCGTGAATGGGGACCGGATCATGATAAACATTTTGTGGTGGGAGTGTATCTGGGGGAGGAGCTGGTGACGGAAGGTGAGGGATCTTCCAAACAAATCGCCCAGCAAGATGCCGCGGAGAAGGGACTCAAGGCCAAGGGGTGGGAGTAAGACCAGTAGTAGGTGAGTAAATCCCAAGGCGCAAATCCCAATGACCAAATTCGGAATTACGATGTAAGAAAACTCCTCCAAAAAAGATTTGCCCCGGCATCGTTTACACGATCCGGGGTCGGTGCTCAAGCAGTCAGTGTAGTCAATTTTATTAGGAGATCGTCTGCTCGTTTTGCGAGCACTTGGAGTCTCCGTGGCAGACCAGCATAGGAGCCCTTGGCATTGGTCCAGTGCCCATGAGCAACGGGTCCGTACTCCCAATAACAACGCACATGTGGAACGATTTAATCGGACGTTGCAGGAGGAGTGTGTAGACGG
>CAYGFT010000042.1:0-8512 GCA_964349275.1 uncultured Candidatus Saccharibacteria bacterium
GGATAATAGACTTGTTCGACAGTGAGGAATCCCGCGCGCTTAAATTCTTCCGCCAACGCTTTCTGATAATACCTCTCTTGACGACCACCACCTAAAGCATTGTGAACCTCAAATGCACAGCCCATAATACTATAACTAAGCTCTGGATACACCAAATCACCTCTTCGCAACTCCTTCATTCGTTTATTCGCGTCTCTTTCGCTATTCGTTGATTCTTACCAGGCGAAGTGAGCAAACGCCTTGTTGGCTTCTGCCATGCGGTGCGTATCCATCTTTTTCTTGATAGCAGCACCTTCGTTTTTTGAAGCATTCATAAACTCTTCCGCGAGTTTTTCCGCCATAGGTTTGCCTTTTTTGGTACGCGCGGCGCCAATCAGCCAGCGCACGGCGAGTGTTGCCCGGCGATCGCCCCGGACCTCAATCGGCACCTGGTAGTTGGCACCTCCCACACGGCGGGACTTGAGCTCCACCGAAGGAGCTACGTTTTCCAGAGCCGCCGTAAACACCACCAACGGGTTTTCTACGCTGGCAAGTTTAGCGAGACTATCGAGCGCATCATACATAACTTTGCGCGCCACAGACTTTTTACCATCCCACATGAGATGGTTGATAAAACGCTCTACCTCAACGTCTCGCCATTTATAATCAGGGAGTATCTCCCGTCTTGTCGCTCTATTTCTTCGCATAGTTCAAATGAAGTGCTACTTGTTTTTGTCTTCTTTAGGACGCTTGGCACCATATTTGCTCCGTGCCTGCATGCGACCCTGCACACCCGAGGTGTCGAGCACCCCGCGTACGATGTGATAGCGCACACCTGGCAAGTCTTTCACACGACCACCTCGAAGCATAACCACCGAGTGCTCCTGCAAGTTGTGTCCTACGCCCGGAATATAGGCGGTGACCTCCATGCCATTGGTAAGACGCACGCGGGCAATCTTACGCAAAGCGGAGTTTGGTTTTTTGGGCGTCATGGTTTTAACCGAAATGCAAACACCCCGCTTGAATGGCGAGGAGGTGGTCGTCGGCCGGCTCGTGAGCACATTAAAAGTCCTGCGAAGTGCAGGGGCCTTGGCTTTCGCCTTGAGCGATTTACGCGGTTTTCGAATGAGTTGATTAATGGTTGGCATTTCGTACTCAACTGTCTTCGCATGATCTAGCGGTACAGCACGAAACAGATGATAGATTCCAAGGTACCAAACATGCCCATTTCTGTCAACATTTTAGCCCGGCGCGCAAAGAAAAAAGGGTCAAAAGACCCTTATATGGCTGTTGCTGTCTCTAAGGCAGAAACTACAGCCTCCACGCTCGGCCGAAAATGATTCAGAGCAATCGCTGGCCTATCGGTGACCACCGCATCAAATCCAAGATATGCAAAACGCCTCATAGAGGAGTGCTCGTTGATCACGCCTGCGATTACCCGCATATCCATACCATGGAGACGTCGCACCGCACGAGAGAGAAACGGCAGATACATATACGGCACAAACATTCGCTTCTGCCATCCCTCGGTCCAGCCAGTTAAAAATGTCGTAATACCCTGCCGGAGATAGTTACCAGCTCTATGCACCAAAAACCCCGGGTGCGCGATGATGCCGACTCGAATACCTTCGCCCGCCAGATATTTTAGATGCGGCAAAAATGGCTCAAACCCAATGACCGTCACCCGATCCATAAGATCGGCATTCTGAATACAGCGCGATATTTGATAGAGATAATCCTGTTCGACATAAAGCTCTTTGAGCTCCCAAAGCGCGGTAGCATTTTGGTGATACTGCATTGCCGCCACTACCTGACTAAGCAACATGGGACGATCACGATCCCTCTCCCATGCACACCTAAGCTCCTCCGAGGTTATTTCCCGCAAGGGTTTGAATCCCGACTTTACTATGCAAGTTGGCTCATGGCTGATCACAAAACTGCCATCTTTGAGCTGGTGCAGATCGAGCTCCGCACCACCACCGTATCGTGAGAGCCTGGCAAAAGCGCCCCCAACCGCACCCAGACTGCTATCCTGAAATGGCTCCCATGTTTTTTTGCCGTTGCGAAAAAAGTGTCCTCTCCCTCGATGGCTGTAAATGACCCCTGGAGATTGACTGTTTGCCATCAGAGACCTCCTATCTATTTTATTTTCAAACTTCTGGCCGCTTCCGATTGTAATAAAATTTAAAGCTCTGTCAACCCCCGCCGTCTGAATTGGAGAGCAAACTTAAAAATAAACACCGGTAATAAGACGAAACAACAGCGCCACCAGTGGGAATATCACATCCGAAAAATAGACAATAAAAGCAATCAGCATCACCCAGCCATACTGCTCGAGAAACTCCTGGATATAGGTAAGGCGATAGGGCAGAAGCGCAAACAAGACTTTCGAGCCGTCCAGAGGCGGGATAGGCACGAGGTTAAATATCGCGAGCACCAGATTGGTCGCGACTATCAATACCAAAAACTCAAAAAATGCCTGCGAAAACATGGGCGACAAAAACTCGCCGAACCGCAAGACAAGGCCAAACACCACCGCGATGAATACATTGGAGAGCGGGCCGGCGGCGGCCACAAGCCCCGGTCCCCACTTTTGATTTTTGAGGTTGTAGGGATTGTAGGGGACGGGTTTGGCCCAGCCAATGACCGGCAGATGGAATAGCGCGAGAAAAAACGGTAAGATCACCGATCCCACCGGGTCGATATGCGGAATGGGATTGAGCGTCAACCTCCCCTGATACTTGGCAGTCGGATCACCAAGGGCATAGGCCACAAAACCATGCGAGACCTCATGCACTACAACCGACATCACAAGCACCGCGACTTGGAATACAAAGATAATGGCTGATGCTTCCATATAGCAAAGAGTATACTATATAATCGCCCTCATCTCTAGCTCTTGATTTGCCACAGGAAATCTGGTACAAATGCATCTATGGCAAAAGCATGCACAACCTGCGAAAAAACATCCCGAATGGGGGGCAAGCGCAAGCTTTTGCGCGCGCACTACAACCCCGTCAAATGGGAGCGCAAATACCCCAATCTCCAATGGGCGACTTTGGCGTCCGGTGTGCGTGCCAAGCTCTGCACCAAGTGCATTAAGAAAGGGAAGCATCTTACAGGAGCAGGTACTAAGTAATAAGTCATAAGTCTGAGATCACGTAGTGTAGGAATTGTTTGATAAGTCGGAAAGGAGTTGCAACTCCTTTTTATTATGCCAAACTTGATACATATCGGGGTGTAGTATACCGGTAGTACGCATGCATGGGGTGCATGTAGACCGGGTCCGATTCCCGGCACCCCGACAGAATGACCGAGAACAATAAATTCATGGAAGAGCTAGCGTCTCTTCAGTATAGGATTGTAATCATAAAAAAATCACTTTCATTTCTTAAGAAAACTCTTAACAAAGAATTTCCTTTAAACGTAAGTGAATTGAGTTATCTGTCCCACATCTTGGGAAACTACATAGTGCTGAACCTCCATGCACTTTTTGATAATGGTGGAGATGTAATATCTTTAACCACATTGGCGAAAAGATTTAAAAAAGATTTTCAACACTCCCTATTTGAAGATTTCCAAAAAGCAATTGATGCTTTTAAAAGCTTTCATGCAGACGAACTGTTGCGCATAGAATAAAGAACGACACCTCTCTGTAGCACATACATCGGGAAGAGAGACGATGGGATTTAGCAATGAAGCAGTAAAGATAGTTGAAGGATTTGTCGACTTACCAGAAGCTAAGGGTCCTGAATATATATACATTTTCCCTGAAGAAATAGCGGATATGTCGTTAATTAAGGATTTAGACAAATTGGAGACTATTCTAGGAAATCTGCTCATTAATGTAGTAGCTCAAAACAAAGATCCTCCGCAGGCATAAACCCACAGAGGAATACTAATACGCAAGTGGCACAATAAGACCGGCGGATTGGGTAGTGAAAACCTCCCCCAACACCTCTTCAAGCGTTCTCCCTTGAGTCATAGCCTCCGTACAGAGCGCGTCCAATACACGAGTCTCATCGCGCCCACCCATTGTCTCACAAAGCCACTCTGTAATCCGCGTAGTCTCATTGGGTGGAAGAGACGATATGATTTGGACAAATATCTCCCGTTCCCGCGCGATATGTTCCTGCACCATGTCCTGTATACAGCTCTTGCAAGCATGCCCGCCCTTCCGAGTAGCAAACCACCAATGAGCCGCTTGGTGTATCTGACAAGCAAGACCACGCTCTACTGCACAAGGGATACAGCTCATATCCTGACCGCTTCCATCAAGTTTTGGGACGAGCACTATCACGCCTGGAGGATCTTTTTTGCAAAACACGCACATCATACGACCGCTCCTTTTTAAAGTTTCTTTGGGAAAGTCGAGTATAGAATATCACCTCGCGAATACCTGTCAAGAAATGGCAAACAAAAAAACTCAAAGTGATCCCTTGAGTTCTCCGACATTTTCCTCGACCCAGTAGGTCTGTTTGTGCTTGTGTGCTTCGAGCTCATCTTTATGGCACTCGAGCGCCCCTCTATCATCCCCCGCATCCATAAGATACTTCTTGCCATTATCATCCTGGCGTACCAGGCGGTATTTGCCGTTCATGTACTCCTCCAATGTTCGCTACTCCTACTATACAATCTTCGCTATACTATGAGTATATGCGAAAAGTTGCATTTATAACGCTACTCTCTATTGCCGGTGTGGCACTTGCCGCGACCGTATTTTCTGCGGCACTCACGCCCGAGGAGCAAAGAACCAAGGATCTCCAAGCGCAAATTGACGCGCTCAAAAAAGAACTGCTGACTCTGCAGAAATCTCTTGCAATAGTATCCGGCACACCACAGACCCCGCTTCGCTACAATCTCTACCGTGGCGTCTCCGATGCCAGTACCGGCGGCGAGGTCTCACGTCTCCAGGCCTACCTCTCCGAAGACATCAAAATCTACCCCGAGCAGATCGTCTCGGGATACTTTGGTGGACTCACTGAGAAGGCCGTACAACGTTGGCAAGCCAAAAATCGTGTTGTCTCCTCGGGCAGTCCCGCAACTACGGGATACGGCATCGTCGGCCCCAAGACCCGCGCCGCGGTCAACGCCGCAATGGCTAAAGCCACTGCCGCCCCCACAATCATCAAAGCGACCGCAACCTCAAGTCCCATAGGTAAATCCATCACACTCACCGGCACCGGATTTTTGCCGACCGGCAATATCATTCGCCTCGGAGACGGCATCATCCGCAATATAGACTCTAAAGATACTAAGACCATCACCTTCTTGGTGCCGCAGTTTGTAGATGCGCCCTGCTCACTCCAGACGCCGCCCTGCCCAGACTCTGCATCCGTAGTCACCCCGGGGAGATACACCCTTTTTGCCGCCAACCGAAACGGCACCAGTAATGGCCTTGTATTTACGGTTACCGGATCCGGATCAGCCACCAGCAACATCGTCTTGAGTACTTCGGGTACTATATATATCGCGCAACCCCTCACTGGAACCGCCGCCTCCTCCAATAGTATTTATGCGCACTTTGGTGATCTATCCCTGAAAGACTCTCTAGCTATCACCCAAAAGGGTCTCCCCAAAGATGCCACCGCATCAGTCAGTGGCTGTTCACCCCAACCTTGTAATAGAAAAAATGCTATAACTATACGACCTACTACTCCCACCGGCTCCTACCAGATACAGGTGACCGCATCCTCCAAGGACGCCAAAAGCATGACGAGCTACACCTTGGTAGTCACCTCTCCTACGTCGTTTAGCTTTGGTCTTGAGGACCCGCGCGACATCGCAATTGCCAAACCCTTGAGCGGCACCATCACCGCATCAAATACAATCAACGTCCTCTACAAAGGCGGCGTCTCGGAAAATGTCACGGTGACGCAAACCGGATTCCCTGCCGATGTATCAGGGAGTGCCGCACTCTCTACCTGCAAACCCGGCTGTTCGCTCAAAAACAATATCTCGGTGCGCTCTACCTCAAAAACCGCCAACTACACGATATTCGTGACTGCGACCAATGGCAAGGCCACCAGCACCGCGACCTACACCTTGAGCATTACTGATGCAGTGCCATTTACTTATACCATAGAGGACTCGGGTGATATCTCTATCAATCGACCCACGGATACCGTCTCGACCGCCTCCGACGGCAATATATTTTATGTCACTCACCTGACCGGCTACAAACAAAACATCTCGTTCTCACAAAGCGGACTTCCCTCGGGTGCCACTGCGGCATCACTCGCCTACTGCGCCACGACCTGTACTCGCGCCAATACCATTAGCGTGCGCTCCACCACACCTACCGGATCATTTCCGATTACGGTGACCGCAACCTCCGGCACCATGAAAAAAACGACGAGCTACACACTCATCGTCCGATAACCTCGTACCTCTCTTTTCCGCTATTGAGATTTTGGCGTGCAAAGCGGCTGATACTCACGCTCAAACCCCGCGCATACTGCCGCGGCATCAGACTCATTCGCAAATATATCCTCGAGCCTTTCCGCAAGTACCGTATAGCAGGAAAGTTTAGAGTCTTTGCCAATGCGGCGGCAGAGCGCGGTCGCTTGATCTTTGAGGCTGCTCCCCCAAAAATCCACGATGACATTGAGCCCACCCGCGATACAGTAGTCGTAATACTCACCCCGAGGAGCATTGAGACACACCCCATTGATTTGGCGCGGATCACGCAGAGTGATACCCGCGGCATCCCGCCCCATACTCGCAAAACAAAATCCTCTCACCTCGGCTGATGCCTTGAGACACTCACCGGCAACTTTACTAAAATCATTACCCAAAAGCCCCAGCATCCAGGTAGTCTGCATAAGATAGCAGTGCCGCTGTACCGAGAGGTCTTTGGAGACGGCGTTGCATGGATAGTGCGGATCCTTGCTTACCCAAGTGGTTGTGTGATCCGGGGATGCTCCCATGCCTTGGGCGGTCGCAATATTTTCCATAAATACCCCGCCATAGCAGGAGTCTCGATCGTTGTCCGATCCCAAATGCTCACAATCACCCAATGCCCGGGGAAGATCATAATCCTCATACGCCATGATGCCATGCCCCACGCCATGCATGCATTCGTACTTGCCAAATGAAGTTGCAAACGTGTCACAAATCCGACGCACCAAACCCGCCAAATCCGCCGTCCCCTCCTGATAGAGCATCGTCTCCATCGCGCCATGATAATACCCCGAGTGGCAGTGTTCACTCCCGCTTGTAAACGCCCCAGCTCCATAGAGCTCGTAGGAAAGTTTGCCGACTGTATGCGCGGCTTGGTGGCAACCCTCCAGAGCCCCGCCGCCGGAGTTTTCTAGGAGTCGCTCCATGATGCGCCTGGGACCTACCTTGCGAAGCCAGGGGCGCAACTCATCGGGATGTGCGGCAAGCGCTTTGACATCAACCCCATCAAGAGAAGCGTTGGGATCTTCTGGCTCCAGAAGCACTGATGCAGAAAATTGTTCACTATCTCTGGACTGATGAATAAAATAAAAAGCAAATACAGCAGAAAAGAGTATCAAACACGTCCCCAAGAACAATCTTAGATTCCATCTCATAAGAAACACTTTTTGCCGTTAGTGTCCTCGGCAGGAATTGAACCTGCATCAAAGGCTTAGGACGCCCCTATTCTATCCGTTGAACTACGAGGACATACTTAACTGATTAAGTCTTTTTATAATGCAAAATATTTCTTTTAATAACAATCCTCCACTTTTAACTCTGACCCTGCACATGCCATAGCTCAATTTTCCTTTTTTCTTCCCCCTCAAGACATTTACGCTAGTGTCATTCCCTAATTTTATACCCGTTACTCTAGACCAAAACTTAAGACAGTTCTTCTTGTTGAGATCCTCGTAGATCCTCACTGAAATTTTAAGGTCACTATCCTGAACCTCAAAAGCAGTGCGTAGTGTATAAAGAAATAGTTTAATCAAATCTGGATCAGTATTGGAGAGCCCAAAATCTTTTTTTGACCCCTCAGCCCAATAAAGGGACGCGGCAATGAAAGCCAAATCTTCTCGTGCCAGAGAATCTGCTAGTTGTTCAGCTTTCTCCTGAGCCATAATCCAATGCCGCTCAGAAATGATTTTACTTGCATTACGGCGGTCAAGCCATCTCTGATAATGTTCGGGGAGTATATCTACGCTCTTTACATACCTTGATACGGTTGATTTCGAAATTTTGCATATACGACTTATCTCGGGCACACTATATCCATGTCCCCTTAAATTTTGAATTTCCGCGACTTTATCATATGAAGTAGGCAACATGTTCTCATATGTTACCAGTACCTACTTTTCCGTCAAGAACGGTGTGGGTATGTCTAATCGTTGCAATAGATAAACTTTAAGATATAATGAATCTACTTTTGAAGTACATTACGCGCCCATAGCTCAGCTGGTAGAGCAGTTGCCTCTTAAGCAAACGGTCCCAGGTTCGATCCCTGGTGGGGGCACAAGCAATCAATAATTTAAAAAAATTATTTTTTTGCAAATGCCCGGGTGGCGAAATTGGCAGAGATATGACAGTGCAC
>CAYGFT010000043.1:0-3579 GCA_964349275.1 uncultured Candidatus Saccharibacteria bacterium
GATTCGAACGCCGGAACGATGTTTTGCCAGCAGGCAAAACCGTGAGGCGGTGCCCAGACAAACTTTTGCGACGGCAAAAGTTTAGTCGAGGGAGGATCCTCTCGCCCATTTAACCAACAAATTGGAGGAGTGCCTGAGCGGTTGAAAGGGACGGTCTTGAAAACCGTTATACGGGAAACCGTATCGTGAGTTCGAATCTCACCTCCTCCGCCAAGTTTTACCACCCATCACTAGCTCTTATGCCAGTTTTTTGGAAACAAGACGTTTTTCCCCTACAATAGACTCATGGCAAATATTCTCGACCTGCGCGAGCAAAACTTGGAGGTAGATAATGATACTATCGCTGATGCCCCAGAAAAAGAGTCGAAAGAATCTTCTACACCTACAGCTCCACAGCAAATCCCCAGATACATCGCCTGGGATGCACACGAGTTTGATCCCCAACCCAAGCCACACGACTGGTATCTAGCACTCGGGATCCTCACCATCGGTCTTTTGGTGGTCGCGGTCATTATGAAGAACCTTCTATTCGGCATATTTGTGACGCTCGCTGGATTTACCCTAATGCTTTTTGGTGCCAAAAAGCCGCGCGTGGTGCATTTTTCCCTAAGCCCTGAGGGCATCCGCATCGACAACGAGCTCCATCCGCTTGATACCTGTAAATCATTTTGGATACTCTATAATCCCCCGATTAGCAAAGAACTGATACTCATACCTAAGAGCACCCTCGCCCCAGTGCTCAAGATCCCTCTGGGCGAGCAAAACCCGCTGGAGCTCCGCGCATTTCTCGTCCAGTTTCTTGCCGAGAAGCAATTTGATGATTCATTAATCGACCTTTTGGCGAAGTATTTACGATTTTAGCTTTCTCGGCTATAATCGGTGCAATTCCGTTATGTGCCCCATAAGCGAGCATAGAGAGGCGCCCGTGGAGAATATAGCCTGCCCTCCACAATATGTCCCCGTAGTTTAATGGATAAAACGTGGCCCTCCGAAGGCCAAGGTGCAGGTTCGATTCCCGCCGGGGACACCAGGTTATGCAATGGAATGAGGTTTCGCACGATAGAGAAAAATAAATATATTGGCCCCGTCGTTCAAAGGATAGGACGCCAGCTTGCGGAGCTGGCAATAGAGGTTCGATTCCTCTCGGGGTCACAAATGAACAAGCCTTGAACACACACGTCGGTCGCGTACAATGGAGCCATGTCTCCTTTGTCGCAACCCCTTGAGCGGGTATTTGATCTCACCCCCAGCCAAAAGACAAATCTCAAACGTCTCGGACTTGCCACCGTCCGCGATTTGTTATTTTATTTCCCCACTAGGTACGAAGACTTTTCCTCTCCCATAAGTATCAGCACTGTGGAGACCGGAGCGACCGCCACCATTCAAGGAACGGTCACCAAAATCGGCACCAAAAAGATGTTTGGGAAAGGCCCCATCCCCATGGTAGAAGCAGAGATCAAAGACGCCTCTGGCACTATGCGGGCTATCTGGTTCAACCAACCCTCCATGGCACGCACTTTGAAGGTAGGGCAACTAGTGACATTTTCCGGCAAGGTACACGCCAACAAAAAAGGCTCGCGCTATTTTGTAAATCCAGCGTTTACCGCAAAGAACCCTAACGACCAAGAACGTATTATTGACGTAGATGGCATGGTGCGACCTATACCCGTCTACACTGAATCACGCGGACTCTCCTCGCACTGGTTCCAAGCGAGCATAGAGACTATTTTACCTCTAGCCCAAAATGAGCCCGAGATACTGCCACCAGAGATACTCAAAAAATACCATCTTCCCGACTTTCGCCGTGCCATCAAAGCTATCCATAAACCTGAAGAGAGCGCATGGGCAGAGGGCGCCCGTAAACGTTTTGCTTTTGAAGAAATATTTTTAATACAGCTCTCTCGCATGCGAGACAAAAAACTCCGTGAGGCTGAACCCGCCTATACCATCGCGCCTGCACATGATCGTTTGAACGAACTTGCAGGAAGACTCCCCTTCACGCTCACCGGCGCACAGCAAAAATCCGTCCGCCAGATTCTCGAAGATTTTTCGCGCCCGCACCCTATGGCACGGCTCCTCGAGGGAGATGTGGGATCCGGTAAAACCCTGGTAGCAGTACTCGCCGCACTTTCGGTACACAGCGCCGGATACCAAGTAGCATATATGGCACCGACCGAGATATTGGCGCGACAACACTTCGAGGAGTTCTGCAAACACCTGCAATATTTTCATGCCACTATGGGGCTTCTCACCTCATCAGAATGTCGCAAGTTCCCCTCCAAGGTTGATCCATCAGGATCCACCCATGTTGCCAAGTCCCAACTCCTCTCCTGGGTCAAAGACGGCACTATAGATATCCTTGTGGGCACACATGCCATAATCCAAAAATCTGTAATATTTAAAAATCTCTCACTCGTCATCGTAGACGAGCAACATCGCTTTGGTGTCGGCCAGCGCTCCAAACTCGCTCAAAAAGGCAAGACTCCGCATTTTCTCTCCATGACCGCAACACCCATCCCCCGCACACTCGCACTCACCATATACGGAGATCTTGCGCTCTCACTATTGGACGAGATGCCCCCTGGACGCACACGTCCTATTACCAAGATTGTCCCGCCCACCAAACGTGCCGCTACCTACGAGACCATCCGCGCCGTTATCGCATCCGGCGGACAGATGTTTGTAATATGCCCCAAGATTGAAACCAAAGAAGATGATTCCGCGCGCAGTGCCGAGATCAAAGCCGTCAAAGACGAGTACCAACGTCTGGCCACAGAAATATTTCCCGAGTTCCGCCTCGCTATGCTTCATGGCAAGATGAAGCCCAAAGAGAAGGAGGAGATCGTGCAGGTATTTCGAGACAAAAAAATTGACATCCTGGTATCTACCTCCGTCATTGAGGTCGGCATCGACATACCCAACGCCTCAGTCATCGTCATCGAGGGCGCAGATCGCTTTGGCCTTGCGTCTCTGCATCAGTTTCGCGGAAGAGTAGGGCGCGCTGGGCAGGAGTCGTATTGCTTTTTATTTACTGATTCTAAAAACCCCAAAACACTAGAACGCCTGCAAGCACTAGAAAAAGCCCGTAACGGCTTTGAGCTTGCCGAGTACGACCTTATGCTTCGAGGCGCAGGAGAGCTCTCCGGATCGTCCCAGTGGGGCATCTCGGACATCGGCATGGAGGCACTCAAAAATATCAAGATGGTAGAAGCGGCACGGGAAGAGGCACGCAAACTTATGGAGGAAGACATTGAGCTAAAAAAATATCCGGCTTTGCGAAGTCGGATACAGGTCATAGAACAGCGGGAACTGCATTTTGAGTAATGCACAAACCAAGCAATGGAATATTCCAGGATAAACTAAAACAAAAATGGTGACAAAAATCAGCTATCGCTGAAAATTGTCACCGAAATACTCTACAGACAACCTTGTCACCCTACTGTTCCTCTGTAAATCTTACCTTCAAACTTTTGAAACCGAATTTGTTGCTGTCCGCCCGAAATACAACGAAATGCAAATGATCGCGATCAGTCCAACCCGTCTTCCCAACCGTCGCGATTTGTTGGCCTTGTTGTACTA
>CAYGFT010000043.1:3589-8313 GCA_964349275.1 uncultured Candidatus Saccharibacteria bacterium
GTTGTACTATACTCCCTTTCCGCAACCCCATAGCCGAGACTGATCCTTTCGCGAGATGGCAATATTGTGAGAACTCTCCATTCTCATGCCTGATGGTGAGATAATTAAGCTGATCACGAAACTCGGGATCATCCCCCCCACTTTTCGCATTGCTCCTCGGCCTCAAATACAATTCCTCCTAGTGCGGAAAAAACTGGCGTACCATCAGGAACAAGAAAATCAATAGCCCATTTAAATGGACCAATATGGGACTGCGGGCTCCTTGCTGCACGAAAATGACCAACTTGGTATAGTTCGTCCTCCGTGATGCCTCGCGATAAATCTTCTTGTCTTTCTTTGATGTGCCCGTCCATTAGCACAGGGCAATGGTAACCCCCCTGCGTCTCCTCATCATCCCAATTATTGTGCGCGGATTGTGAAAGATCTTTTGTATCCATGTTTCGGAACCTCCCTCGTGCTGATTTTATTTCTCCACCCGACATGTTACTACAACGAAGAAAAACACTAAGTGGTTACTGATATTTTAAAAACGGCCACGGTGACAATTTTAAGCGACGGCTCGAATTTGTCACCATTTACTTGATCAGCGAAAGCTAACGGATAAAGTAGATACCTGTTGCCAATAAAAACACTACCTCAATCCAAATGCCTTTTTAAGAATGTCCTCATTGGGTGCGCGGTCAGTGGAAAAATATAGCACCTCACCATCCGGCAATAAGAAAACTTCTTTTACAAGTTCTATCTCCGCCCTGCATGAATATGGATACACATATATACTTCTTTGCAGTTGGTAAAACCCCATACGCTTGAGAAGTCCGCGTAACGCCTCTCTTCCCTTCTTTCGTTTCTCCGCAATATCGAATGTAATGATACGCCATCGCTTGTCCCAAGCTTTCGGCTTCAGCACTTCCATAGTATCAATATCCAACTCCTTCACCCTACGTTTTCCTGCATACGTTATAACAGCAACAATTGTGCCATCCGGTTTTTCACAATACTCTATAAGTTTCTTTCTTTGGAGTCTCTCCAGAGCCCTTCTTGCAGTATTTCTCTTCCACTCCTGCTTAAACCCCTTGATGACACGTCGGGCACCAGCTGATGAGCTTGCTGTAATGTAAATTGCAACACCGGCAAGAAGCATGCGCAGTATCTCTTCCGTAATAAATTTTTTTGGTTTTTGTAACTTGTTTCTGCTCATAAAATGTTTGATGACAAAAATAAGCTATAGCCTATTTTTATCACTTTTGCCATGGCGCTTCTTTTACTGGCTTATTTTCTGTGTTTCGGCGTCACCCAAAAACCAAGTCGCCATCTGCCACCCAGCATAATACGCGTTTGAGACTCAAGCCCCGGAAAAGTGCCAAAAAATATAATGGTAAATGGCATCAAGACCCATTGGATTATCATAGAAAAACTCCGCGACTTGCCGTACTTCTCGGGCCGCGGCGGCAGGAGTTTAGTAGAAGTGATGGCCGAGGTTACCATGCCGACCATAGCAAATGTCATGAGATACCGAGTCATACGCGGCAAGTTGTACGAAAGCAGTGTCTCGTTGAATACCTTGCCCCCGAGAAAGAGCGGCAACCAGCCGAGCATAAAGATCAAAAGCGCATTAGTCGCCCAGGACCAAAATCCCTCCAAGAGCACCGTCGTGAAAAAAAACTTTTGCCTGAACGGTATTTTTTTATTGCGAATAAAATTGTAGAGGACATAGGGCACATTTTCTACGCCCCACCCCCAGCGGCGTTGCTGTTTGTAGACATTACGCGCGGTCGCCCAAAATGATTCCGCAAGATTGGCATCCAGCGACACCGGGTAGGCAAGCGGCACTACGCGGTAATCCCCGTCATAGGCAAAGAAGTGATTCCAAAATATACGCGAATCCTCGGAGACAATATTTTTTTGCCAAAAACCGACCTCCACCAGAGATTTTAAACTCATAGAGTGCGAGGAGAAGGTGGTCAGACGCTCCGGCCGTTCTTGTTGCATCATCTGCCAAAACGTCCCCGAGGTAGCCACAACGCGAGACAGAGCCGGCGTATCCCAGATGTTATTGTTGTATATTGGTACTGGCTGGAATGATGAGCGAAATGGTTTCTCGCAAGTGAGAAACTGATACGTGAGGCATGAGAAATATTGCGGGTAAACCTGCGTATCGATATCAAATGATGAGACGAGCACCGACTCATGTGCAATGCCGACGGGATCGATAATATCCGTGATCACTTTTTCTACGGCATAGGTCTCATTGGATCCTTTGCCTGCCATCTCGCCCGGGAGATCTGCCGGATGCACCGTCACTAAAAAATGCCCAAATCGCTTGGCATATTTTTCACTAACCTCCACAGCGAGCTCTGTCGCTGATGCTCCGGCTCGCGCCTCGGTAGCAAGCACAATAATCATTCGATCCTTGGGCCAACTCGTCTTGCAAATAGCCTCAAGCGAAGACTCTACCACATCAAAACTTTCTTTGTATACGGGTAATATCACCAACTGCCAGATATGCTCCCACTCAAGACCATCAAGTTTTTTTTGCCAGTCAGTAGAGAGATTTTTTTGGAGCCGCGTCCAGTGCGCCCGCAGATGCACCGAGAGAAAAGCTGTTTTAATGAGCCAATAGAGGTCAAATACAATAATAAACACTGCGGCCCAGATCGGTCGAAATGCCGAGAGTGCCACCATGCCGATAAGCGTGACCCAGGCCAAAAACCCCGGCACCATCTCCAGCATCCGATAGAGCCGCCGATCCCTCCCCTCCAGGTCGCTGGCTCCTGAAATATGAGCTACTGCCATATAACAGGATACTAGCGCACCAAGCGCAGTGCGTCTACCAATGGGAACAAACAACAAAAAAAGCGCACAGAGGCGCTTATTTAGGAGTTGTAGATAATCTCTTGATAGAATATGTCACCATTGGATAGCAAATCTTCGGGAAGCCGCACGTTGGTCTCCCAGTGCATACCTCCGGACTCCAATACAAATCGAGAAAGTCCTGCGAGCATAAGACCGCAATCAATCACCAACTGGCGCCGCAGATAAAACTCTATAAGTACCAATCGATCCATAGAGCGCGCATTTGTATGGAAGAGAATACGGATATCCCGCTCACGCCGCTCCACCGCCGTCCAGATACCGATGAGTGGCGCCAAGCTATCTCCGGGGAAATCCCGTACCTCTTTACCGAGAAGCGGCAAAAGCCTTGGATAGTAAAAATCGAGCTCCGACTGCGGTCCGCACAAAAGTATCGGGAATTGCCGGTCAAGCTTACTGGTCGACTCAATTGATATCAGGCCTCCCATAAAAAGAGGCTGAAGTGTTATCTTGGCGCTTTCTAGCCACGTTGGATATAAGATCACGTTCGATCTCCTTTCTTTTTGTCTAGATTATGCGGCTTCTTTGAGACGCTCTCGTTTGAGAAATCCTGCAAATGCAGACCAGAGATGTTTTTTCTCCTCGATGAGGACTGTTTGGAAATTGCTGTTTGACTTTTCAATGGGACTCAATATCTTGAGCATCGAGCTCTCATACAGGCGCACACCCAAAGGCTTGATCTCGCCATAACCAAAGAGATTGCAAACATCGCAGAGCTCCTGGGCGGCCTTGAGGGTAGCGGGATTGTCTGACTCAAAATTATCACCGTCCGAGCAATGAAATGCGTAGATATTCCACAGGGTCGGATGGTAGCGCTCCTGGATAATCTCCAGAGCCTTGCTGTACCCCGAAGAGATGAATGTCCCTCCTGATTCTCCTTTGTGGAAAAACTCCTCTTCTGTCACCTCCCGCCCTTCGGTGTGGTGCGCGATAAATACAATCTCCACTTGTCGGTACTGGTGTCGCACCCAATGATACAGAAGCAGAAAGAAACTTCGCGCCAGATACTTTTTCATAGTATCCATAGATCCGGAGGTATCCATAATACAGAGCACCACCGCATTGGACTCCGGGCGCGTTTTGGTATCCATATGTTTAAATACCATGTCGTCCTGATGATAGGGAAAACGCGACTCCTCGTCCCACACTATACCGCGACTACGTGCACTGCGCTTTGCCGCATTTTGTCGGCGGATACGATTGAGCGCCGTACGCTTTTTATCAAGACGTATCCGAATACCGGCCTTACGGTATCCTTTGCGCTTGCTCACCCGATCAGCCATAACTTGGCGCAAAATCTTTCGCTCCATATCGGGGAGTTCGAGATCTTCAAATACAAGGTCCAAAATCTCCTCAAGCGTCACATCCGTCTCATAATAATCAATACCCGGCTGATCTCCTGCTTTGTCCTTTCCTGCTCCTTGTGTCTCACCGCCAGCCTTGCCAATCACCTGCCCGGGCGCGGCACTGCCATCGCCCTGCCCTACCCCCGGCACATTGTCTCCATAGACGAACCGATATTCTTTGACGCCACGAATCGGCACCTTGATAATCTTTTTACCGTCACTACCAATGATAGACTGATCATCGAGAATCTCATGCAAATTGTCCTTGATAGACCCTCTGACTTTTTCCCGATGCCTTCTTCTGTCGCCAGCGCTTCGATCACTTCGCAGATCTTCATCTTTTGCGTACTCACGAAAAATAGTAGCCTGCATATCTATCTCCTTTTTAGTTTTCAAGCTTATACGTCTAGCATATTCCTATCATGAATATTAGGTAGACTCAAGAAAGCAAAAACAACAGCATACATGCAAAAATTGCTGCCGTTTAAAGAGAGGTTTATAGTATAG
>CAYGFT010000044.1:0-7833 GCA_964349275.1 uncultured Candidatus Saccharibacteria bacterium
TACCGTGACCGCCGGAGACCTCATAACCCAAGAGGCTACTCTGGTACGCACCGCAGTGACGGTGGATGCATCGCATCCGGCGATCACCTGGCTGGAGTATGGTCTTACGGCAACCGAAACCAAGGAGACAACACATCGTTCACTTGCCGCTGGTGTCTCCAGTACTGCCTTTGATCTCCCGTTGCCTGCCTGTAGCAGTGCTTTTGTGTATCGCGGGGTAGCAGAACTGGCAACCGGCGGCGTCATCTCATATGGCGCCTGGAAGCATGCAATTGCCGCATCCTGTCCGTCAGCTCCATCCACTACACCATTTACTATCACCGTTACTCCCTCCTGTCCGGATGGAGTGTCTGCAGTAGAACGTATCACCTGGGAGGACCAGAAAGCGGCTCAATACGAGGTATATATGGATGGGGTGCGTGCAAACGACGTTATCTACCAGGTAGCGGTCGGCACTACGCACACCTTTTTAGTAAAAGCATACTTTTCCAATGGCACGTCTCTTCTCTCCAAGAGTCTGCCCTATACACTAGACAAGAATCCTTGTACCGGACCGGTATTCCCCGTTATGGAGATTCCTGCCTACGATCCTTCGGCGGATACGCTCATCACTGATGTGCTTGATCCCGTAAACATACAAAAACTCGGCGGGAGTGCTACCACACTCGAGCCAAATACCAAGTTGCGCCTGTACACGGCTGCCTGGGGCGATACCGGGTCTGTAGAGACCAAGGTATTTCCCTTTACCCCTGCGCTCCCTTTGGTGATGGAGCGGCGGGTGACGGTCTCCAATCTAGACAAGTCCCCCTGTTTTCTCACTGCCGACAGCGGGCAGAGTATGGGGGTCGTACACCTGGTAAAAGCCGCCGGGACATATTGCGGAGATGGCAAGGCACCTTCAGCCACCTTCCATGCCGGGGAGGTAAACTCTCTGGCTTGTAGTTCGGATTTGCACGCGGCAATTCCTGCGGGAAGTCCCTTTCGGGAGCTTTTTTTGTTCGAGCCTACTACAGGAAAAGCGCACCTTTTTATCAACGGCATACTCTCCGCTATGGCCAACTTGCCGCCCATAGCACCTCATGCCGCAGAGATATCGCTCTACTGTACCTCGGAGCGCTATGAGGGCGGCGAGGTGGTAAGTGATTACTGGAAGCTTTGGCAGGAGGGAGGAGCTCAAAAGAACGAAGTCCTTGCCACTGCAACTTCTCCACCCAAGGAGGCACAACTCCCCATGCAGGAGCTGGCACTGGATGCCACCACATCAGCTGCAAATACCACTGCGGGGAACACGCTTACCTTTTCTCATACCTCCAGTGGCGCCAACCGCCTGCTTGCCGTTACCGTATCTACCGCGGCAGATGTAGAATCGATACGCAGTATCACCTACGACAACCTGCCCCTCATGCGTGCCGTAGGCGTAGATCAAATGGGACGCCTGTCTCAAATATGGTATCTTGCCGGTCAGCCTACGGGAGCACATACGATCACCATCTCTACCGTAGGGAGCGGCAGGATCATTGCTGCGGCACTCTCGTTCACGGGTGTAGCACAGTCAAATGTCCTAGGAGCTACCGCTGTGGCGACGGGATTTGATACTATCCCAACCGCCGGCTTACAAACCAAACAGCAGAGTTCAATACTCATCGACTCTCTGGTACTCAATTTTGAGTCCGGGTCTCCGGTAGCTCAAGGAGCACAGATCCTCCGCTCCAATCTCAAAGGGTACAGCGGCATACAGCATGCTGTCAGTACCAAGGGGGGAGGAGCCATAGGAGCTCATACCATGTCCTGGGAATCTTTAGGTATGTGGGGTATTGCTGTCGCAGAGTTTAAGGTTGCGGGGCAGTAGCTTCATGGAGGATGGCATGTCCCTTTTGTTCTGTACTCTATGCCCCCCAAGGAGGATATACTTTCTTGGGGGATTTTATTTGGTGTGTTTATATCGCTTGGCGGTCGGGTCGCTGAGTGAGGAGCTTCACATATTGTACATGCGGAGTATGATGGAGCGTATGCATAGATTTTTTATCGCGCATCCTCTAGAGCCGGGTAAGCTCATCCTCACCAACAAAGACCTCGTGCATCAGCTCACGCGGGTGCTTCGGGTTAAATCGGGCAGTGAGTTTGTACTGTTTTCTACCGAGCCGCAACATGCCGGCTGGGACTTTGTCTTTCGGGTGGCCAAGGTGAGTCCGGCAAGTATAGAGGGAGAGATCATAGAAAAAATAAAAAATGACCGCGAGCCAAAGTTTGCGCTTACTTTGTACCAGTCGATCCCCAAAAAAGACAAGATGGAGTGGATATTGGAAAAGGGGACGGAGATCGGCGTCTCCGCATTTGTGCCGATAGTATCCGAACATTCCGTCAAAACGAGTCTCAACTTTGAGCGCGCAGGCAAGGTGCTCAAAGAAGCGGCAGAACAAAGTGGCAGGGGAATTATTCCGGAGTGCAGAGAGACCATGTCGTTTGCTGGTGCGCTTATGTCTGTCAAAAAAGAAGGAAGCCTAAATATTCTTGCGCATGAGAAAGAGTCGGCCCATCGCCTCGACTCTCTGCCGCTTTCTAACCAAAGGATCAATCTTTTTATCGGCCCTGAGGGTGGGTTTTCAGAGGCGGAGGTGGCGGATGCAAAAGCCGCAGGGCTCTTTGTAGTGTCGCTCTCGCGCCGTGTACTGCGATCAGAGACGGCCGCGATCACGGCGAGTTATTTCTTACTGCATAGGTTTGGGTACTAAAAAATTACAAAAATATTCACGGTCGTGAATATTTTTGTAAAAAGAAAAACCGGTCGCTTGGATTTGCGCCGGTTAGGAGTGAGATAAAGCGAGAGCTTAGCTGACGATAATTTTACTACTTGGGAAATTCTTTTGAAGAATTTGGGCGGTGATTTTATGATTAGCTTCCCCATAACTTACAGATTTACCGTCGATAGTTATAGTTTGCCCATTCTCTGCAATGCCAATATATCCACCTCCCGAGATCCACTGTTTCAAGTTTGTACCCTCAAGATATCTATGCCAGAAACATTCTGCCGCATGTGAGTGGCTAAATGCATCTTTTCTAGCGGCAACTACCGTGATCCCTTCTTCTTCTGACCTTCCTTCCTCATAAACGTGCATGAGAACATAGTAGTAGAGGCCATCAATGTTCTCATGCATGAAATCAAAAACTAAAGGTATCTCGCTGACCTTCTTTTGGATTATTTCGTGCATGTTTGAAGTTCCTTTCTTCGACTACCGTACTACCTAAACACTATATTGTCAAGTATTTACATTTTCTGCAATATCTTATAGACTGTCTCTATTCCCGAGACCGTAGGCGATCAATAAGACCTACCGAGGATATAAGCCTTAGTGCTTTTTCTTGTCTGCGGGATGTGCCCGCATTTTTTATTTAGAATCAACGAATAGCGAATCTATTACGAATTTTCGAATGAGATTCGGGACTCGTGTATTCACACATTATTTGTTATCAGTCTATATAATATATGCCATTAACTAAATCTCAAAAACAAGAAGCAGTAGAATCGGTGCGTAGCAAGTTCAAAGAGTCGGAGATTATGCTATTCGCTAATTTCCACGGACTCAATGTAGCCAAGTCTTCAGAGCTTCGTCGGGCGCTTCGCAAGAACTCCGGTGAGTATCTGGTTACCAAGAAAACCCTTGCTGAGGTGGCGCTTCGTGATGAAGGGGTGGCTCTCCCTCAGCTTGAGGGTGAGGCCGCGTTTATCTTTGGCAAGAAAGACGCGGTGAGTATAGCAAAGACTCTGTATGATTTTGCCAAGAAAAATATCGAAGCGATAAAGATACTGGGCGGATATTTCGAGGGGAAGATGTTGGATGCCGCATCGGTAACCCAGCTTGCCAAGATTCCACCGCGTGAAATATTGATTGCCCAATTTATGTCCGTTTTGCAAGCACCACAAAGAAACCTGGTCGGTGTGCTTGGAGGAAATATACGGGGATTAGTACAAGTGTTGGGTCAGATCAAAAGTAAGAAGTAATTACGAGCAATAACTAATAATCATATGGAAGACAAAAAAGTAGAGGTGCCAGAGAAGTTCAAGAAACTTGTTGATGAAATCGAAAAGATGAGCGTCTTGGATCTCTCCGAGCTCGTGCATGTCCTTGAGGATAAGTTTGGCGTATCGGCCGCTATGCCGATGATGGCGGCTCCGGCCGCGGGTGGTACCGATGGTGCTCCAGTAGCTGCGGAACAGTCGGTATTTGCCGTAGAGCTCAAAGACGCTGGCGCGCAAAAGATTCAGGTGATCAAAGCGCTTCGCGAGGTAACGGGACTTGGTTTGGCAGAGGCCAAAGCCATGGCTGATGCCGCTCCTAAGGTAGTCAAGGAGGGCGTAGCCAAAGCAGAAGCCGAAGAGCTCAAGAAGAAACTTGAGGAGGCTGGTGCGACAGTTGTGCTTAAATAATCTTAAGCTTTAGAGTACGGTCATGGGCACACTTGAGAAGCTGCTCGGACCCGCACGGATCAAACTCATTCGGCTATTCTTCCTCAATCCCGAAAGCGTATTTGCGCCGAAGGATGTGGTACGCAGAGCCCAGTTGAGCCCTGCGCAGGTTCGCAAAGAGATTACACTTTTGACGGAGCTTGATTTTATCAAAAAGGCTTCCGTACAGATGGTCGTTTCTTCTGGCATAAAAGGCAAAAAACCTCAAAAAAAGAGAATCAATGGATTCGCGCTGAATCCATTGTTTTCTCTTTTGGAGGAGTTGCGCAATCTCGCACTCACTGCCGCTCCTATATCCAAGCAAACTCTGGTAGAACGTTTGCGACGTGTGGGGCGTGTGAAGCTCGTGGTACTCGCGGGAATATTTATCAAAGATCCCAGCTCGCGCATTGATATGCTGATCGTAGGGGATGCGTTCAATAAATCCGGTGTGGAGCGGATTATGAAGTCTATGGAAGCTGATATTGGCAAAGAACTTGCCTATGCGCTGATGGACACCAAAGAGTTTAAATATCGTTTTGGGATGTATGATAAGTTTGTCCGGGATATCATGGACTACCCGCACGAGGTTTTGCTTGATAAACTAGGTTTGACACGTTAGGTCGTTAGTCCGCGCCCTTAGCTCAGTGGTAGAGCGTTCGATTCACATTCGAAAGGTCGTAGGTTCGATACCTACAGGGCGCACTAGAAAATTTTTGTATTCTAAAACTCGAGAGCATACCCGAGTTTTTATTTTTTGTTAATTTTGCTACGCTTTTTTTATGTCCATATCACCGTATCTTAAAAGTAGAGAGTTGCCGTTTGTTGTCTTTATTACTGGCGCCGCGGTACTTGTGGTGGAGGTGGCCGCAGTGCGGATCCTCTCGCCTTATTTTGGCAATACTATATATACGGTCTCTGGAGTGATTAGCGTTATCCTTGCGGCCTTGAGTTTGGGATATTATGCCGGGGGGCGCATGGCTGATCGGCGTCCCGAGGAGAGTTTGTTTTATGGAATGGTCTTGGTCGGAGGACTGAGTATTATACTTCTGCAACTTTTGGCGTTTTTATTTTTGCCACTCTTGGGCTATGGTTTGCCGCTCGCAATCGGACCGCTGGTGGCGGCTCTGTTTTTATTTTTTGTACCCGGATTTGTACTTGGTACACTCTCGCCATTTGCGATAGCACTCCAAAAGCTTCGTGTCCCCGATGGTATAGGAACGGTCTCGGGTGAGATATTTTTTTGGTCAACATGTGGCTCGATTGTAGGGAGTCTTCTGACGGGGTTTGTGCTGGTACCAAGTTTTGGGGTAGATCGTATTATCGTTGCCACGGGTGCTTTGTTGCTTGTTTTTGGGGCGGCGATGATGCTTCGCTCAAGCAAGGATCCAAAAATGGTGTCACGAGCAATCTTACTCCTAGTGCTTGGTCTTGGGCTCGCATTGTTTCTCGTCTCTCGCGATGCAGATGCGGGCGTAGTATATAGTAGGGATGGAGTTTACGAAAAAATTACAGTCAAGGATACTACGTACAAAGAGCGTCCGGCGCGGATGTTGCTCCAGGATAGAAGCAGTTCGGCCGCCATGTTTTTAGATGATGGCGCGCTTGTCTTTGACTACACGAAGTATTATGCACTCTATCGTCTCGCACATGCAGATGTGCGCCGGGCTCTGGTGATAGGTGGGGGCGCGTATTCTATCCCCAAAGAATTGCTCCGTGAGCTCCCCGAGGCCGAGATAGAGGTCGCAGAGATTGAGCCGTCACTTCTTGAGATTGCACAGCGCTATTTTGAGTTGCCGCGTGATCCACGTTTGCATAATATCGTTGCTGATGGGAGGCGGATGCTTCATGATACACAGGAGCCATATGATCTTATATTTGGAGATGCGTACTACTCGCTCTATTCTATCCCGGGACATTTGGTAACCGAGGAATTTTTTTCTTTGGTTAAAAGTCGCCTGACACCAAACGGTGTATTTGTAGGTAATTTTATCGGAGATCTCTCGCATGCATCTCCGTCATTTATACTTTCTGAAATGAGGACATTCCGCCGGGTATTCCCCAATAGCTATTTTTTTGCTACCCAGTCGCCCCATACACTCGAGCCGCAAAATATTGTATTTATGGGTATTGTGGGTGAGAAAAAAATTGACCTCTCTAGCGTCTCGCGTCTCTATAATACGGAGAGTGTGTTGGCGGGGCTCGAAGGTCGTGTGATTGACCCGGAACGGTTTCATCTTGGTATGCATCCCATACTCACCGACAACTATGCGCCAGTGGAATACTTGGCTTCCCGGGTGCTTACGACTGGTGCTCGTGGATCCCATGCTGTCTTGAGTGGGGATGAGATGATGGCGCGCATCGAAGAACAACTTGCTCTGGGGCCACGACATGTGACGGCACCTGGGCACGCGCGTTTGCAGGGACTGCTCACTCATGAGATGCAGGCGCTTGCTGATGACGTACTCGTAGAGTCTTGGAGCAAAGAGAGCAAAAACGGGGATACCTATCAGCTAAAAAATATTATAGGGAGATTTGCCCCCGAGCGCTCCCGCCGGATTATTCTTGCCGCGCATTATGATACAAAACGATATGCGGATAAAGATTGGTTTCGTCCAGGGCATCCGATGCCGGGAGCCAATGATGGGGCATCCGGTGTGGCGGTACTTTTGGAGATAGCGCGGTATCTTAAAGAAACGCCTATAGAGTCAGATGTTGGCGTAGATATTATTTTTTTTGATGGCGAGGAGGGCGAGGAGGAGTTGCGGCAAGAGAGCGATTGGCATCCTATCGGTTCGCAATATTTTCGGGATCACATACGCGACGTCTATCCAGATACGAAGCCAGAGATAGGGATAGTGCTTGATATGGTGTGCGACAAGAATCTAGAAATTTTGCAAGAACCTTCTTCGGTGCGCACTGCACCAGATGCGGTAAAAACATTTTGGGAGATTGGGGAGGAGATCGCTCCTCAGGTATTTAGTACGGCAGAGAGTATGCAGATATATGATGATCATACCTCACTCCAACAGGCAGGTATACCCAGTATTTTGGTAGTGGATTTTTCGTATCCGCCATTTCATACGACTCGAGATATGGCTGATAAATGTTCTGGAGAAAGCTTGGAGGCGGTCGCAAAAACGGTATTTTCGTATGTAAGCTCTCTTGCGCGCTAAGGCTTGCAAAATTGGCAAATCTCTGGTATGGTTTGCTTAGAAAACAACAGTGCCCATGGATGGGTGTCTTTGAAAAAGGAGGAATATATGCATGAGTAATGGATTGTTCCCGCGTTTGACCCTAAACCTTTTACCCCTTTGAAGGAGGTGTGTTATGTTCCGGTTATTTTGCTGGTGTGTCGCGCTTCTTCTCGGCTTGGTGGGGGGTGGTGG
>CAYGFT010000045.1:0-7826 GCA_964349275.1 uncultured Candidatus Saccharibacteria bacterium
ACCGAGATGATAATCAGATTTTTACGCTGAAGGGAGGAGATAGCAATCTCAAGAGTTGGTGCCTCCACAAGACCCTGGCGAAGCTCCCCTTCTGGCGTACGTGCTTGATAGGTAAATCGCATGAAGCCTGTATTAGCTATTCACGGGAAAGCACCTTAAACTCCCCAGGGTTAAGCGAGTAGCTCATCGCCGTCTCCATGGTAATCTCTCCCTTGCGCAAAAGATCCAAGAGCGAACGATTGAGACTCATCATACCCTCGCCGTAACTCGTGTCAATCACCAAATCCACCTCATGCACCTTGTTCTCACGAATCAAGTTGCGTACCGCCGCATTCGCAATCATCAGCTCATATGCAGGTATCAGTCCGCCCGATACTCGCGGGAGAAGACGCTGGGAGAAGACCCCAAGCAAGGTAGAGGCGAGCTGTGAGCGGATTTGTGACTGCTGTGCGGCCGGGAAGCTGTCGATAACACGGTCTATGGTTTGTGCAGCGCTATTGGTGTGCAGAGAGGAGAATATAAGGTGACCGGTTTCCGCGGCGGTAACTGCGGCAGAAATCGTCTCGGGATCGCGCATCTCACCGATCATCGCCACATTGACGTCCTCACGAAACATCGAGCGAAGCGCCCCATGGAAGTCATGCGTATCAATACGTACTTCGCGCTGATCCACAATCGAACGATCCTGGATAAAGAGGTACTCTATCGGATCCTCAATCGTCACAATATGCTCGGATCGCTCATGATTGATCATGTCGATGAGAGACGCAAGCGTAGTTGATTTACCATGTCCGGTCGGCCCCACCACCAGGAAAAATCCCTGTTCCCGGCGGGCAAACTCAATAAGATCCAGCGGCAAGTTCAGATCCTCGATACTTTTTATTTTTACATTGATGAGGCGCAAAGCCGCACCAATAAACCCACGCTGATAAAACGCATTAACACGAAATCGCAGTTTGTCTTTGAACGGGTAGGAAAAGTCGAGCTCTTTGTTTTTCAAAAATTCATCCCGCTGTTCCTTGGTAAGCATGGAAAATACCAAACCCTCACTCATCTCCGGTGTGAGCACCGGCTTATCCACGAGCGGGATCAACTGCCCAGAAACCCGAAGTGTAGGGTGACGCCCCACCGTAATATGCAAATCGGAGGCGTTTTCTCGAGCAACATTTAAAATAAGTTCATCGAGTTCGCGAGTATAATCCATGAGTATGGGTTAGCTATTAATCCCCCAAAATACTTTTTACCCGGTCCACCACCTCTGTCGGGGTAAAATGGGCTTTGACAATATAGTCATCCGCCCCCAGCGCCATGCCGCGCTCGGTATCGTCCTTTTGTCCAAGATTGGTAAGCATAATCACCTTTGAACCCGGAGCAAGTTTTTTTTGTTTAATCTCGCTTAGCACCTCAAACCCATCCACTGCCGGCATCACGACATCAAGTAACATAACATCCGGCTTGAACTCGTCCGCTTTTTCGATAGCTTTTTTGCCGTTTTCTGCAACCTCAACATCAAACCCTGACTCACGAAACTTGAGCGCATACATGTCCAACAAGAACTGATCATCGTCTACAATAAGTACTTTTGTCGCTGCCATAAGAGTATGATTAATGCTTTACTGCCGGACCGCTCTGGCGCCACCCCTTTGGACCTGTCGCATCCGTCTCTACGTTGTATGTTACACTAAAATCCCTGCCACTCAAAGATTCGTAGCAATAGAGATGCGCCACGATATCCTGACACCGAGCTCCCGAAGCATTGGTTCGGACGGAGGGATCACGCGGAAGCGCCTCTATCAACTTTTCATCCTGTAAAATCTGCAGACAGTTCTCAATGGGACTTTCCGGGCATATAGGAAACTCCCGATAACGGGCAAAATATTTGTAGAGCGCATCTTCGATGAGTTTGGCATCCTCAGTGCGCGTCTCATCCCGCCATTCGGCCTGTTTGGTGCTTATTATAGCAAAAAAAGCGCTGACAAGCACCGCAACAATACCAAGCATAATGACAATCTCTATGAGCGTATATCCCCCTATACGAACCTGCGCATGTATATACTCTTGTCGCCGCGTCATATACGTCAAATCACCACCTCACTGAGCTCTTCCAGACCAACTTTACCATCCAAAACTTTCAAAATACCGTCTTGGCGCATAGTAATCATGCCCTGACGCTGTGCCTCCTCGCTAATGCCCGTCTCCGAGACTCCTTTGAGAATCGCCTCCTCAAGACGCGGTGTCATCATAAACATTTCAAAAACACCCATGCGACCTCTCGTCCCCTTGGGACAGCTCGCCGACGGCAACGCCTGATAAATTGATTTGGGCTTCTTGATGTTTTTCTTTACATCATCGGGCATATTTGCGATCTCTGCATCCAAAAACTCCGCCACTTTGCCGGTAATAGGAAGTTCTTTTCTCGACTCTTCACAAAGCGTACGCACCAAGCGCTGGCCAATCGCCAAAATAAGCGTCGCCGGTATCAAAAATGGGTCCACCCCCATATCAATGAGACGTGGTACCACCCCCATAGCACTATTGGTGTGGAGCGTAGAGAGCACCAAGTGTCCGGTGAGTGCGGCATGCACCGCAAGCTGTGCAGTCTCCTTGTCGCGGATCTCACCTACCATGATAATATCCGGATCTTGCCGAAGTACATGACGCAATCCTTCAGCAAAGTCATACCCAATCTCGGGACGGACTTGTGACTGGTTGACGCCCTCGATACTATACTCCACCGGATCCTCCAAGCTGATAATATTGGAACGTTCCTGATTCAAAATCTGCAATACCGCATAAAGCGTAGTAGATTTTCCTGATCCCGTAGGGCCAGTGACTAGCACCATGCCATACGGCCGACGAATAGCCTCTTCCAAGAGCGAGAGATTGCGACCCGCAAGTCCCAGCTCGGCAAGGGTGCGCACGCCGGTCGCCGAATCCAAAATACGGATAACTACTTTTTCGCCAAAATACGTCGGCAAGGTGGAAACCCGAAAATCAATGTCTCTACCCTCCAAACGTGCGCTAAACCGGCCATCTTGGGGTTTGCGCTTTTCATCGAGTTGCAAGTTGGTAAGAATCTTAATACGCGAGACCACCGACTCATGCACGTTCATCGGTAAAAAAAGACTGGTATAGAGTACTCCATCCAGACGGAATCGGACTTTGAGTTTGTCTCTCCCCGGCTCGATATGAATATCTGACGCCTTACCCTCGGTCGCATGTTTTAGAATCACTGAAACGATCTTGGTAATCGGCGCATCCTCCACCAACGTGTCTTTGAGCTCTGTACGTTGTTGTTGCTGGGGAATAGCAAACTGTGCCTCTTCGGAAAAACTCCCCTCAAGCTCTCCGAGGGCTTTGGTCACCTCGCCACCCAAACCCTTGTACTGCTCCATGATGTTATTAAAATCGGAGCGCGAGATGACAAATATTTTAAACGGGACATTGAGACTTGTAGAGATAAACTTCAAAGCTTCTCGCGCCTCGATGTCCTCGGGATGTACCATGCCAATCTGCAACACGCCCTCCTCCATACCCAGTGGCACAAAATTGTAGTGGCTCGCAGACTCTTCTGGAATGTCTTTGAGAATATCGAACGGAATACGCCGTCCTTTGGTAGACATATGCGGGACACCCAAAAACGAGCTCTTGGCCTTGAGCACATCGAGCTCGGGAATACCGCTTGCCAGGAGCGCATCCTCTATATCCTGGTTGGCGGCGTTGGCCTGTTGGACAACCGCCTCCGATTGATCAAGGGTCAGAACGCCATCAGCCACCAATATGTCTAGTATTGATTTTTTAGCCATAGTGAATGCAAAAACCTACCGCGCACGGGAAACAGGGATTGATGCCGACGGCTGTAAAGATTCTTTGTAGGGCAAGAAAGGGTTATCACGCCCTCGCTCCGGCTCCGGGACAATAGGGCGCTGTACTTTTTCTAGACGTGTAAACGCCTCCTCTTCCAAAATAGTCGTATCAAGCTTAATTTCTTTGATTGCAGCAATACTTCCCAATATGCCAGAACGAACTGCGGCACTCGAGGCTTCCGGGAGTCTCGCAGTGCCCGCGCCATCCCCAGAAACAAGGTCACTCCCTGAAGGCGTGGAGAAGTAAAAGTACCATCCTGCCGCAAGACCGACGACCACCACCAGAAAAAGTATGAAGATAATATTTTGTCGTGAGCCCATATTAATTGAATATCCCCTTTTTCTGATAATACGTCCGCCCCACAAGGTTGAACTTAAAGTCTTGATCTCTCTCCGGGGATGTAAACGTAATGCCGGTAATATCAATAAGCCGTAGATTTTTTTCCAAAATATTCAAAAGACTATGCAACGACTCGTAACTCCCTCCTGCCACAAGCGTCATACCCACCGTCTCTACCCCGGGAACTGGCGCGGTACTTGCTCCCGACCCATCCTGCACGGTCAAATTGCTATCCGAGAGACCGGCATTAGCCACCATAATATCCGTATCGATCAAGAGATCCGGGACGGCAGGCTTGGATGGCAAGAAGTTGGTAATCCGCTCGATATTTTCGGGGGAGATGTTGTCATACCGGCTCACAAGATCATCGTAGAGGCGTATTACCTCTTTAGTCTTCTCGATTGCATCCTTGACCACCGCAATCTCACTCTGGAGCGCTTGCGTTTCTATCCAAGCAGGTTGCACTAAATACTTCAGGGTGAGTATACCTGCGGCAATCAGCAATATCGTAATGAGTGTTTTAATGCTCGACATGATTATTGTGTCTCGCCACTACCGCTATACCGTAATAAATTTTCATCAAATGAAATCTTTAGCTGAAACTTGACCGTACCGTCTTTCGGGTCGCGCGTCACCCCACTGAATGTGGCACTTTTAATGAGCGGGGTGGTTTCAAATATCTCCACTTGGCGCTTGAGTCCGAAATACCCGTCCGTCTCGGCTGAAAGCGTCAGCTCCGGCGGGTTAGCGCTGTAGAGGAAGTTGGTATAACGCGCGGTTCTGAGCGTGTTGTCCTGGAGAAATTTAAATACATTGGAGGAATAGACATGCGAGTTGAGCATAGTACGAGCGACCATGAGCCCCTTGTCCACCTCGGAGATCTTAGTGAGCTTGTCCGGCTCAAATGACTCCTCAAGCTTGGAGAGTTCGCGCGTGGCATCATCAAGAGAGGTTTGTAGATTGCTGTGATACACGTATACACCCCCATATATCAGCACCACCGCAACTGCGAATATAAGTGCGAGCACCAGCAAAATCCCCATACTCTTTTGCGCGATTTGCGATGGAGGAGAATACGATCTTGATTTGGAAATGAGTACCGGATCTGGCATTATAGTTTATTTTAACCCACGAAGCGCCAAACCAACAGCTACAGAAAACGAGGGCCCTATCTCGCGGAGCACCGGCTGGAAAAAAGCAGGATACTCGACCTTAGAAAACGGATTGGCCACTAAGATCTCGATGCCGAATTTTTTTACCATATAATCCACAAAACCACTTAAAGAAGCTCCTCCGCCGGCGATATAAATCTTGGATATCGGCACGCCATACTTTCGACTATACCCCATTGCAAAGCGCTCCACCTCTATCAAAATATAATCCACGAGCGGCGTGATTACCTTTAGTATACCCTGGTGCTCCGGTTTTGACGAAAGGCCGATCTCGCGTTTAATGGTCTCGGCCCGTTCAAAGTCCACACCAAGCGACTGGGAGAGTGCGACGGTCATATCTTGAAATCCTTTGTCAAAGCTGTGACTCGCGCGGATAATACCTTTGTCCAAAATCGTCATCTTAGTGGTCACCGCCCCAAAATCTACCACTACCACGCCCGAATGCTCACGACTGATAATAGAGCGGATCATACTGAAAGTCTCGATCTCGAATGCCGTTGGCTCGAGGCCCGCATCCACCACAATACGTTTGTACTTTTCCACCACATCCTTTGGCACGGCCACCAAAAGGAGTTTTGCGGTAATATTTTTGGAAAATACCTGACCATCGGCTCGAGGCTGTTTCTCCTCGGGGAGACGCCACCAGTCTATGACTACCTCGGATACCGGTATCGGGATGTATCGGCGCGCCTCATACTGCATCGCCTCCTTGAGCTCCTCATCAGAGAGCGGCGGCATCTCTACCATCGTTACAAAACTGTTGCGGAGCGGTATGCTGATTGCCGCATGTTTGGCCTGCGCTCCTGTCTCACGCACCACATCAGCGATAATCTCAGATGCTTTTTTGTCGTTGAGTTTGGCAGCCTGCCCTACTTTGCCACCCGTATAAGGACCCGTCGCAAGCTCGCCATAGGTCTCCAGTATCGCTTTCTCATTTTCAAGCCGGAGCTGTACAATCTTTACCGAAGTAGAACCTATGTCAACGCCCAGTACGCTATTTTTGCGCAACAAAGAAAATCCGTGGCTCTGAATAGCGTTTTTGAAAAATGAAATATCCATGCATCATGAAAAATTCGTTTGGCAAACGGAATCTTTTGTGTATTGTACCATTATACGATATGCTATTCTAACGTATTTATCCACATTTATCCCCACACTAATCCTGGGGAAAGCGAAAAACGACTGCTGTGCCGTATTTAAAAGAACTAGAAACACCCCGATGTCTTTTAAACCCCGAAAAGATTAGTTCGGGGAATACCACTATGCCCACCCGACAAATTATCCAAACCTGCAAAGATTTTGTGCTCGAGCTTCTCTTCCCCTCTTTTTGCCTGGGATGCAACACCCCCGAGACATTTCTCTGTACCCGGTGTCTTGAGGGTATTCCAGCCGCCGAGCCTCAATGCATCGCCTGCGGGGATCGAAGTCTATCTGGAGCCATATGCGCCCGATGCAGACAGCGCGAAAAGCTCGTACTCAAAGGTGTGACATTCGCCACCTCATACCAAGATGACTTGGTGCGAGACGTCATAGGACACCTCAAGTACTACCGAGTAAAAAGCCTAGCGCAACCCTTGGGTGAGCTCGTCTCCCGCCAATTTGCACGAGTTGAGGGACATATTCTCAAAAATCGCGAACATGCACGTATGCTCGCAATGCCCCTCCACAAATACCGCAAGCGGGAGCGTGGATTTAACCAATCAGAGCTTCTCGCGCAAACCATCAGCCAAAATCTTGCCATCCCCCTACTCTCCGAGCGCACACTCATCCGCACCAAGCCCACTCCCCCACAGCTCTCCATGCAAAGCCGGGTGGCACGACTTGAAAACCTTCGTGATGCGTTTGAGGCACGTGACACGGATGAGATTGCCGGTAAAACCATAGTACTCGTGGATGACGTCTCAACCACGGGCGCCACCCTCAACGAAGCCGCCCGCGCTCTTAAAGCGGCAGGTGCGCGCGAGGTCTGGGGGCTAGTTGTCGCACATGGGTGAAAAAGGATAAGGGAACAGGTGTAAAGCATAAGCAAATACAGGCCTAGCCAAGGGTGGAAAATACAAAATAAACATGATAAAGTATTCATACCTTGGGTTGGTGCACCTTGCATTGGGCATACAGCGGAGGCGTGGCTGAAAAGCGAATATATACAGCTTTTCAGGGGAAATTAAAAGATTTCCCGGGCAGACACGCCTCAACAGTTTTTTGATCGAGGTTCTGCCGAGAGAATATGGAGGCGTGGCTGAGCGGCTGAAAGCAACACACTGCTAATGTGTTAGGGGCTTTAAAACCCCTCAGAGGTTCGAATCCTCTCGCCTCCGCAATCGAGGACAATCGTCTAAATCAGAAGAATTTTTTGGACGGCTTCGCCGTTCTGAATTGTATTTGGCGGGGATTTTCCAAACGTTTTTCAACTCCAAAGAAAGCGTCCGCTCCGAAATGCGGAAGTTC
>CAYGFT010000046.1:0-7489 GCA_964349275.1 uncultured Candidatus Saccharibacteria bacterium
GGCTTTTCTCATGTGGAGATATCGACAGCGTAAGTAGCGAGGAAAGAAAGCTACTCACTAGGTCTGATAAAGAATGTCTGAGTTGCCTGTTGGACAGGGGAGCTTTGTGGAGGCAATCAATCTTGGGCGGGGACCTATGCAGGGGAGCATAGTCCTCTCTAATACCTCTATAAGATTTCTACTTTTGTAGATTTTCCTGCTTCACCAATAGCACTTAACCATTTGGTAAGCATTATCTGTTGGGCGACAACCGTCGTCCTTTTTTGGTCTTTTGGGGCTAAATGCCACTTTCTCCTCCCTCGGTAAATATTTTATGACGGCGTTTGGTTATCATCATGACATAATGTGGACTTCATGGGTGCGTTTTTATCGTTTCAAGCAAGGGAAAGGTATCTTGGTATCATGCGCGGAAGAAGATGCAGTCATGCCTTAGCATCACGCGCTGGTGCTGTTAATTTCATTAGTTACCCAGAATGGAAGGCTGTATCCGCAGAAACGCCGCCAAGTGGGATACATAATCGATTCCTTGGAAGAGCGGCACAAGTTTTTCAAAGTCACGAACGTCCCCTTCATACAAACGCGCAACAGCTGGCACTCGTTTACGCTTGCCCCCAGAAAGATTATCAACCACATACGCCTTCCCCCTTCTCTTAAGCAATATACCCACCAGATGCGAACCGATGAATCCTGTTCCCAGTTACAACTGCTTTTGTCATAGAATTATCAAATTTATGGCAGAACAGTGATACGCTTCGCCGCGCGGCAAGTAAAGGTTCCTGAGCGCGACGTCATATAGAACTCATACGTCCCTGCGATGGTAGGCGTACCCGACACAATATTGCGTCTGTTTTCCTCTCCCACATCTAAACCAGGTGGTGAATTGGTTCCGGAAATAAATTTAAAACCAGTGAACGAAATTCCTTCACTTTGGCCTTCTGTACAAGCTGTGAACTTCACCTTATACGGCTGACCCACACATGCATTTGGCCACGTCTCAAAGGGATTCTTTGTAGACGGTCTATGATTTGTGAGTACACTACCTCCTGAACAATTCCTAGCTCCTCCACCGCCTCCTTGTCCTTTGACGGTGATACGAACTCCTCCTGAACAGTTCGCAGTTCCGTTCTTCCCGGTAACACGAAACTCATAAGTTCCTGCGGCGGTAGGCGTACCTTCCAATTTTGTCACCCTGCCCTTGTTATCAATAGATAACCCCGGAGGAGCATCTTCTGGTCGTGATATGTTAAAGCTAAACCCATAATCCGCCGTACTATCACAAGTTATATTAAGCGTATACGGCTTACCCACACATGCATCCGGCCACGTCTCATAGGGATTGTTTGTATTCTGGCGAGGGTTTACCTTGGCTGATCCACCGGAACAATTCGTTCCTGCAACACTGCCATTATCAAACGCTTGTAACTGCCATTTGTTTGCTGTGCATGCGGCTGTCGTACATCCACATTTCCATACACCTCCTACGGATGTACATACGTATGCAACTACATAGTTCCGTCCCGATAATGGATTCACTATCGATGCCTTTCCTGTCCCAACTAACCACGGAGAATTCTCATCACCTTTATAATGATCCCCACTTAACGTAACTGGTTTCCATTCCCTGCCGTCGTACCAATGCCCTGTTTGATACACAAGTTCATTTGTACTGTCCGAACCTGCTGTTAGTTGAAACGATGTTCTGCCATCACACATCGTCTTTACAATTAATCCGCTCGGACTAAAAAAACTTATCGGTGGAGCATATCCATCTGGTGCTACTGAAGTCCTATATACGCTACAGTCTGTCGCTACCGCTTTTACTATCTGCGGAAGATAGATCACCGTCGCGAGAGCACTGAAAATTAGCAAAATTTTTTTTAGGGTTATATACCGCATAGTTTCTTATATTACTTATATATAAACTGGTTCCTTTTACTATTATATCAGTTCACGCCAAGTGACAACAGCAAATAGAATTAGGGATGTGGGGACAACAACTCGTAGGCCTACCCTTGCATATATGTGCGAAGAATTGCCTTGGTTTTGTAGAGTGCAACGTAAGGTCGGTTGGGTATGTATCAATATGTTCTAAAACTACCTTCTTAAGAGGAAGTTTCTGCTTTATATATAGATAGAGTGCTTTTACTCCCTCATAAATCGCATGCATAAGTTTAAAAATGAGATGTCAATGATTCCCTCGGTAAGTGAAAAGCATTCAACCGTGCTGGGCACCCGTGCGGCAAAAGCAGATTCCTTAGCCCATACAAACGTGGTGAATTTGTCGCTCGGTCCCTCTAAATATAATTGTCCAATCGAATGGAGATCCGTAGAGCCAATCGCCACCGCGTGAGTTGTGCCTATGTTTTAACATAGTTCCCCAATGACTCGCTAACGTCTCTATAAGATTTCTACTTTTGTAAGGTCTTCCTCCTATTTTTGTGATTTGCTATAGTATGCAATATAGATATAGATTAAGGATCACCTATGAACACTGCACAGTCACCACGGCAGCCAAAAATTCTTATCTTCGGTCCCGGGTGGTTGGGGCATAAACTTGCAGAATATCTGCACGCTGAGTTGAGTTCAATTGATATTACCGACAAGCCAGCCGTAGTCGCTTTGTTGGATCGTGTGCGTCCGGATGTGGTGGTCAATACCGCGGGCAAAACCGGCAAGCCAAATATTGATTGGTGCGAGGATCACAAACAAGAGACGATACAGTCAAATATCGTGGGGCCGCTGGTGCTCTTGGGAGCTTGTGAGCCACGGGGTATACGCTTGGTACATCTCTCTAGCGGTTGTATATTTACTGGCGCTTCACCGCACACGGGTGGATTTACGGAGTTGGACGCGCCGAATCCGGTGAGCTTTTATTCTTGGACCAAGGCGTATGCCGATGAGGTGCTCCAAAAATTTCCGGTGCTAATACTGCGTTTGCGGATGCCGGTAGACAAAGAGTCAAACCAGCGCAACCTCATCACGAAACTGGCGGGGTATGCAAAAGTCATTAATGTAGAGAATTCAATTACGGTGGTCGATGATCTGCTCGCCGCGACGGGAGCGCTTATCGAACAGGGTGCCACTGGTATATACAATGTTGCTAACCCCGGCCCCGTACGGCACGAAGAGATATTGGCCATGTATCGTGAGATTGTAGATCCGGCTCACGTCTATGAGCTGATTGGCACGGAGGAGCTCTACGATTTGGGTCTTGCTAAAGCCGGGCGGTCTAATTGTGTGCTCAATACTACTAAGCTGGGAGAGGCAGGAGTCATACTGCCGGATGCTCGCGAGCGTATCCGAGAATCCTTGTTCGAGTACAAGAGATTACTATCTTGAATTTTCTTGGGGAGTCGGCAAATGTGGCTCCATAAGCGTATAAAACTCTTGCCATGTTGCAACTCTCTGAAACGGAGAGTTTTTTTGCTCGCCTAAACGGTCAAAGAGTATGGGGGCAGTGGGTGGCTGTATGTGCTTCAGTACTTCATGTGTGTCGTCCAAGAAAAATTGGAGACCAATTTTTGTGCAGTGAATACTTTTTTCTTGGTCGCTCGCGGTAAATATGATCTGATGCTCGGGGATAAACGGCATATTTTCCCGTAGCCAATCAATGGCAAATGATTGAAACTCCGGCGGGCGGCGGGAGATAATATGTACATTCGCGCCTGCATCTTGGATACGTAATATCGCTTCTTCTGCTCCTTCCATGGGGCTTGCCTCCCATGTCTGTGCTTTGTAGAGGGTTTGCTTGAGTGCACGGTAGGCATCAGCGCTTAACCACGAGCGCAAGAACTCTCGGGTGATGGGTTGCCCGAATGGAATGCGTCCAAATGTCCGTGCAAGTCGCTCGAGATTCCAGTCGTGGTTGATGATGGTGTTGTCGAGATCAAATCCGATGTCCATGTATGTAGTATAGTCTGCTGTATTGCCTTATACCATAAGATGTTTTTGTCCACTTTCGTGTTGATATGTGGCTGGTATACTTGCGATAATGTTCGTACCTTAAGAATGAAAGGGAGTGTTATGTTTTTGCATATAGACATGGAGATATTTGAGGATCGTGTGGGGATTAGCCGGAAACAATTGGTGCACTTTTGGGATCATGCAAAAAAAGTGGTCTCACTCAGAGACATCGTCCGCGTGGAGAGCGTCCAGGTTAAGCCGCTCGATTACTTGCGCCGTCTTTTGGTAGCTACATGCCTGGAGGGAGATGCCGCAGAACACCCATATAAGAACTGTGAGATTCGGCTCGTACGTATGGACCCGGCGAGTCTTGTGGTTGGGCAGACCTTTGTTGAGCGGGGGAAGTATCAGTCTTTACTTGAGGGATTTTCCGACATTTTTGATGGATACTGCGTTACGCGGGGTGTTGCAAAATGCAACGCGCTCATTGTCTTGGGGAGAGACGCAGATGGGGTGCTCGCAATAGCGCACTACGTGCCTCCTATTGTTGAAGAGAGCGGCGACTTTCACTTTCGTCTGCTTGATGGCGTCCATCGTAATTTTATCGTGATGGCCGTGGGGACTACCATAGAGACTATCGTGCTCTGTGGCGTGAAAGTCCCGTTCCCTTGCCAGCTGCTTCGTTGGCAGTCTTTACGGTTGGTAGATCAGAAGCCTCCGCGTGAGGAACGGTTTTCTCACTTAAGACCAGAGCTCTTTCGAGATGTGAAGTTTGCTGGTATTGATGGCTGATGTTGCCATGTGTAGCTTCCGGGAGTGTGTTCTTATCCGCCGGGTGGAATCTTTTGATTCTTCCCGGTTTTTCTTTTATACTGCCTCTGTATGAAGCAATCGCAACTATTTACCAAAACGAGAAAAGAGGCTCCGGCTGACGAGGTGGCCAAAAATGCCCAGCTCTTGAGCCAGGCCGGGTTTATCAACAAAGAAATGGCGGGGGTCTATTCGTATCTACCGCTTGGTTTGCGCGTGCTTGGTAATCTTGAGACTATCATCCGCGAGGAGATGAATGCTATTGGCGGCCAGGAGCTTTTGCTCACTACTCTGCAAGACAAAGAGTCTTGGGAAAAATCAGACCGCTGGGACGAGTCAAAGGTAGATGTGTGGTTTAAGACCAAACTTGCTTCCGGTACCGATATCGGTCTTGGCTGGACGCATGAGGAGGCGATCACGGCGATGATGCGCCAATACATTCAATCATATCGTGATCTACCGATATATGCCTATCAGATTCAGACCAAGTTTCGTAATGAGGCAAGAGCCAAGAGTGGTCTCATGCGCGGGCGAGAGTTTATCATGAAAGATCTCTATTCATTCTCCCGTACCCAGGAGGATCTTGATGCGTTTTATGAGGCGTGTGCTAAAGCCTATGAGCGGATATTTGCACGCGCCGGTATCGGGGATGTTACTTATCGCACATTTGCCTCGGGCGGGGCGTTTAGTAAATACAGTCATGAGTTCCAAACGGTGAGCGCGGCGGGTGAGGATATCGTATATGTAGAAAAAGAGAAGCGTATTGCGATCAATAAAGAAGTGCTCAATGACGAGGTAATTGCTGAGCTCGAACTTGATAAAGATAAGCTCGTGGAAGAAAAGTCTATAGAAGTAGGTAATATCTTTAAGTTGGGGACACGATTCTCTGATCCCTTGGGCCTTACTTTTGTAGATGAGGCGGGAGAGACCAAACCGGTGATTATGGGCTCGTACGGTATCGGTCCGGGGCGCCTCATGGGCACGATTGTGGAGGTGCTTTCTGATGCTAAAGGTATCGTTTGGCCGCGCGAGGTCTCGCCGTTTGAGGTACATATTGTTGCGCTCGGCGTAGAGAACGAAGAGATACGCAAAGCCTCTGATAGTCTCTATGAGATGCTCACAAGCGCAGGTGTGGATACGTTTTATGACGATCGCACAGAGAAGTCCGCGGGAGAGAAACTTGCGGATGCGGATCTCATCGGTATACCGGTGCGGCTTGTGGTGAGTGCGCGTACTCTGGAGTCGGCGTCAGTGGAGATGAAAAAGCGCACCGAGGCGGGTGTAGTGCTGGTGCGTGCGACTGATGTGATAGCGGCGATTAAAACGGCATAACAGATTTTGTAATGTTCGGGAGACTATTTAGCTTATTTTCGCGTGATATTGGTATTGATCTCGGGACCGCAAATACACTCGTGTATGTGCGTGGATCTGGCATTGTGATCAACGAGCCATCGGTGGTCGCGGTCAACCAAAAGACCAACCAGGTGGTGGCAGTGGGCAACGAAGCAAAGCGCATGGTAGGGCGCACACCCGCGCATATTGTTGCATCTCGACCGCTGGTGGAAGGAGTCATCTCTGATTTTGAGGTCACCGAGGAGATGATTAAGTATTTTATCAAAAAAGTGCATCGTGACGTCTGGCGTCTCTTTGCGCGTCCACGTGTTGTGATTGGTATACCCTCTGCTATCACGGAGGTCGAACGCCGAGCTGTGCGAGATGCCGCGACCAACGCCGGCGCCCGAGAAGTATATCTTGTAGAAGAGCCGATGGCCGCCGCGGTCGGTATTCGTATGCCGGTCCAGGAGCCGGTGGGTAATATGATCGTAGATATCGGAGGTGGTACTACGGATATTGCAGTAATCTCTCTGGGGGGCATTGTCTCCTCGCGCAATATCAAGATTGCGGGCGATCGGCTCAATCAGGATATTATCAACTTTGCGCGTGATGAGTTTAAAATTTTAATCGGCGAGCGTACTGCTGAGGATGTAAAGATTGCCATTGGATCTGCCTGGGAGGGCGGTGAGGACGCCGAAGCTACAATTCGTGGGAGAGACTTGATTACCGGTCTCCCGCGTGAAGTGGTAGTGACGGTATCCGATATCCGTCTTGCGCTCCAGCGTTCGGTCAAAGCTATTGTGTTGGCGGTCAAGGAGACGGTGGAAGACACGCCGCCCGAGCTCGTATCTGATATCATGCATCGGGGCATTGTGCTTGTGGGAGGGGGCTCGCTTCTGCGAGGCCTCGATCGCCTTATTGAGAAAGAAACAAAGATGCCGGTGCGTGTCTCAGAAGATCCGTTGACGGCAGTAGTGCGGGGTACGGGTGTGATACTTGAGGATCTCGATAGCTTGCGCAATGTGCTCTTGGAGGGGGATACTGATATAAGTCCAAGATAAAAGACGCTGATGCGAAAGAATCTCCTGCGATATATCATATTTGCTGGTATGGTGCTTTTGGCGCTGGTGGTTTCTTCGTGGGGGTATTTGGGGGGTGTAAAATCTGGTGTTCGTTGGGTTATGCAGCCATTTTTTAGATCTGCGGATTATGTACAACGTGTGGCGGCGGATGCTCTGAGTGTAGTATTTCATATACCGTTTAGTGCAGAGGAGTCCCGACAGATTCGTCAAGATGATGTTGCTCTTCGGGCGCGTGTTGCCTCGCTTGAGTATACGGAGCGTGAAAATTATGAGTTGCGTATGGCACTCGGCCGGCTCGATAAGCTTGAGGTCAAAGCCATTGAGGCGCGAGTGATTATGCGATTAGCGACCGGTACGGG
>CAYGFT010000047.1:0-7379 GCA_964349275.1 uncultured Candidatus Saccharibacteria bacterium
TCACTAAACTTGGTGCCCTTATTCTTTTTGAACATAATTACTCCTTTTTCTTCCTTTTTTGTGTTGATTACTCTTTCAAACAACGAGCCAATTTCTATGGATAATTATACATAATAAATAAGAAAAAGTCAAGCTATGCGGCTTGGCTGTAAAAACGCTATTTACCCTTGCAAAATAAAGATTTTTTGTGTTTTTTAAGACTCCCGAGCTCTACTCTTTTCGGCGGCGGGCATGAAACGCCTGATGCACCTCTTTGAGCTGTTTGTCGGTTATGTGCGTATAAATCTGGGTAGTGGTGATATTGGCGTGGCCCAGCATGGCTTGTACTGAACGAATATCCGCACCATTCATCAGAAGATCGGTCGCAAATAAATGTCGTAGGGTATGCGGCGTTACTTTTTTTGAGATCCCGGACTTAATGGCATAGTAGTGAATAATGCGCTGGATACTGCGCGAGGTAAGGCGCGTGGAGGCTTTGACTGTAGACCCATCTTTGCCAGATCGCACAAAAAGCGCCGGGCGCACATCGCCGCGCTTATCCAAATATGCTTGGATAGTTTTTTTTGCCGACTCGGAAAGAAACACCACACGGATTTTAGATCCCTTGCCACGCACGGAGAACTCATCTTTTTTGAGATTCACCGACTCGCGGTCAAGAGAACAAAGTTCCGAGACACGTAGACCCGTAGAAAATAAAAGCTCCAAAATAGCCTTATCCCGCAATGATTTTAGGGATCCACCCTCGGGGGATTTGAGCAAACGATCCAGATCGTCTTCCTCAATAAGATCGATTTGCCGCTCGCCGATTTTGGCAAGCTCGATCTTGTCGGCAGTCAGAGAGGGGATATCGCGCCTCACCAAATACTTTAGAAACATCCGAAGCGCGATCAGATGATAGTTTTGTGTGATGCGTCCGAGATTTTGACGATTGAGCCAAATGCGGTATTTACGCACCAGATCATCGGTGATATCGGCAGGACGCTTGATATCGGCAAAAGACAAAAAACGCCGCAGATACCGCTCATAGTTATCTATCGTTTTTCGCGAACGACCCTTTTCAATCTCTAGATACTCCAAAAACTCTTCCAGTGCCTTCATGTATGGATTTTAACAGGATAAACGTCGCACAATATCTCTTTATTCTACGCCTCTTGCAAAAGCAAGTAAAATATGCTAGAGTACTCGGTAATGTTAAGCGTCAAAGAAAAATCAAAGATCGTCAGCGAGCACCGTGTCCACGAAAAAGATACTGGCTCTCCCGAGGTCCAGATTGCCCTTGCGACCACGGAAATTACGCGTCTTGCCGATCATCTCAAAAAACACCCCAAGGACAACCACTCCCGGCGGGGACTTTTGCAGATGGTATCCAAGCGCAAAAGCCTTATGACCTATCTTCTGCACGAAGATGAGAAGCGCCACAAGAATATCTTGAAGAAACTCGGCCTCAAGAAATAGCGCCGAGCTTTTTCGTTTTAGTCCATTTGGTTTGCTATACTCAATATCATGAGCTCTGTAAAATATCCTGATCAACGAGTCGCCGTATTTATCGACGTGCAAAATATGTATCACTCTGCACGAAGTATGTACGGCGCACGCGTCAACTTTAAAGAAATTCTCAAAGCCGCCGTGTCCGACCGCAAGCTTTTGCGTGCGTTTGCCTATGTCATCCGCACCAAAACTGGCGAGGAGCGCCCGTTTTTTGAGGCCCTGGAAAAGCTTGGCATCGAGACCCGGAGCAAGGACCTGCAAGAGTTTTATGGAGGCGCTAAAAAAGCAGACTGGGATGTAGGCATTGTGATTGATGCGGTGCGCACCGCAGACATCGTAGACGCCGTGGTAATCGTATCCGGCGACGGGGATTTTATACCCCTCGTTGAATACCTGAAAGGCAAAGGACGTCGCGTGGAAGTTATTGCATTTGGTAAATCAACTTCATCCAAGCTCAAAGAGGCGGCTGATGAGTTTATCGATATTGAAGAGGCAATACAGAAATATTTGATTAAAATTAGAAGGTAATACTAGTAACATAATTGCGGGGAGCAGGGACATGGCCTCCAGATAGATAGATTATTCTCGCACAACGCGAGTAGTCTAAAATCTAGAGATCATCCATCGCTCTCCCGAAAAAGAATATGGAGATAAAAAAATACACGACTGAATTTGCCGGCAAACCCTTGTCGGTAGAGTTCTCACCGCTTGCCGAGCAAGCCAATGGATCCGTTATTGTGCGCTATGGCGGCACCGTTATATTGGCAAATGCCACTATGGGAAGACCCCGTGAGGGCGGCTCGTTTTTCCCACTTACTGTCGACTTTGAGGAAAAGTATTATGCGGCAGGAAGAATCCTTGGCAGTAGATTTGTGCGGCGGGAAGCTCGACCATCCGAAGAGGCGATACTAGTTTCCCGCATTATTGACCGCACGATACGGCCGCTATTTGACCAACGCATCCGAAACGACGTGCAAATTATCGTGACTGTGCTTTCTGTCGATGGAGAAAATGATCCCGATGTGCCGGCAATACTAGCGGCATCCATCGCACTCTCCACCTCGGATATTCCTTGGAATGGGCCGATATGCGGCGTGCGTGTTATCAAGAAAGATAGTACCTATATCATCAACCCATCCTACGCGGAGCGGGAGGGCACCACACTCGAGACAATTTTTTGTGGTAAAGGCGGCAAGGTCAATATGATTGAGACCGAAGCCCATGAGGCCGCCGAGTCAGACATGATATCGGCACTTGAGCTTGGTCTTGTAGAAATAGAAAAACTCAATACATTCCAAGCGAATATTGTCCAAGAAATAGGCAAACCGAAAGCAGTACTCTCCCTTCCGGAAATTTCTCCGGAGCTCCGCACGCTCTTTGATGAGCATATTACTGATCGCCTCGACAAATCCATGTACGAACCAGACAAAACCATCTGGGTGGCCAACATCAATGCGCTCAAAAAAGAATGGTTCACACTGGTAGAAACCAGCCTACCGGAAACTCCCAAAAGTCTCTCTGATGAAATATTTGAAGATGCGGTGAGCAATATCGTACACAAACACGTATTAGAAGCCGAACCGGGCAAAGAGCGCCGTCCCGACGGCAGAGGCACCAAAGATATCCGTAAGCTGTTTGCGACGGCGCACTTTCTGGATCGCACGCATGGGTCTGCGGTATTTTTTCGCGGACAGACGCACATCCTCTCGGTTGCCACACTGGGCGCCCCTGGCGATGTGCTACTCATTGAGGGCATGTCGGTACGCGAGAAACGCCACTTTATGCACCACTACAACTTCCCGCCCTATTCAGTAGGGGAGACCGGCCCTATGCGCGGACCGGGCAGACGCGAGATTGGACATGGCGCACTTGCCGAGAAGGCTCTGCGCGCGATGATTCCTCCCAAGGAAGAGTTCCCCTATACCATTCGACTTGTGTCAGAAACGCTCTCCTCCAATGGTTCATCCTCTATGGGATCGGTCTGCGGATCAAGCGTGGCACTCATGGATGCAGGTGTACCTATCAAGCGTCATATCGCAGGTATCTCCATGGGCCTCATGATGGCATCGGATACCAAATACCGCATTCTCACTGATATCCAGGGACCAGAAGATCATCATGGCGATATGGACTTTAAAGCGGCTGGTACGCGTGAAGGACTTACCGCAATACAAATGGACGTCAAAGTGGAGGGCGTGACGGTGCAAATGCTTACCGAGGCCTTGGAGCAAGCGAAAGACGCCCGCTTCCAAATACTCGATGTCTTGGAGTCCGTCATTGCAGAACCCCGCAAAGAGCTCTCGCCGTTTGCACCGCGCATTATTACCATGAAAATTGATCCACTCAAAATCCGCGAGGTCATCGGCCCAGGCGGTAAGGTCATCAATGAAATTATCGAGAAAACCGGCGCACAGATTGATATCGAACAGGATGGCACTATATTCATCACCGGCACCGATGAAGCTTCAGCAAAAAATGCTGTTGCTATCATTGATGAGATTACACATGAATACGAGGTCGGTGAAAAATTTGAAGGAGTGGTCACCCGACTCTTTAACTTTGGTGCGATGGTAGAGTTTGCTCCCAACCAGGAAGGACTCGTACATGTCTCCGAGCTCGCCCCTTGGCGCGTAGAGCAGGTTACCGACGTTGTAGATATAGGCGACAAAGTACCGGTGCAAATCATAAGCATCGATGAGCAAGGTCGCGTCAATCTTTCCATAAAAGAAGTAGCTACAATAGAGCCCAAACCTCATGCCGCCCACAAAGAACGCTCCCCGCGCACCGGTACAGAGGGAGGAGGTCACCGCCGTGAGGGAGGAAACGGCGGGCACCACGGACGCAGATAATCAGCTGAAACCTAGAAGATTCTCTTAATTACAGGTACTATAAAAGGGTACGGATATACACCGTATCCCTTTTATTTATAAAAACTGCCATGCCCCCCGAAGAAACCAAACAACCAAAACCTCCCGAATCGCAAAATACCGATGAGCACACCCAAAACGAAAACCCTGCTCTGCCGCGTCTGCGCACTATGAAGTATGACGCCTCGCACTACTTGAAGGAAAAAAATATCTCCTTCCTGGATCTTGTCGCCAAAGAACAGCAAAAACATGAAGAAGACGTTTTTGAATTTCGAGAACGCGTGACTGATCAAACATGGTTTAAAGTAGTCATGACACTCATTGTCCTTATCGTACTAGGCATTGGGGGATACGCGGCATTTACGTATTTTGTAGCACAACCTGTGACGCTCGCCCCGGGAGAAACTGCGCCAAAAAATTATCTAGTGGTAGAACAGCGCGATGTCGTCTCCTCGCGCGAAGGGGATCGGGCCGGGCTATTTGAAAAACTTCGCGCCAGTCGCAAGGACCGCCTGCCTTCGGGCTCCATTAAACAAGTCATCATCAAACTCGAAAATCTCTCGGGGACAGCGCATTATGCCACTATTGGGGAATTTTTTGGCACGCTTGATTTTCGCCCGCCCAATGATCTTGCAACCAATCTAGAAAATGGCTTTAACTTTCTCATCTACTACACACCCCAAGGGGCTTCTATTGGCATGATTTTGGAACCCAAAAACCCCGAGCGCGCATTTGCCCAGATGATCGCCTGGGAGCGTAATATTATTCTTGACTGGCGCTACTTTTACTTTGACCAGACCATCACCTCGACCTCTAAAGTATTTACTGATGATGTCATAAAAAACATCGACGTGCGCACGCTCAATATCACCGAGGGGGCCGACCTTGTCTATGGATTTTTTGCGGGCAAGTATCTGCTCATCTCTACCTCAAGGGAGTTTATGGAACTCATGATCGCGCGACTCCTAACCTCACCCCCCGTCAAGTAGCCAAAAATCGCTTCATCATATACAATACCCCTATATGGATACCGTAAAATTCAAAGCCAAACTCGAAGAGGAGTTGCATCGTCTGGAAGGCCAGCTCTCCCGAGTCGCCACTAAAAGCTCCGGTAGTACCGATTGGGAGCCAGCATTACCCGATCTCAACAATCAAAGCTCCGCTCCCGAGGATATGGCGGACAAATTTGAAGAACTCGAAAACAATGTAGCAAGCGAGGTAGAACTGGAGAGCAAGCTCATTCGCATACAAGCGGCACTCAAACGCATCGAGTCCGGTACCTATGGCCAGTGCGCGGTTTGCGGCAAAGAGATACCTATAGCACGCCTAGAGGCTGATCCCTCGGCTAGTACCTGCACCGAGCACGCCACCGCCTAAGTATTCAATACCCTGCAGACTCTTGCGGGGTTTGCTCTTTTACAAAGCAAAATGCCCTTACACCAAGAAAGGGGGTTGTATGGATTTCGACCGTAGCATCTTTGTGCAGGATATTCTGACCCCTGATCAGTTTTTTGATCGCATCAGAAACGTGATATATACGCAACCAGAAAAACGTCTGCTTCTTGCAGTGCTATCTGATGCTATACACTGCTTCCAGGCATATTTTTTAGCAAACAAAAGATTCCAAAAACGTCTCTATGTCGAGGCGGAGATGTGGTTGTTTGGCGATGACCCCACGTGGCTCTTTTCGTTTCTCAATATCTGCGACCTCCTTAATCTAAATGCCGATTATATTCGCAAAGGCCTCACCCAGTGGAGAGAAAATATGATCAGCAAAATAGAGATGGGCAGAAGCCCGCCCAAACGAAGAGACGTCATTGAAAAACATACGATAGCAGTACTTGTAGCGGCATACAAAAGTAAACTCCCGGCTTTGTGACACAGCTGGGAATTTTTATCTTTTTAGAAGAATACACTTGCATGGTATTGCAATTTCTACAAATACATGGTATAGTTTTTTGGTAATTCTTTGTATTTTATACGAAGGGGGTAAGATATATGAAAGATGACTTGCGCGGACGGAGCCATGCGATCGCGATCACCAAGTTTTATGGCGACCCTGCCGGGATCCCTGTGCTCGCGATCCCAGAAAACAAGTTTTACCTCATCCGCCAATGCGCGGAGGTACGGCTCCTTTGGGGAGTACTGGAAAACGGCGTTGAGGCATACATGAAGTATGCCCATGCCCCAAGCAGACGAGGGGCACGTCTATTCAAAGAGGCCGAGGAGTGGATCTGGGCAGATGATCCGGATTGGCTCTGTAGCTTTGTAAGCATCTGCAACATTGTGGGGTTTGATCCCGACTATATCCGTGATGGACTCACGCTCTGGAAAGACGCCCAAGCCTCTCTGCAAATCCTAAACACCCAACCCCTTAACCTCAAACATCCCGTGCCCGTGGTCGTTGCACCGCAAAAACCCGCGGACACCAAAGCGTACGCCTCTGCCAGCTAACATCGACGCCCGGTGGCTGTGTGCCCAAGAACCTTGTATACATCCGAGGTTCTTTTTATTTTATTGCCCAAATCAAGACTCCGTGCTACGTATGGATACATGTCAGTCAAACTTCATTCTGCAGAAATCGCCGGAGTTGATGCCGCCATCATCGATGTCGAGGTAGATCTCTCGCCCGGACTACATCTTTTTACTATTGTAGGCCTTGCGGACAAAGCAGTAGACGAATCCCGGGAACGCATATCGGCCGCCATCAAAAACTTTGGCGCACGGCCCCCGCACAAGCGCAATAACCGGATCGTGGTGTCCCTGGCGCCAGCTGATTTAAAAAAAGAAGGACCGGCATTTGACCTCCCCATAGCCCTTGCGTATTTGCTCGCCTCGCATCAGACCGATTTTTTGCCCGATGGCAAACTGTTTTTGGGCGAACTCGCACTTGATGGGGCACTTCGCAGAGTCAAAGGCACACTCGCGATGGCACAAATCGCCGAGCGCGCGGGATTTAAAGAGCTTTATGTGCCTCTGGGCAATGGAGCAGAGGCCGCACTCGCACACGGCATCGTTATATAC
>CAYGFT010000048.1:0-7264 GCA_964349275.1 uncultured Candidatus Saccharibacteria bacterium
CTTTTAATACAAGATGGCTCTATTTTATCAGCAAGGATGTATTATACCCAAACAAAAAGACAACCTTTTTGCGAATTGTCCTTTTGCAAAAAAACTACTATTGGCAGGTGCACTTGGTCTCGGGCTCACTACAACCAGAGCACTGCGACGCACACACTCCGGTGCCACAGCTATGCTGGCTGTTACTCTCATCACATCCGGCTCCGCAACCATCGCACTTGTATCCGGCAGTTGATCCACCGCACTTCATGCATGAATGTTCCATGCTTTTAGTATACACATTAAGCATGCCTTTGAGCAAGAAATGAGCTAAGATCATCAAATCGTACCGCATCCTCTACCCCGAACTCCCCCACACGTGTGCGCTCCAAATCCGCAAGATACGCACCCATACCCAAAGCTTCGCCAATATCTCTTGCGAGCGCTCGTACATAGACGCCTGATCCCGTATCTATCTGAATCTTGAGATGCGGCCAGTCATAGGCAAGCAGTTTAATTGCATGGATTTCCACTTCGCGCGGCGCTAGCTCGACACGCTCCCCCTCCCGCACCCGCTTGTAGGCAGGCTTGCCGGAAATTTTGAGGGCGCTATACACCGGCGGACGTTGCAGTATCCGCCCTACAAATTTTTTGAGCACAATTGCGACCATCTCATCTGTAGGCATGTGCGCTACAGCATAGGTAGTGCGCTCACCTTCAGCATCATCTGTGGTACTGGAAGCTCCCAGATATATATCGGCAATATAGGTCTTGTCTTTGCGAATCTCGCCGGTAAGTTTGCGCGTAGCGGCTCTGCCCACACCCACCACTAAAACACCTGATGCCAAGGGATCCAGTGTCCCCGCGTGCCCTACATGTCGCTCACCGGTAATACGGCGAATATGCATCATAATATCATGTGACGTCGGGCCTTTGGGTTTATAAACTGCGAAAAGATCATCCATGACCCTATACTAGACTACCCACAGATGCCACAAAACTTGACTTTTTTGTTTTTATATGTTAAATTGTTCTTTAGATTGATCTCCTCTCGAATTCTGTGCCTTGGCTTTCAAGCCTAATTTAAAGGCCCAGAAACGGGAGGAAGCTATGCAGAACATTATCAATATGGATGAGGTACGGAGAATTGGATATTTTTCCGCATTGTCCTTTCTCGTGTTCCTTTTTGTCTCAGTGGTTAGCCTCATCGCTCTTGCGCCCTGCTTTTTTGCAAATAAAGTAGCTGGGCCTAGAGAAATAGTCCTTGGAAGATTTCTATTCTTCAGTACCATCGGACTCTTGGTAAACACCGCCATATTTACTAGATTTTTTAGGAATCGGGAATTTGATCCAACACCATTGAGTACGGCGGCAATGATTATAACGACCGTAGCACTCTTTTGGCTTGACTCTTAGCCAAAACCGCCCCGCCTTGGTACCTACCAGGTGGGGCTCGATTTTTTTAAGATGGCAGATTAACCTTCTTTTTCCGTAAGACGTGAGAGATACGTCGTAATCACCACTACTGCAATCGTGATCAGAAGTGCATAGACGAATTTTGCGGCAAGCCCTCCCCCGCCGCTCAAGGGAAATGCATACTCAATAAATGCCTTGACCGCATCATTCCAAGCAAGACCGGCAACGAGCCCGAACGCGCCGACAATGTAGCCGATCGTCTGCTCCCGCGCTTTCTTGCGGATACTGATCTGGTCTCTATTTGTCTTTGCAGTTTCCTCAGGCATGTGCGCAGTATATCAGACTATCAGCATCCCGTCACCAAAGGAGAAGAACCGAAAATTTTTCTTTATAGCTTTTTTGTACAACTCCAAAATCTTTTTCTGACCCGCAAACGTGGCGACAAGCATGAGAAGGCTTGATCGGGGCACATGAAAGTTTGTAATCATCCCGTCTACAAAGCGAAATCGGTATTTGCCACGAATAAAAAGATCGGTACATCCGGAGCACTTCCGAAGCACTCCCTTTTTATCCGCCGCGGACTCAAGGGTACGTACCACCGTAGTACCCACTGCGATAATAGGCCGACCGGCACGCTTGGCCGACTTGAGTAAAGTTTTTGTACGCGCGTCTATCTCGTAATACTCCTCGTGCAAACGTCCGGTATGCAATTCTTTTTGGGTCACCGGTGCAAATGTCCCCAAATTTACATGTAGTGTGACAAATGCAATATCGCATCCAGATTTTTTGATACGCGCGAGCAAGCTTTTCGTAAAATGTAGTGACGCTGTGGGAGCGGCTACTGATCCGAGAGCAGAGGCAAACACCGTTTGGTATTCGGCGCGCAGACGCGATTCCGAGAGTGGAGAGTTTTTGATGTACGGCGGGATGGGCGTCTCCCCATAACGCAAGAATAATTGCATTACCTTACTCACCGGCATATGTAGCGCCAGCGTATAGACCGCCTCATTTTTGGAGCGCACGGTAAAACACACTACTCCCCCCAGAGAAAGTTTCATACCGTTTCGTAGGGGCTTGTCACAAAGTGCATACAAGTAGCGCGCATCGTGTTTAACGTATAAGATTTTTACCGTACCAAGCGTTTCTTTTTGCAGTTTGAGCCGCGCCGGAAATACCTTGGTCTTATTAAGCACCAGTACCGCGCCCTTGGGAAGATATTTGGGGAGATGCAGAAATGTGCCCCATGTTATAGCGTTATCCGCTCGCTTGTATACCAAGAGACGTGCCGCATCCCGCGGAGTGACCGGGCGCTTTGCTATCAAACGCTCTGGCAATATATAGTCATATTGTTTAAGCATGCGCTCAAGCGGACTTGACATATGTTAGAGTCTACCCTTCTTGATATCCTCACGGAGCTTGGCCACATAGGCATTGAAATAATGCATATTATGGAATGAGAGCAGGGTAAGCGGCGTAATCTCATGCGCCCGCAAAAGATGTGACAAATAACTGCGTGTATGGTTTTGGCATACAAAGCAGGAACATTTGGGATCCAATGGTTTTTTGTCGGACAAAAACTCGGCGCGACCGATGTCAAGTCTTCCGCGCGAAGTAAACGCGACGCCTCTACGCGCGTAGTGTGTGGGCACGATACAATCAAATGTATCAATCCCGGAAGCAATAATTTTGGGCATATCTTCTAAGTATCCAATACCCAAAAGATGCCGCGGGCGCGCCTCGTCGAGCTCCGAGACTACCCAGTCAATCATCTTCGTCATTTGGCGCTTGTCATCGCCAAACTCTCCGCCGATACCAAATCCCGCGAAAGGAAGCTTGTTCATAAACTCTGCCGACTCAACGCGCAAGTCTTTAAACTTGCCACCCTGCACCACGCCGTAGAGCGCCTGCTTTGATTTTTTGCTGTCTACACAGACACGCGCCCAGCGGTGTGTTTTGTCTAACGATTTTTTGGTATAGGCATGATCCGCTATCGGCGAGGTGCACTCATCAAAATTAAATATAATATCCGCGCCCAATTTCTCCTGGATTTTCATGGACTCCCGCGGACCGATAAAAAGCTTGCGACCATCCACATATGAGCGAAACTCAACGCCGTCTTCAGTGATTTTTACGGTGCGTGGTTGCTCGCCCTCCCGTATCTTCTCGTCTGATTTTTGTTTGAGAATCTTTCCCGTCCCCCGATCCTTGCCAAACCCCAGACTAAACACTTGGAACCCGCCCGAATCGGTCATGAGCGGCCGATCCCAATCCATAAACTCGTGCAGCCCACCACCTTTTTTGACGATATCCTCTCCGGGACGAATATGCAGATGATAGGTATTGGCAATCAAAAGCTGCATGCCGGTAGAGCGCACTTGATCAATCGTCATGGCTTTGACGGTGGCCTGCGTCGCCACACCTACAAACGCAGGAGTCTCCACCACGCCATGCGGCGTCTCGAGGAGTCCGAGCCGGGCACGAGACTTTTTTGATTTTTTGAGAATAGAAAATGAAATCATACGATACACTCGTTTGTAGCACAAAAAATACAAATTGACACGATAGGTAAATACTGATATTCCTAATAGCAAATCTGCTCATTGTAAAAAAGGAGAGTCGCATATGTCAAAACACCATAGCAATGGCTCTCCCCTTGAGAGCAAAAACGGAGCCCTGCCACCTTCAAATGATGCGTTTATAGAAAGCTACACACCTTTGGTCCGACTCATTGCCGAACGCATACACCGAAGACTACCTCCTGGCATAGACCTGGGATCTCTCATACATGCTGGGATGGTAGGTATCTTGGAAGCTCGAGAGCGATTTGACCCAAAGCGTCGTGTAACGTTTCCACTCTACGCCCACTATCGCATCCACGGCGAGATTATGGAATATCTACGCTCCCTTGATTGGGTATCGCGCTCAATTCGCCATTGGGGACGCAGAGTTGAATCTGCTAAAAAACGTATAGTAGATCGAGAGACCAGAGAGGCTACTGCTGAAGAAGTTGCCGTAGAGCTTGGTATTAGTCTTGAAGAATATTTTCGTGTAGAGGCAAAGCTAGACCAAGCAACTATGGTAACCTTAGAAGATGTAAGCATGACCCATCGAACACATACGAGCACAATAGAAGATCCTGAGACGATCGTCGAACGCGCATCACTTCTGGAGCGCCTTGCCATATGCCGCGAGGAGCTCCCTGGGCGCGAACGGCTCGTGATCACTCTCTACTATGAAGAAGAGCTCACTCTGCAGGAAATCGCTGAAATACTTGGCGTCACCGAAGGATATATATGCCAGATACATACTACTGCTCTCCTCTTCCTGAGGGATATCTTTGACCAACCTTCAGTAAAAAAATCCGCGGCAGTGCCTCCTGTGAGCACCGGGGATGAGATTGCGGCCGATCTTTTGTTCCTTTTGGAAGATGCGCCACTAGATGGAGAAGACATAGAGACATCTCTCCAAGTGTTACTTGGTGATCTCTGACGCATATATGCGTCTTTTTTTTGCCAAAAAAAAGCAGCCAATTATTGACCGCCTACTTGCGAAACCGCAGGTTTAAGTTTCTCCGCCTCCGTAATATCGATGGGATCATCCGAGTCATCTAGCTCCTGGATACGCGCCAGAAACTCCTTGTACTCACGTACCTTAAATGCATCCTTGATACCAGTTATAAAGGGCAGAAACCCTTGGAGTGGCTGATCGCGCAGGGCATCATCAGGTGCATGGTACCAGTACAATCCCACAACCCGGAGCGCGCCGATAACGGTATTGTCTACGGTCTTCTGCCACTTTGTGGAAAGACGTAATTGCCGGATAACAAACGCCCTTCCCAGATTTACTTTGACATTGATGCCTTCGTACAAAAGTAAGCGTACTACGCGTGTGGCATTGCCAAACGCGCGCTCACGCTTGGCCCGACGCACCTCATCGGAATCAGTATGTTCGTTTGCCGACCTCAATCTCCCCGCAAAGCCCTGTATCAAGGGTGCCGCCTGCACGAATATATCAAGATATCGCAAACAAGTCCTTTTCCCTATCGTCGCCATACGATCCCATGCTCGTTGTATATCCGTATCTCCTGTACTCCCTAATCTCTCTACACAGGCAAGGATACTAGAAACCCGCGAAGCTTCTTTTATAAAACGAGCAAGCAACTCTTCGGCATTGGTAGGCAGACGCATGCCGCGCAGACGATGCTCAAGTGCTTCACGCTCATCAATCCCACTGTACCCCGCCTGCATCTCGATTGGCGTTATGCCATTCATCAGCTCATGCGCCATCCGAATGAGCCGTGCATCTTTATACCCCTGACCTTTTTTGAACTTGGAAAAATTAAGGGCGACCTTTTTCGGTAGCTTATCATCAATTATCATCTGCTGAATATGTTGAGGGAGATCCAATAGCCGAAGATGTGAGCTTACCGTCTGATAGGTGACTCCCACGAGCTCCCCTATAGCTTTCAAGGACATGTCTTTCTCATCCCGCAACACCCTATAGGACTCTGCTACCTCAATCGGATTCAACTGCTCGCGGTGAATGTTCTCTATGAGAGAGGCGATAAATGTGTCCGGGTCTCCAGTCCATATACCAAGCTGATAGCTCGTAACCCCAAGGGCTTGGAGAGCCCGAAATCTCCGCTCCCCCACCATTAGCTCATAGTGGTCTTCTATCTTAGGATGCGGTTTTACAATGGGCGACTGCAATAGTCCCTCATTACAAACCGAGGCGCTTAAATTCTTGATTTTTTCCTGGTCAAATTTCTTGCGTGGTTGTTTAGGGTTGAAATGCACCAAGGAAAAATCTATCTCCTCGTACCGTACCAAAGATCTTATGGAAACAGACGGCACAGTGGGAACCCTCCTGGATGCCTGAACAGCAATTGCGGTTGATCTCATACTATCATCCTCCTTTTTTCAAGATTCATTTGTTTAAAAGATACGCGAGAATATGACACACGTCAAATGCAATTGCTATGCACATGTTTGGCAAAAACTAATTGCCAGAAGATGCAGAAACATGGTACTTAGAAACTAGCTGGTGATTGTACCAGCAACTCAATCGGGAGGGGGGTTATGCGTCTCCTCGAAGCGTCCGTCGAGAAAGCACACAACCCCCTTCCCAGCCCCAAAAAAGCGCACTCTCTATGCGCTTTTGTTTTTTTGGTTGACAATAGAAAAAATCTTAGACTTCACGAATAGTGTGCTCTAAAAGTGTATGATTCGGGCTAAATAAAAAACGCCCCGTAAAATTTTTATCGGCGAGCAACATTGGCATCCAGTGCACATCATCTGCCCACATTTTCTGAAATGGTATCTCCGGATGTAAAAACCACTGTGGACGCATCTCCTCGGATTCCGTCGGCTCACCCTCAAATACAGAAGTGCTAAACACATGGGTCTCGAGTACCATAGGATCTCCCTCAAACGAAAACTCCAGCACCGCACGTTTTACAAGCTCTGGCACCCGAATACCCGCCTCCTCTGCTAGCTCGCGGTGTGCCGCCGCCTCTATCGTCTCTCCCTCCTGTACTTTGCCGCCAAACCCATTCCATCTGCCAGCGCCAAATCCACGCTTTTTCATACCAAGCAAGATCCGTGTATCATCATACACAAAACAAAGTGTGAGTACTTTTTTGCTCATACACAGAGTATACCAAAATGAATAGGCCAATTGACAGATAGTATATATTTGCTAGATTGGCTAAGTACTTGAACCTTCTCATACAGGAAAAAGGAGGCGCTTATGTGGAATCTCATAGAGAGCTACATCACCCGCCAACACGCAATCGTAACTTGCTTACTTTGCTTCTTCTCTTCTGTTTCTAGCCTCCCCCACCCCTTTTCTCCTCCCTCCTCCAATACAG
>CAYGFT010000049.1:0-2753 GCA_964349275.1 uncultured Candidatus Saccharibacteria bacterium
CTCTATGTGTATATAGCTTTTTATCAATACCCTAAACAAACCTATGGCACCCTTACGACCCGTTGACAACTTCATACAACGCTCGCTCAACATTCTCCAAAACAAGTATGTTGCGGTAGGCAAGGAGCGTATGTCTATCTTGGCTGTCTCTATACTGCTTACCTTTGTTGCCGGTATGATAGCGGCGGTAGGACTGCTCGCTTCCCGCTCGGGTACGCTGGAGGGAAGCTATGCGGCTACCACACAAGTCTTCCAAGCCTCGACAGATTTTTCTGGTGTTCAAGGTCAAAAAGGTTGGTACTATCTTGATGAAGTGGGGAATCCCTCACTCACATACTATGCGTCCCACGCCCAATGTGGCCCTAATCCTTGCTGGAAAGGAGCGGAAGATTATCAGCTTGTCCTTGGGGTTGGACAACACCCAGGGCCCACAAAAGATGCTATACGAGGCTGGAGGGCTCCGGGTAACGGCTCGGTGCGTATTACCGGGAAGGTAGCAGATGGGGGTCCACCATGCGGAGGTGACGGCGTGCAGGTAAAGATTAAACAAGATCCGAATATGCTTTGGCAAACATCATTAAGTGATGGTGATGCGACAGGGAAAACATTCAATATTACCTCAAACGTGACGAGTGGCCAGTTCATCTACTTTATGGTCAACAAAGGATCAGTGAACAACTACTGTGACTGGACTCCCTTTGATCTCAAGATTGAATTTACGCCGGGTGGAAGCGGGCCACCGCCACCCACGGAAAGAACCACTATATACAAGCTATCTGAACAGTTTTCTGGGGGTACGCCGTGGGCATACATGGATGGCGGCCGTCGCGCCCTTGCATACTATGCGGCAGGTCAGCACCCGGAATGCGGACCAAGCGCTTGTCGTCATGGCGAGGAAGTTTACCAAATAATAGGTCCGGGTTGGATGAGTCCGGGGAATAGGTCCAACATCGCAAGCCCTACTGTCCTTGAGTGGCAAGCTCCAGAAGCGGGATATACAAAAATCACCGGATCAGTCCAACTCAAGAATCCCTCCTGCAGTGACGGAGTAGAGGTAGATACGCCCTTTAATTCAAAGATAGTTATCCCCGCAAAAAGTGGACAAGCATATCCATATAATGGCGCGGGTAACGTAAATAAAGGTCAATCGCTTACGTTTAAGGTATCAAAAGGGAGTCCTTCTCAACACAATAATTGTGATACCATTGTGCTTGATCCTAGAATTGAATTTACTCAAGCCGTGAGCGTGCAACCGGATCTTTCCGTTGGCGTTCATAAGCCCACTTCTGCCGCGGAGGGGGCGAAGGTGAGGTTCCGGGCGAGTCTCGTTGTCGGATCCGTGGCAGGGACTAGCCGATTTAATACCGTCAATTTTTACATGGACAATCAGCTCATAGGGACAAGGCGAGTCAGAATGAGTATGCGTGCCAACTCAAGAGGATCGTTCATCTTGCCTCTATCCAGCGCCTGGACAGCTACCAAGGGTACCCATACGCTTCGCATTGTGGCTGATCCGGACAATACCCTTGCCGAGTCCGATGAAAGCAACAACACGAAAACAGTGACGTTTGTGGTGGGGAAAGGTACTACTTCAGGGGCAACAGACCGTCTTACGGTCAAGAAAGTGTTCTTGCCTTCGGTAAGTGCCGCGGTAACGGTAACACTGGACGGCGTTCTTCCTACGGGCAGCACGGCTGACACCGTGTACTGGGACAACGTGAGCGCGGGAAGCCATACGGTAAAAGTAAGTGGCGCGCCCAAGACATTTTATGCGGTGTGCCCGGGGGCGAGTGAGTGTTTAGATACTCCGCAAGAGGGTTCAACCATTTCCTTTACTCACCGAGTAGGACAGTATGATACCATTCATCTCTATTTTGGTAGTGCCACTACGGGAATCTATGATATGTATTCTTTCTTGGGTGGGGAAACTCCTCTAAAAGCTGATGCTTTTGATAATTACAATTTCCTTGTAGGAGCTACATGTGAGGCTACTATTTATACAAATGCTCCGACTGATACGTTATTGAATATTATACAGAATAATGCAAATTTGTTGTCTTCTAAAGTAGGGATAAGGATAAACTTTATTTATGATAAAGTTATTGGGGAAAAGGTACCAATCCGATGCTCTGACAAAACAGGACATGACAAAAAAAGTGTATTACGATTTGGCAATATCGATTTAACAAACTATTGTGGGGAAGGATCGAATGCTAGTGGGGTCACTTTTTTCCCAGGTGCTTTATATGATCCTAATCGTCCAAAGACCGGCGGAACTACATTCTATCCAGATATAATCATTGATACAGAAGATCCATCTTATAATGGTCGTAATATAGATGGTATCATGAGTACTCTCGTCAACCATGAGATGGGGCATCTCCTGGGGTTGGGTCATTCAATGGATCCCAGCTCGATTATGAATGATAAGGGTTTTGCGTATAACCACACTCAACTAAAAGATGTTGATATTGCCAATCTTAAAGAGAAATATCCACTCTGTGCCACAAAAGTTAAACCCAAAGAGCCCGCCAAGCTTTCCATGACCTTTAGTCCCAACCCCGCGGTATGGCACCTAAACAGCACCGACAACAAGTCACAATGTGTAAATGGGCAAGTTGTTGTTCCCAATGGCTACTGGAGCTCCTATCTCACCCTCAAGGAAACAAGTGGCTCTACGGGAGTAACCATAGAAGGGGCGAAGATAGAACAGTATGGTGTTGACGGGGGAATAAAAAAGACCTTAAATTTTT
>CAYGFT010000049.1:2763-7196 GCA_964349275.1 uncultured Candidatus Saccharibacteria bacterium
CCGGTGATTTTACTCTCGAAGCGGGTGGCACAATAGCAGATTCCTATCATGTTCCGGCTAATAAAGACTTCACGCTTAAAAAGGAAGTGCTGACTTTTTTCGGGAAAGATGACCTTGGTAACGCCGTGCAAGTAACAGAAGCCCTTAATTTCGGCGGTTCCCATAAACTTGGTTCCTGTAGAGTTCCGGGTGGCAGTGGCGGAGGTGGTGGCGGTGGAAATGGCAGTGGTGGAGGCGGTAGTGGCTGGGGTGGCGGTGGCGATGGTGGTTCTTCTTCCTGCCCTCTGGATGTGTGCCTCGAGCATGAGTGGGGGTTGTGAACTAGACTAACTCCAAAAACTCTCACGCGCTCATGGGAAGACGACCTTGGAGATAGCGTAGAAGCTGTGAGCAATTTTCATAGGTTTGCCAATCGCAGGAATAATCGGATCCTGGAGTAGCCTATCCCCAACAGCCTATATACCCTAAGTTGTAAAGTAATTCCTTTGGTCGCTGGCACGAATATTCTATGTAGCCAATGATAGTTTCTATGTGAGTTTTGTCTGTGTAGCTGATTTTGTCCACATAACTTTGTTGCTCCTGCTATAGGAATGGCATACTGTCAAGTTATAGGTGTGTAAGACTAATTAGTAGATATTATTATGAAATATAAAGCGTATACCTTTGGGGTGCTGTTCTCGGTGGCGTTGATGTTTTTTGGATATATGTCTGCGGTAGATGTCAGTCTACTTTCACAGAAATTTGCAAAAAACATGCTGGCTGATATTGGTGCATCCATTGATCAACTGCGTGAAAGCGTAATGAGATTGGGGGAAAGTATGCAGGCGCCCGGTGCCACTCCTGCCCCAACAGCCCTATCGGGCGAGTCTCTCACCTTGCTTAGTCCAAATGGAGGAGAAGAACTGGTTCGTGGTACGAAATATACTATTCGTTGGGCAAGTACCGGCGATGTGGCGACAGTCGATTTGCATATCTTTAGACAGGATGCTTATGTGCAGGGAGATCTTCCGGTAGATAATAGAAATCGATATTACATTATTAAAAGTATCCCCAATACAGGATCTTATGTATGGAATGTAGGAGATATCATTAAGGCAAACGCGGTAAACCCTCCTGATGGAGAGTATATTATGCGCGTCGTGAAGCCGCAGACATTTCGTACTGTTGACGATTCTGACGCACCATTCTTGCTTACTCGAGGAGGTCCCGTGCCTACCCCCAACAGCGGGGCTCCTCTTACCATTACCTATCCAAACGGGGGCGAAGAACTTGAGGCAGGGAGAACGTACACCCTTAAATGGGCGACTACAGACATTGATGTTAAAAAGGTAAATCTGTATATCTTTGATCCTGATGAACAAAAGCCGTGTAGCCAGGATTTTTGCGAAGTCGATCTTAAAAAACGATATGATATTGTTCGTGGTATTCCTAATACAGGTGAATATAAATGGGCTGTTCCTTATGGAGTAGTCGAGAGTGGTCATTACGTTCTTCGTGTACGTAAAGCTGATGCATTTCGCATCGCTGATGACAGCGATACAATGTTTTCATTAGCCACCTTTGTAAATAGTGATGGATCGCATACTCCTGGGCTTAATCCTGCGCTAGGACAATTTTCTTGTCATGATGTACGAGTGGGTCAGAGCTCTATTGTGAATCCGCGTACCGGGGAGATAGCGACACAAGTGGAAACAAGAAAGATGGTCGAATTAAGGATATTTGACTGCTTCTGGAGAGCATATCGTTATACGGAAAAAATGCATAACGAAACGAGTGATCCCGCAATCAAGGCAAAAGTCAAAGCAAAACTGGATTCAGCTCGCGTGTGGCAGGCAAAAGCATTGTGGCGCATGATGCGAGATTCTTTAAGGGCAGTTAATCATCCTACGGGAACATGGCCTATTAGTCGCGAATCTTATGTATGGATTTATCCACCCAATGCTTTCGCAAATTTGCGACAAGCACTTGCCTTTAATCCGTCATGGGTAAAACAAAATCCAGATGACGGCATTCTTGAACTTATTGGCGCAGCTTTGGTTAATAATGAAGTGGTAGAATTCAAGTATCCTCCCACTCCTCAACCTAAAAAACCAAATACCGCGAATAAACGGGTAGGAATGCTAAAGGGAGGGCAACAATTTGATCCACTCACACCTGAACAGCTTGAGATACTGGACCGTGTTGAGGCTTTACATATGCAATGGACTCAAGCTGCTTTAGCAAAATCATCTGACAGCACGCTCCTAGCCCTTACTATGGAGCATCACGATGAGCATATGGCGCTAGAATCGATGGCACGCAATCTCAAAGAACAAATCCTTCTTACTATCCCTGAACACGGAAAACATGCCATTTGTTGGGATGGTCGCTCCGAGGAGCTTACTAAACGGCTCATTATGGAAACCGACAGGCTCCATAGCTTATGGACCGTGGCGGTAAAGGAAAGAAGATTCGCCGGTGATAATGGATCGTGGGCACTTGGTCTTCTGCATTCTCGTGCCAATGTACTTCTTGGCACTTGTAATATAGGGCAACCAAAATTTGGAGACAAAGAAATCGGTGATCGTGGTCTTGGTGTTGAGGTACGTAAGCCTCCACAAGTAGGGGATAAGGAATTCTAGACTATATAAAGAGGGTGCTTGCACAAAGCACAAGGTGTGGTAGTGTTCTGATTTGGGTTATGGTACGCTTGGCTCCTGGGGCAAGGTGTATCCTCTGGTGCTGAGATGGGTAGGTACGCCGAGCTCTATCGGCTCGAGAACAAACACACGACCCTAGCGTGTGGGGTGCCGCTCAATATAGTTTGCCTCGTCATGGTGCTAACTATATCAAGCAAGCCTTGTCCCGCCCGATTCTTTGATAAAAGGAGGTGTGTAATGGAGCAGACCGTCGGTTTGTATGAGGCCCCCGCCAAAGACGTGGCGAGTATCGTAGGGAAGAGGATGTTATTGCCTGGGACGATGCTCGCGGTCGTTGCCCTTGCGCTATGTGTGATTACCCAATGGTCATCTTTTTTATTTCTACTTTTCCTACCACTAGGTCTGTTCGTGGTACAATTTTTTGGTAACAAAAATAATTTGGTTCTTTGCGGGAGTTGTCTCGATCATCGACGCAAGTCCGAGATTGAGAGGAGGGCGGCGCTATCCCATGGGGGTGGGCGCATCTGCGATGTCTGCCATCATTACTACAGTGAACGAAGCGTATAGGAGATCTATGCGCTTATTTTTTTGGTCAGGTATTCTATGGTATAACCTACTATATGAGTTGGCAGTTTAAACGACAGCTTTTATTTCTGGGGCTTTTCGCACTTTTTTTGCTGGCGATTGCAGGCTCTCTCTATTATGCAAGCCGTCCTGCGCCGAGTTGCTTTGACAAGATTAAAAACCAAGATGAGACAGGAGTGGATTGCGGTGGCTCACAGTGCGCGGTGTGCCTGGATGAAAATCCAAAAGACCTTATAGTGTTGTGGACACGATTTTTTGAGGTACGCCCGGGCGTCTATGATGTTGCCGCACTTGTAGAAAATCCCAACGTACTCTCGGGAGTCAAATCGTTGCCCTATCAGTTTAAACTTATGGATGCCGACAACTCCACGATTGTCAGTAGAAAAGCCAATGCCTATGTGCTTGCCGATGAACGGTTTTTAATATTTGAGCCGGGACTCGTGGTAGGGGGAGTGCAGAAACCCAAACGCGTAACATTTGATATTAAAGATTTTGAATGGGTACCTTCGCGGCACCAGGATCCACCACTCCGTATTGTGCATACCGAGCGGATGTTTGAAGGAGATCGGCCGCGTTTTACGCTCACACTGAAAAATGAAACCATCTTTGATGTCAAAGGTATTGATGTATCTGCGGTAGTATCTGATACCGAGGGCAATGCGGTTGCGGTAGCCGCCTCGCGTGTAGACAAAGTTGCCGATTCTGCCGAAGAAGAGGTAGTATTTACCTGGCCATTTCCCTTTCCACAAAATCGTACGGTGATGCAGGTGGAGCCGTTTGTACGGAGAAACCCTTGGTAATATGCCTTTGTATATCAAGAAATTTGATTGGATACTTATCGGGGCACTCGCCCCGATGTTTGTCTGGAGTCTTTTGACGCTTAAAAACATCGGAGACACGGGAGATTATTTTTTTACCCGCCAAGTTATTTGGATTTTGGGGAGTCTTCTTATGATGTTTTTTTTAGCATCGGTAGACTGGCGGCTCTTTAGTAATAGCGGTGTTATCGTGGTGCTTTATGGCATCATGTGTCTGCTTCTTGGCATACTGCTTTTGGGGGCTTCACGTATCAAGGGCGCTACCAGCTGGTTTAATCTTTACTTGGCATCGTTTCAGCCTACCGAAATCGTCAAATTGATATTGATACTGGTGCTTGCCAAATATTTTTCCCGGCGGCATATCGATATCGCGCGGTTTCGGCATATTATT
>CAYGFT010000050.1:0-6937 GCA_964349275.1 uncultured Candidatus Saccharibacteria bacterium
TCTTAGGAGAGGTGATCTCGGTGATATCCACAGGCTTTGCTTTTTGCTCGAGAACGGATGCCGGATGGATGACAATAAGTTTTTTGGCGGATGATTTGGGCATGGGATTATTTCATAGTACGCATCAGTGCGGCTACGTCTTCTTTCATTTTGTTGATATCTGCATAGGAAAATGGTTGCCAGGTAGATGCGGTGTGTATGCGGGGGTAGTAGCGGTCGGTGAGTTCATTGATCTCTTTCCAAAAGTTTGGTCGGTCCATGGATTGCGTAAGCTCGGCGAGAACCACCTTGGAAAGCATGGTGCCAATGCGCGGCTCAAGTTTTTCTTTGCGGGCAAAGAACCATATGGCTAATGTCTCGAGTTTGTCTTCGGAGAGTCTTTGGAGTGCGTATTTGACGAGGTTGCCGTCTTTGCCACGGATAATCTCTGGTTTTTTGCCACGGATGCGCTCACCGGCTTTTACAAAAAAATCGATAAAACGGAATATATCGGAGTTTGGCCGTTTAGGGGTTTCTGGAGTAGGTGGCTTTTGCTCTTGAGGCATAATGCTATAATATCCAAATAATGCAAAAACTCAATCGAACATCCAGCGCATCCACTCGTCAGGCGCGCAAGCCATGGGTACACTTGATTGGTGTCAAAGGTGTAGGTATGACGGCTCTCGCTGAGATTTTGGCGCCACATGTGCGTATTACCGGGTCGGATACTGAGGAAGTTTTTTTTACGGATACGGTGCTCAAAAAATTGCGTATCCCAGTCTCTCGATTTGACGCCGCACATATTACCCCAGAAATAAGTCGCATCATTTACTCTTCTGCATATGCTACAGGAAATGTGGAGCTTCAAGCCGCAAAGCGTCTTGGCATTCCGACGATGCCCTACGCAGAGGCTTTAGCTGAAGTGTTTAATAAGCATCAGGGGGTTGCGGTTGTGGGTACACACGGCAAGACGACAACGACTGCGATGATTGGTACGGTGCTTGAAGTGTGCGGGGTGGATCCGACGGTGTTGGTGGGCGCAAAAGTAGTCGCTTGGGGACGCAACGCGCGTGTGGGAAAATCAGACTGGATGGTGGCTGAAGCGGATGAATATCAAAATAAATTTTTATTACTCAAGCCGCATGTGCTCATCATTACCAATATCGAATATGACCATCCTGATTTTTTTAAAAATCGCGCCGCATACCGTCGGGCGTTCCAGGAGTTGATACGGCGCATGCCCAAAGATGGAGTCATTATTGCAGAGCGGCATCTGGCGGGCGTGATCAAACATCCCCCTTGCAAGATACTTTGGTACGGTCTCCGGGGGGAGGTGAGGGGGCGGTACATGGAGCTCAATGGCGAGGCCGCACTCACACTCGCACGATATCTCAAGCTTAATATGAAAAAATCGCGTGCGGCATTGCTCGGCTATAAAGGCACTGCGCGGCGTCTTGAGCTTTATACATCCCCAAAGGGTAGAACGGTAGTATTTGATGATTACGCGCATCATCCAACCGAGATCCGGGCGAGTCTCTCCATGATTCGCCGGAGATACCCCAAGCGCCATGTAATAGCGGTATTCCAGCCGCACACGTTTTCTCGTACCCAGGCTCTACTCAGAGAGTTCGCGCGGGCATTTGGTGATGCCAATGAGGTACTGCTCATTCCCGTGTATGCATCTGCACGAGAATCAACCACGGATTTCCCCCCAGATATTATGGAGCGATTGGTGCAGGAGACAAAAAAAAACCACAAGCATGCGGCATGTATGGAATCGCAGGCGTGTGCGCTGCATTACCTCCGGGCGCGTCTTGGCCTCAAACAGAAAGAAGAGTTGGTGGTAGTAACGATGGGCGCCGGGGATGTCTGGCAAGTTGCGCGGGATCTTGCTTTGCCAAAGAAAAAGCGCCAGTGAGGCGACGCTAGTTGGTGTTTCGTACCAGCGGCGTATCAAGAGATACTTTAAACAATGTATGATCGTCGAGAATATAGACGATTTTTTCGTCTGAAGGGACGAATAGCTGGGGGTGGCTACCTTTGTAGAGGCTGATTGTATTGCGTGTGTCTCTACCATCAAGCTCGCTTGCAAACACATGTTCTCCAGTAGCAGTGAGTAGGTAGCCTTCGTTTGGGTAATGAAAAACTTGAGAGATGGGGCGTTCGGTCTCTAAAATTTTTTCAAGACGCTCAGTTTGATAGTAGGGGAGTTTCTCATCACTCGTGAGCCATTGAATCCAAAGCGTATTCTCTGACGACCAAATAACATGTTCATTATTGGAGAGGGGCATTTTTGAGAGGTGCGTATCAGTGATTTTTTGTGCATGTGCCGATCCAGTATCAAGAAACCAGAGGCCTGCATTACTCCAGACCAGATACCCATCCGGTCGACTCAAGATGCCCGCAAGCCCCATATGCTCTATTTTTCCCTGGCTCAAAGCTTGCGGTGCTTTGCCATCAAGATCTGTTTTGTAGAGGAGCCCGCTTTGACTGTCGAGCATGATGAGATTGTTTTCTTCAGCGATAATCCCTGCGATAGTCTCGAGTACGGGAATTTTGGGGGGTTGTCCGCCATGCCATATAAAAAGTCGCTCGCCGTCCAGGATAAATATGCGTGTGGCGTCGTCGGGATGCATGGTAACGAGGCGTGGTTTTTGTTTAAAAAGTCTGCGTAAATCTCCCGTAGCGTAGAGTGATTTTGCGCTCACCGTGCCTTCGGGGTTGAAGGTGAGTTGGAGCCAGTCATTTTCGGTTTCTACCATGGCGCTCGTCTCATCACTTGCCCAGGAGATGTGTTCGGGGATCTTGCCTACGCGCTCCAGGAGATTTTTGGTCTGGGTTGATGCCGGGGTGAGGAGTATACCACTTCGCAGGTTGTAAAAACTTAAGCGAGATGACTGGTCATTTTTTTTCTCGGTAAATATAAGAAACCTGCCTTGGGGGGAGGCAATCATATCTTCAAATGGCCCTCGTAGGATAATCTCACGGTTCGGATCTCGGGGTATTAATACGGCGCGCGCTTCGGTGACCGCGCTTGGGCGAATCGGGAGGGTTTTGGTCCAGGGCCAGAAGCCATCTTTTTCCACAAGGATAGTATAGGATTTAGGGCGGAGATTTTGGACGAACGCCCCGCGCGATATGAAGGAGGTTTCTTTTTTAAATTTGCCATCTATAGATATGCGGGAGTTGAGTGGCGCAGTAGAGACGAAAAACCCGCCTGTTTTTTGTAGTGTCCAGGATTCAGGAGACAGCCGATAGCCAAATGTATAAAGCAGTATCGGCCCTAATGCGGCGATAAATATGATATAGCTTGCACCAACGAGCACACGCCGGGTACGAATAGTCATGCGGGTATGTTATACGACGTATAGGGCATATTGGCAATATCACTATGCACCATTGATTTTACCAGGAAAGCCTCTACAATAAAACCATTGTGACGAATCTCATCATACAAGGCGGCCGGAAATTATCCGGCACGGTAGAAGTTCGCGGCTCCAAAAACGCGGCAACGAAGCTGATGATTGCCTCGTTGCTTTCAGATGAGCCGTCGATTATAGAAAATGTTCCTTTGATATCGGACATTGATGTTACCAAGGAGCTCTGTGAAAAAATTGGCTCGACGGTGGATATCTCTCCAGATCGGATATGTACTATCGCGACGCGCGAGGTCAAAAACCCGCGGGTGCCAGAGCTCTCGCGTAAAAATCGCATTCCTATTTTGGCGTTGGGGCCGCTTTTGCATCGCAAGGGTATTGCGGAAGTCCCGGTGCTCGGCGGATGCCCGATTGGCCACCGACCGGTCAATCTCCATATAGAGGCACTGCAAAAAATGGGCGCACATATTGAGCGTCGCGAAAACTCTTACTATGCCGAAGCCAAGGAATTGCGTGGTGAGCACATCGTGTTTCCGTTTCCCTCGGTGGGCGCTACAGAGAATGTTTTACTAGCCGCCACTCTTGCGCGCGGGACTACGATTATTGAAAATGCCGCTATCGAGCCGGAGATTATGAATCTGGTAAGCATGCTTGTCGGTATGGGTGCGGACATTGCATTCAATCAAATGACTCATACGGTAGAAATTCATGGAGTACAAAAATTGCATGGTACTACAATACGGGTCATGCCGGATCGTAATGAGATTATGTCGTTTGCGACAGCGGCTCTTGCTACCAAGGGATCCATTTTTATTCCAAGCATTGATGCCGCATATCTTGGTTCTTGTATCAATACACTTCAGCGCATTGGTGGCAAGATTGACGAAGAAGAAGCGGGGATGCGATTTAGCGGTGTAGCGTCGTATAAAGCGCTTGATATAGAGACGGGACCGCACCCGCAATTCATGACTGACTGGCAACAGCCGATGTGTGTGTTGCTTACCCAGGCTGAAGGAAAGTCTACGATTCATGAGACGGTATACGATGATCGGTTTGGCTATACTAAAGATTTGGTGCGGATGGGCGCGCGCATAGAGGTAGACAAAACGTGTCCGGCCAAACCCTGCCGTTTTCATGATGTATATTTTCATACGGCGCATATCACCGGACCAGCATCACTACAAGGCACGGATCTCGTGGTTACCGATCTTCGCGCGGGTATGGCGCATATTATAGCGGCACTCATCGCAAGCGGAGAGTCGCGCATCTCGGGTATTGAACATATTGATCGTGGATACGAGCAGATAGACTTGCGGCTCCGGGGTTTGGGTGCTGACATCATTCGTGTCTAGTCGTCAAGTAGCGACGCACATACAAAGATAGTACACTTCTGGATATGGCGAGTTGGCTTATCAAAAAACTTGGCATTGATTTGGGTACGGCAAATACCCTGGTTTTTGTGCCGGATCGTGGTGTCGTCCTCAACGAACCATCGGTAGTTGCGGTCTCCACTATGGAAAATAAAGTGCTTGCGGTTGGCAATGAGGCCAAAGTCATGGTGGGGCGTACACCGGAAAATATCGTGGCGTATCGTCCGATGCGCGATGGGGTAATTGCGGATTACCGTATTACCGAGGCGATGCTCCGCTATTTTATCAGTAAAGCCATGGGGCGGTTTCAATTTTTCAAACCAGAAGTCATGATCTCGGTGCCTGCCGGTGTTACTTCTACGGAGCGAAGATCAGTAGTGGAGGCGGCAGTCAAAGCAGGTGCGCGTGCGGCATATGTTGTAAAAGAGCCGATACTTGCGGCTATTGGTGCTGGTATCCCGATTTATGAGCCAGCAGGGCACATGGTCATAGATATCGGTGGGGGAACGACGGATGTGGCAGTCATATCGCTCGGCGGTATTGTGGCCTCTACTTCAGTCAAAGTTGCCGGCAATAAGATTGATCAGGCGATCGCTGACTATATCAAGAAGCATCTCAATCTTGCAATTGGCGATCGGACTGCCGAGGAGATCAAGATCGCCATTGGGTCCGCGATACCGGTGGAGGAGGAGATGACGTATGAGATTAAAGGACGCGACTTTCTCACCGGTCTGCCGCGTACCGCCGAGGTTACTACCAATGAAGTAGTGGAGGCGATCACAGATAAGCTCCAGGAGATGGTGCGCGCAGTCAAATCGGTTTTGCAGGAGACGCCACCAGAGCTTGCGGCTGATATCATCGACAAGGGCATTGTGATGACGGGTGGGGGGTCACTTCTGCGCAATATCGACGAGCTGATATTTCGCTCCACGGGTGTGCCCGCATATATAGCAGAGGATGCCCTCTTGTGTGTAGCCAAAGGTACCGGTGTGGCACTTGAGCATCTAGACGTATACAAACGAAGTATTGTAGCCAAACGGTAAAATAATAGTAGGTGGAAATGCAATAAAGTTTAAAAACTCTTGTAAAATAAGGGTTTTTTGTCTTTTTTGGGCGTGACCGGAGGAGGACATTGCACTATTGACTTTTTTGTATAATATGATACAATTTAATCAGTAAAAAGTTCATTAATTTCAAGAATTTCAAGCAAAAAAAACCGTGGCCCCGACGTATTCGGGCAAGGAGGAAGGAAAATGTATACATTCGCGATTCTCGATCCCCGCAACATCCCGGCCGCTAACGAGGCCAACGACAAGGTGTTTGCCAACCACGTGTACGGAATCGAGGTGACCTTGCCTGCGCTTGCAAAGCGCTGCGCCTTCAATCTCGATCCCCAGCACACCAGTGGGAACGCCAACCGCGCGGCCATCGAGGATGCTCTGAAGGCAGAACTTCCGCCTGAAGGTACCATTCTGGCGACGATTCGCGCTGATCCTGACAGTGTTGGCGCGATGGCGATATTCTCCTTGCGCAAGCAGGGGACGATCGCTCTGCTTGCGGATGAGGGGACTGGTTATTGTCCGTCCTGTGGTCTGGAGAACACCGGCTGCGTGGGAGCCTGCTTCTCTTGCGGATATCGTGAGGGCGAGTGGCTGCACTCGCGCGGATTTATGGAGCGACTACATCAAGTAGCCGCCTCCGACAAGTTCGCCCGGGGCGGTTACACCGGCCCCAAGCCCCTCCCTACTCGGAGCAACCCGTGGGACGAGAGCTCGGCAACGGCCGAGTCGTCCCGTCCGCTCGCGGCGATCGGAGCGGCAGTCATGGACTTCAAAGTCCCGATGGCCGACCGCGTCGCCACGATGGAGAAGTGGCTACTCACGGGTGAAGAGCCCAAGCAGTACCGCGACTCCGTCGAGAAGGAACGGCTCGACATGATCGCTGCCCTCGAAAGCGGAGCGATCAAGCACGAGACGTGCTTCGGTGGCAAGATCGCCGTGGTGGAGAGTACACACCGAGCGGCTACTAGCGTGGGGTACTCTCTTGCGCCAGTTGTTGTGGCGCTTAACCCAGAATTCAAATTTCAGGGTGGGGAGGCACACCGGAAATTTACGGTGTGCCAATTCGAGACTGGGTTTGCCGATATGGCGGCGATCCAGGATAAACTCAATCTTCTCGAAGATGGGTGGGGAGGGCAACCCAATATAAAGG
>CAYGFT010000051.1:0-6704 GCA_964349275.1 uncultured Candidatus Saccharibacteria bacterium
GCTTGATAGTCAAAGGAGGCGCATCACCAACCATCATCCAAAAGCTTGACTACTATCCATATGGTACGGAACGGATCAATGAGAAGACTAACAGCGTAGTATCTTTCTTTTTCTTCACCCCCAATCAAGAAAATCCAGTTTAAACTGGATTTTCTTGATTTTTAGAGTCTTTTTTGGGATGATTTCCTTACCTTTATGAAATTCTTAAAAGACCCTGACAATTCCGTTACGCTACATCATGACGATTGTGCGCCGCACACAGGGGATGCGATGGGCGAGATTTGTAATCACTGCGGCGATAGCGTCTCGATTGGTTCCGGCAAGTTTGTAAACAGGGTACCTGATCTAAATGATATTTACACAAGAATTGGCAATGGTATAGCCTTCCCATTTGGTAATTTTGTCTGTGAAATGTGCGATAACAGCTCACCAAGCAATGTTTTATGTTGACTAAGACAATCGAAAAAGCAAACTTATTTAGTCAAAAACAGCAGGTGAAAGCGGACATTATTCTCGGCGATTGTCTTAGTGTTCTCAAAAAAATGCAGGATAATTCCATTGACCTTATTGTTACGTCGCCGCCATATGCTGATCAAAGAAAAAGCACCTATGGAGGCATAGGCCCTGACAAGTATGTTGAGTGGTTTTTGCCCATAACCAAAGAGTTGTTGCGGGTTTTACGCCCAAAAGGAACTTTCATTTTGAATATAAAAGAGAAAGTGGTTAACAGCGAAAGACATACGTATGTTATGGAGTTGATTATTGAAATGCGAAAGCAGGGATGGCTTTGGACGGAGGAATTTATTTGGCATAAAAAGAATTGCTTTCCAGGTAAGTGGCCAAATCGTTTCCGTGATTCGTGGGAGCGGCTTTTGCAATTCAATAAGCAGAAAGATTTTAATATGTACCAAGATGAGGTGAGAGTGCCTATGGGTGACTGGGCAAAGACTCGGCTAAAAAATCTTAGCGAAACCGATAAGCGCCGAGATAATTCGAGGGTTGGTAGCGGATTTGGGAAGAATGTTTCAAAGTGGGTAGGCCGTGAATTGGCCTATCCGACAAATGTACTTGTGATGGCGACAGAGAGCTCCAATAAAAATCATAGTGCGGTTTTCCCAAAAGAACTTCCAAGCTGGTTTATAAAACTTTTTACTAGGCCGGGTGATGTTGTTCTAGATCCTTTTTTGGGTTCCGGCACAACTTCAGTCGTGGCTTTCCAACTGGATCGTAACTCCATAGGTATTGAAATCCTCGAAGAATATCACAAGCTGGCTGTTAAGAATATTAACGAACAAACCGAGTGAAATGAAAAAATTGAACTATGAAAAATTAAATCAATTTATAGCATCAGATGTTATCACGCCATTTTATGAGATCAGACTCGACAGGCTTAATCAGGCGAAGCTATCCATCATATCGAAAAGAAAAAATCCTTATCTGTTCAAAGCAAAGAATATTGAAACAGCCGGCGATTTGGCAAAAAGTATGCTTGACGCATTTCTTTCTTCCCAAGAGGAAACTATTTTCGGTGATTTGATGGAAAAGCTTGCGATCCACATATGCCATGAAGTATTTAATGGCAAGAAGGCTGAAGCAGGCAAGTATCGCAGTGTAGATTTGATATTCAATCGGGATGGAAAAACATATATTGTGGGTGTTAAATCTGGGCCAAATTGGGGCAATTCGGATCAGGTAAATATCATGAGAAGGAACCTAAAGCTTGCAAAAAAGATCCTCCGCATTGAATTAAAGAGGAAAGATATAATCGCTGTAAATGGTTGTATCTACGGACGGGATAATAGTCCGCACAAGGTGAACAAAGACCCAGACCTTAGCTATTACAAAATATGCGGGCAGGCTTTTTGGGAACTAATATCTGGCGATGAGCAGGTATACAAGAAGATTATTCAGCCACTTGATAAGGAGGCTAAGAAAAGAGATGAAGTGTTCAAAAAATTGTATGTGAAGAAAATCAATGAAATGACAAAAGATGTTGTAGATCTTTTTTATACCAAGGACAACCTTGATTGGGACAAAATAATTGATTATGTCTCAAAGAAATAATCAAGCAGGCTTTTGAACCGCTCGCCTGGCCGCTTGAGATCCGGGATGAATGACCGGCGCCAACCAAAATATACTAATCGCATCCGTTTACCTAGCGGATTTTTTGTTTCAGATCAGGCCAACAAAAAAGCCGCTTTAGGCGGCAAAAAGGGGGAGCTGTTCAAGCCTGGATTTGCGACGCGGAGGAAATTGCGTCTGCGGCAGTGTCTCAAAGTCTATGCCTACAATCCATCGGTAATTTTTTTCGGCGCGCACACAGTCAAACTCCTCCTCGGCACTCGGGTAGTGCATCAGAAATCCGTCTTTGTCGAGTCGGCATCGCTCTCGGGGCAGGTTGATCTGCCACCAGAGGTGCCGCAACTCATGGGTGCCGGTCGGTCCCAGCTCTTGCCACTGATTGAGATAGAGTACAAGGTCGCTATTTATCTGGATGTGGTGCACGCCATCCCGCTCGCCTCGATAGAGTCCATAGCACTCGGCTTTGTTGGCGATAGGGCGGCAAAACTCTATGAGTAGGGTGAGCCCATCATAGACATACGAAGGTATGCCCCAGCTTGAGAGGAGATAGCGTATCATGTGTGTGCGTGGGTAGATGTGCCGGACGTTGTCATATCCCTTCCATTTGATTTTGACGGTCATGTGTCTACTCCATATCAAAGGACGTTTTTAAAATTGTATATCAGGAGCTGGATTATGCAAGAGGCTGATGAGTTTTTGCAGGATTGCCTACTACCACAATACTTGACAAAATAACAGGTGGATTTTTTCTGTCCGTAAGACGTGCAATTCTAGTTGGGAACCCGAGATGCCCGTTTTCCATCAGGGCTGATACGCAACACATGATGGAATAAGAAAAAAGAGGCGCTTCTTGGGTTTTAGGGCCAGCCACTATTTGTGCAGTATGATCCCATGCCATGCATAGAACGCGTTGATATTGGATACGTTGTATTTTTGATACGGGTATAGATTTGTAATTACTTGAGACGATGAAAACAACACCCTGCTTTGTGGGCAGAGTGTTGTACTGCTAGTAGGTCAGAGGCAGTTCTTTAAGGGGCCACTGCAGTTACATTGTCGACGATTGGGGAGATCGTTTTTGTCGTGCTTATGAATACACCTGCGCTTCCGATTGGGAATGTGTTGTCTCGAACGGTCAGGAGCGTAGTGCTATTCCGTATGCGTAGGCCAAGCGTGCCATTGTGCAGAGAGGCTTCCATATGGAAGAATTGGCCTTTGGCTGGATTGCTAGTGCTCCAGTATTTAAGCGGGGTGAGAATGCCATTTTGCATTTTTGAGATATAAAATCGACTTGTCCCGCCTGCTTGCGCATATAGGAGATAGTAGTTGGATGGGTCCTGATATCCTAGGATGAGTCCCATGCGTGGGTTGATATTATTGTTAGTGCTTGCAAAATCCGCACTGATTTTTTGAACGCTGTTCATGTTTTTGATGATGGCACTATGATCTCCTGCGACTGCATCTCCTCGGGCAGTACCTTGCGAGATCACAAAATTGTTTTTTACGGGAACCCACTGGTTGAGAGACGAGGCGTCATCGAAGCTGTCTATAAATGTTGATGAGGTTGGCAAGTCGGTATTTTGGGCATTGACTGTGATGGCAACATCATCGCTACTCGTGAGAGCTCCATCCGTCGTGCTTACACGCAATACGTATGTTCCTTTTTGGGAGAATGCGGCACGCGTTTCTCGTGTTTTTGGCGCACTAAAGGTGACGCTCGCGGGCCCCGATATCTGTGTCCAGGAGAAGCTGAGCGCTCCTGGGGATGTAGGGAGTCCATCATCTTTCGTAATGGCGGTAAGTGATACTTCATTGGGCAGGGAGATCGTTTGATCTGGCCCAGCAGTCACGCTGGGCGCCTGATTTTTTGGCATGACGGTGTAGGAGAAGTTGAATGGCGATTCGAAGCTGTTCTGTGTGAGGTTTTTTACTTTTCCCGTAAGGGTGTATGTCCCGAAGGAGCTATTTGTGGGGGAGGTAATGCTGATAGTTCTCGTAATGGAGCTTTGTGGGTCCATGGGCGCTTGAATTGTTTGAGGGTATTGAGTCCAGCCGGTAAGAGCTTGTACGGAAACACTAAACAATGCTGGGTCGCAGGTTGTGGAATCGTTGTTGGTGATGGTTATGGTGTAATTGATTTGCTCGCCGGCTTGTCCAGCTTGTGTAGTCGGGTTGACGGTGATCGAAGGGTTGCTGTGTGTGCAGGTTATAGTCTCTGTCGATGAGGGGAGGTTTATAGACACCACAGCGCCGCTTGTGTCTGCCGAGGTGAGTGTGATGGCTAAGTCGGTCTCAGGATCGCGAAACGTCTTGCCTACCGTGAGCGCAGGGTCGTTCCAGGAGGAAGTTTCTGGCGTCAGGTCAATAAGGTGGCTTACAAAGCCGGTGTTTGAGGAGTCTGCTGTTTTTGTGTGAATGACGATGCCATTTTTTACATTGGCGTTGCTGGCAAGGTAGCTGTCAAATCCTATAGGTTGGCGGTATTCAATATAATACCATTCCTGTTGCCCGTTCGTGTTTATTTTTTTGGGTATCTTGAGTGCCCGTTGCCCGCCCGATGTTTCAAAGGGAGCTACTGTATATGATCCGCTTTGCGTGATTTCTAGAGGATTAAGCCAGCCAAGAAGCTCTTTTTGGTATGCATTATAATGACCTTTTGCCAGGGGATGCCCCATAATGTCCAGTGAATCGCCATAGTCTATGGAGGTGCAGTTGTCTCCGATGCTGACACTTCCGCAATCAAGTGCGAGTGAATGCACAAGTCCTAAAACATGCCCGAACTCGTGGGTTGTAGTGTGAAAATTGAGACCTTGGTTTATCCAAAGGTTGCTGGGAATCGTGCCTATACTTGAAGATCCGGGAGCGCCTACGCAGGGGACGAACGGAAATATGTACATAAAGTGAGTGTAGTTGCCGAGCACGTAGCCTGCATTTGCCGCGGCGGCTTTGGCTTTGTCCCGTACCTCAAGGAGATTGCATGCGCTTTGGTTGTAGGTAATTGTGTACCAAGGGGTAACGTCACCGGTAAGCCATGCCTTTTGATCAGAATTTTCTTTGACAAAGTTGTTTACATTGCCAAATATCATTTGGCGGGCGGTTTCCACAGTATATGGCTGTGTTTTGTTGTTTTCAAAGTTGACCAGGATGGCAAGTACCTTTTGCTCGCCAATCGGGTTTGTAGGGGTTGCTTTTATGTGGAGAATTTGTGATATTGGTTCAAAATTTGAGAGTGACAGGGAAAGCGAAAGAGTTACAGAAGATGCAATGGTGATTATGGACCATGCAACGAGGAACGAGGCACGGAGCTTCCCGAGGCTAATATATTCCTGTGTTAATAATTCAGGAAATCTTGCCGCCCGAGCTTTTTTAATAGGATGCGTGCCTTTTGGGGTATTCATAGGATGGCAGTTTGTTTATATATAACAGATGGTAGCAGATATTAGATGGGCTTGCTTGGGCGTGTGTGCATAATATCCATCCCGCTCGCCTCGGTAGTGTCCATGGCACTCCATTCGGTGGAGTTTGTCATCTACCATCCCGTTTGCAATGGGACGGCAAAACTCTATGAGTAGGGTGAGCCCATCATAGACATACGAAGGTATGCCCCAGCTTGAGAGGAGATAGCGTATCATGTGTGTGCGTGGGTAGATGTGCCGGACGTTGTCATATCCCTTCCATTTGATTTTGACGGTCATGTGTCTACTCCATATCAAAGGACGTTTTTAAAATTGTATATCAAAAGAGGAATTATGTAAGAGGTAGACAAGTTTCTTCACATGTCTTTAGTGGGCAGATTTTTGGTTGGAGAGATTACTATCCGTCTATCGCAACACCGCCATAGCTCGCTCATGGTATACTGCGGGGCATAGGCACTGAATAGTCCATGCAAAAGCTTAGCACTGCTATACGAAATAATGTTTGGGTGATTATTGCTTCGGTAGGTATTTTGTTTTGTTATTATCTCGTCTTCGGGCAGTATTTCCCCAATGCGCAAGGAGGATACGGACATGACTATGAGCAACAGCTCCCCAATCTTCTGGCTGGATACTTTTGGTTTGTACAAAATGGTGTATTTTCTATCCCATGGTTTAGCCCCGCACAATGCGGCGGGGTGCCGCTCTACGCGGATCCCGGACATGGGCTCTGGGCGCTCCCGCAGTTTTTGACTCTCTTTGCCGCGCCGACACTCTCGATAACAATTACGTTTTTTGTGTTTGCGCTCCTCGGGTACATAGGATTTTATCGCTTGCTTTATTCGCGCTTCGGCACGCAAAAATCATACGCTGTTCTTGGGGCGACGCTGTTTCTTTTTAACGGATTCTATGCGTATCGGATGATCATTGGGCATCCATTTCATGCCTATATGCTCCTGCCGTGGCTTTCGGTCTTGCTACTGCCATCGCGCGTGGCGGGAGGGTCACCTTGGGGTGCAAGCTCTATCAGAAATACGTTGCTTGCAGGCACGGTGATCGCCTATATGTTTCACTCGGCGATGATTCATCTCCTGCCCCCCGTGTTACTTGCGGTGGGTGTTATCGTAGCGGTACATGCCTATCGTTTTGGTGGGGGTAAAACTATCCTCGTAAAGTTTGGGGTGGCATTATTTTTGGCACTCGGGCTTA
>CAYGFT010000052.1:0-6691 GCA_964349275.1 uncultured Candidatus Saccharibacteria bacterium
TTTTAGAATAGGAACCAAAAACTTTTATTATGAGTCGCTATATCGCTCCTCAACCTCTGCACCACAGCTTTCACAAATCCCAGAGTCGTTTTGACTATGGGCACAGGAAGGACATTTATAGATCATAAGGTAATACTTTTAAGCCTGTATCCCCCCGACCTTTATCTTGCGTCCTATACTTAGACTATCACCAGAGCCATAAAATTACGCTATTTAGGCTTGAACCTGTGGATAACCTGTACATTTGTCCCTAAACCTGTGGATATATAGGACAAATATACGGACGTCCTTATTATTTGACAAAGATTATTTTTATATCAAAATATTGTTTCATGTGAAACAATAACTCAACCGTATCTTAATACCTATAGAACGTCGGCGAAAATAAAATAGGTGGCAGAAATAAAAAACCACAACCAATAATGCTGTGTTTTTTTATTTACCAAGATGTGGACCTAGGGAGAATCTCGTGCTTCGCACCCGCGGAATGCCTCTGGCATTCCGGAGTTCGATTCTATTTATGGTGGACCTAGGGAGAATCGAACTCCCGTCCCGGCAATGCGAATGCCGTGTACTACCACTATACGATAGGCCCAGACATGTTTCACATGAAACTCACATGAATTAAAGAAAGCATCTTGTCGGGGTGCCGAGAATCGAACTCGGTCTATCTGCTCCCAAAGCAGACGTACTACCGGTATACTACACCCCGATGCAAAAAATCCATGTTTCACATGAAACTATGCTATAAAAATGGATTATTTTCACGTGGAACATGTCAGTATCAAGTAAAAACTATATTATGGGTAACCCTTATCTTAGCCTTTTTTACATTAATATCAAGTAAAACGGCCGCAATATCTACCTGTAGTTCCTGATCATCAGAAAATGGCCTTTCTTTTATGTATTCATGGATAATATCTGACATACGAGATTGTTTTAAGTAATTCACATTCTCCTCGGGGAACTCCGTAAAATCCTCATAATTATTAGAATCAAAGGCCGTTATATCAAATAAATGAGCATCTGGCAGGGAATCAGTTTCATGTGGAACATAGGAATTTTTTGATTTAACCTCAAAAAAATGAATAATTCCATCCTTTTTACTAACTATATCTATTTCCCCCGACCTCTTAAGATAATTTCTATCCAGAATAATGTGGCCAGATTGTTTAAGATACAAGACAACAATATCTTCTCCTAAGTTTCCAAATTTTCTTTTCTTACTAAACATTGTTTCACATGAAACAAATACTAGTTCAATAGGACATTTTTGTCCTATAAGTGTCCTATAGTATCTGTCTCTTTAATACCATAGACTAAATCATCCTCTTTAAGGACATTTATTATGCTCATATAGGCCATTGAAAATGCTCCTATATACAGGAGTCTAAGCAGAAGCACTGGCCAGCCGATAATGCCAGACTGGTCAAAATAACCCAGTATGAGGTATACAAGCACTGAGAGTGAGGTGCCAGCCTTAGCCATAAGGTCTTTTCTAAAGCCAGCAAGATTCTTCCATTGATGGAAAATGTCGGTTACTAAAAGTAGCATTATTGGGACGATAATAACTAAAAATACCATTTGTGCCTCTGGGCTAGGGTCATACTCTGTAGCAAAGAAATTTTCGAGATCTACTGGGATAATAGGGAGCGTAATGGTGAAAAATATACCCGTAATTGCCAATACGACACACACAGCCAACATACTGTTAGTTAGCGCTTTCACGTGAAACATCTTCTCAAATACATACGCCCCCAAAAATGCCGCTGAAACAAAGACATTCAACTGTGCAAATTTGAAAAATACATGGTCCAACTCATAATTATTCAGTGCCGCAGCCAAAGATCTGCAAGTTACCGAAACCCAAAGGATTGCAGTAAAAAACCAAAAAAGACCAAAAAACTTAAGCTCTTTGTCGGTGCGACTCCATCTTTTTAGTATATAAAAAGCAAGACTCACCGCAGACAAAGCCACAGTGAGTACGATAATTGCATTCAAAAATCTTCCAGTAGACAACATAGACTGATTATACCAATCTCTACCACTGCCGCCTATACGATACCTATTGACGAGATTTCATATATAGATTATATTATTCAAGCAGGTCAGAGATGACTTGTTTTCGTTTCTAGCCTGCAAGCTCTTTTAAAAGTTGAGTCATAAAAGGAGGGACCCCATATATGCTTGTCTAAATTGACAAATTGGCAATATAGTGTTCTATGTTAAACCCTAGTGGAGGAGTTGTACACATGCGATTTGGAAAGTTTTTTCTCGCACTGTTGACTACTGCGGTTTTCGGGGGAAGAGCGCTTGCAATGCCAGCACCGGACGCAAATAGCGCCCTTATCTTGGATGCCACGGTAAGTGGCTGTCCTGGGGGCAGTGAATGGACCAAGGCAACGGCACTTGGTTTCACGCCGGTTTGCGTGGACGCGGCTACATGGGGGGCTATGACCACTGCCGAATTCGGAACCTACCGACAGTTAGATTTAGGTGACGCCACCTGTACAAGCGTAGTAGCAGTAGCCGCCGCAGAAGCTAACCGCGCTACATGGAGTGCGGCGGTAGACGGCAATATTATCTTGGTCGGAACCGACCCAGTGTTTCACTCGATCTTTGGCCCGGGTGGACCACAAGGAGGCGACCAGGTAGTTGAAAATGCTATGGCGTTCGCGGGGGATGAGCCGACAAAAACCGGCTTGTATGTAAGTCTAAGTTGTTACTACCATGGTGTAGCTAGTGGCACGCCCGTACCGCTTTTGGACCAATTTGGCTCATTCACGGCAACTGGCGTTGGGTGTTACAACGATGCTCATATCGTGGCAGTCCACCCAGCCCTTATCGGTCTTACTGATGCCAATCTGTCCGGCTGGGGATGTTCCGTGCATGAAGCTTTCGACAGCTTCCCGGCGGACTTTTTACCGCTCGTTATCGCACAAGGCATTCCTGGAGCAGGATCGATGACATTCCCTGATGGGACGTTTGGTATCCCATACATTCTTGCCCGTGGGGAAAAACTGTCGCCAATCTTGTGCGGCAACAGCATCCTCGAGACAGGGGAGGAATGTGACGACGGTAATGTTGCCAATGGCGACGGTTGCTCGGCGCAATGCAAAATCGAGATACCTGTCTCGTTTTGCGGCGACGGAACTGTTGATGTTGGCGAAGAGTGTGATGATGGCAATACAGCTAGCAACGATGGATGTTCCGCGGTATGCGTTACAGAATACTGCGGCGACAGCATTACCCAGGCTGGTCTTGGCGAACAATGCGATGACGGAGCAAATGGTGACAACGCTGACGGTTGCACGGATTCGTGCATCGTCAACAATGCGCCGGATTGTTCCGCGGCCGCAGCGAGTACACCAGAGCTCTGGCCACCCAATCATAAGATGGCCAACGTCTCCGTACTCGGCCTGACTGATCCTGACAGCGACCCGCTATCCATAATGGTGACCAGCGTCTGGCAAGACGAGCCGACCAACGGGCTTGGCGATGGCGACACCGCTATCGACGCTTTGATTAACAGCGATGGCACTGTAGATCTGCGCGCCGAACGCGCAGGCACTAAAAAAGTCCCCGGTGATGGGCGTGTGTATCACGTTAGCTTTACCGCTGACGATGGCATGGGACAATGCTCCGGCGAGGTGCTCGTGTGCGTGCCACACGACCAGCGACCCGGGCACGTCTGCATCGATGGTGGCCCGCTTTACGACTCAACTCAACCATAGTTCTCTTTCGCGGTTTTACCGCACCACTCTATCCCGTCGACTGTGTATCAGTCGGCGGTTTTTATTTTTACAGCGAAAAATATATTTATGTTACGCTAGAAAAATGGATCAGGAGATATACGCATTTGGTGCCACCTTGAGTCGGATGGATAAGATTATTACTCGTATTGTAGGATACGGCGCGATAATGGGCATACCATTCACCATCGGTATCAGCTTTGCTTTTAGTTTTAGAGATGCACGATTTTTACTTTTACCTTTGGTGGCGCTGTCACTATTTTGGTATCTCTACCGCTGGCGCGTCCGGCAATTCTCCCTCGCCAGAGAGACAATTACCATTGAGCGCGGGGTGGGGGATGTAATTATCCCCATCGCCCGCATACAAAAAATATCCAGACTTGCCGCTTGGCCCCGCGGCATAACCTTGCGTCTTTTCGGCATTGGAGGATTTTATGGAAGCCAGGGAATATTTTGGAACAAAACATTTGGCAGGTTTTATCTGTATCTTACCGACTCAAAGCATATGATTGAGATTATAGAAAAAAATGGACGGCGTACTATTATATCTCCTGATACACCGGAACAATTTTTGGATATCATCACAAAAATAAAAACAGAACATCATCTTGATTTCGAACTTATACGGTGAGTAAAATAAATACCCCCAGTGGGGGTATTTATTTTGTCGGGGTGCTGGGAATTGAACCCAGTCTACACAAATTTCTTAAAAAATTTCCAGGGAATGCCCCGAGCATTCCCGTTGAAAATTAAACTGGGGTTTCAATTTTTTTAAAATTGAATATAATCTTTTGCCGGAGCACCTTTCGGGGTGCTGGGAATTGAACCCAGTCTACACGCACCCGAAGCGTGCGTACTACCGGTATACGACACCCCGACATTCTCCGGACAAAAGATATACAAACCCCAGTTTAATTTTCAACCTCCAAGCGAGCACCTGTCAGCCTTTAGCGGATACTACCGGTATACGACACCCCAAATATTATTTGACCCAGTGACGTTTTTTGATCTCACCGACTTTCGCCTCCTCGACGGCAACCGCTTTCTTTTTCGCCTCGTCAGCCAAGGCTTTAAGCTCTGTATCACTCATAGCACCCAACTCCTCGAGTCGTCCTTCAAGGTGTGATTTCTTATTCAGCATTGGATCATCTAATACCTCTTCTAGCAGAATATTCAATAAAAAGCCAATCTTGGGCCCCGGAGAGATTTTGGCAATGCGCATCACGTCATCTCCACGGACTCGCAACATACCCACGGAAATAGGATCGCGGGAAAGTTTCTCGACCAAAAATCTAAAGTGCCGAAGCTTGTATGGCTCTGCCTTGGGAACCCCTGAGCCGATGCGATCGCATACCCGCACGCGGATAAGATCTTCCATGTCTTCAGGGCCCACATTGCGGATGAGACGACGAACCGAAGACTCGGTAACTTCGCCGACATTGTAATAAAACAAATGATAGTAAATGAGCTTTGATACTTTTTCTACAAATTGACGCGGATACTTGAGGCGATCCAAAATACGCGTCGCCATTTTGGATCCAATAATCTCGTGCCCGTAGAATGTAGAGTCCGCCCCATCGCCGCGCTTGCTTTGGGGTTTGCCTACATCATGGAGTAGCGCACCCATACGCACCTCGAGTGACCATTTTTTGTCTGCGGCACAACGAAGCGCGCGGATATTGTGCTCCCAGACCGTATAGATGTGGTGTTTGTTTTGCCCCACTTCGTATCCCTCCAAGAGCTCGGGCATAATATGCGAGAGAAGATCAAACTCACGCATAAACTCAAACCCACGCTCCGGTTCATCAGCCATCATGAGTTTAGAGAGCTCATCGCGTATCCGCTCCGGGGCTACGAAACGAATCAGCGCCGCCTCCTCTTTGATGGTACTCGCGGTACGCTGTTCAATCTCAAACCCAAGCGTGGTCGCTAGCCGCACCGCACGCATCAGGCGCAACGCATCTTCCGTGAAACGAGCTTTTGGGTCACCCACTGAACGGATAATCTTTTTTTTCAGATCATCTTCGCCACCGAAGAGATCAATAATCTTTGCGGGGGAAGATTGAGCGCCGCCCCGCGCGGTAATTTTTATGGCCATGGCGTTGACCGTAAAATCTCTGCGCCGCAAATCATCATCAAGTGTACGCGCAAACTCCACCGCATCCGGATGTCGGCGATCAGAATAGCCGGCTTCAGTCCGATAGGGCGTCACTTCTATGTGCTGGAGAGATGCTTGCTTGCTCTTGGTAACCACCGTCACCGTGCCAAATTTGTTTTCATAAAAACTTTCAGGGAAGAGTCGTTGAATATCTTCAGGACGAGCGTCTGTAGCGATATCCCAATCATGCGGAGACTCATCCAACAACAAATCACGCACACAACCGCCAACGAGATAGCCTTCGTGCCCGTCTGCCTCCAAAACTACAGCAATATCTTGTATTTCTTTGGGAATTTTAAATGCCATACCGCAAAAATTTTACTCTTTGTTTCATATAAGAAGTGCGAACGATTGTAGCGCGTTTACTGCTTTTAGTCTAGCGAGTTTCATGTCCAAATGCCACAAGAGAGCTACAGGATATGCTCCACTACCCCCCAAAGAGCGGACACATAAACAAAGCAGATTACATTGTTTCATTTTTTTCCAAAAAATAACCCACCATTCTTAGGTAGTTTTTTTCGTGATATTCTCGTTGCACCTCGGCACACATTCAGCGGTGCCCCGGAGGGATCCCTTCTCGTCCGTTGTTTCGCACGCGCCCACGGCGCAGGCTCCACTCCCGATTCAAAGCCGGACTTTCCAAAAATATGAAGCAGTTCATATTTTTGGAATAGTCTTCGAATCCTTTTACCGATTCACTCTCGCTTCGCTTCAGTGGTGCTCCCGGAGGGATTCGAACCCCCAACGACAGTTCCGAAGACTGTTGTGATATCCATTTCAC
>CAYGFT010000053.1:0-6660 GCA_964349275.1 uncultured Candidatus Saccharibacteria bacterium
CAGTTAAAACTGTACTCTAAATAACTATGGTCTATTAATTGCCGCCAGCGAACAAATAGTAAGCAAAGTATATTAAACCAAGCGTAATAACCATATATAGCACATCTTTACCTCGTGATTGCGTACTTTGATTTTGATCAGATTTTGTAAACATACCTAAAACAAGAAATATAAGACAGGCTCCGATACCAACCCAGCTTAGCATTAATTTGATTGGTGTAGATCCACGATATGAGATGAACATCGCAAGATAGTATAGTGGAATTAGCAGTAAAAACGCAGTCATGAGAAGCCATGTCCGGCGGATGTTAGAATCGCGTTGTGTCCAGAGGGTTGGCATGGATAAAAAAATTCAATTTAACAGCAACCTGATGTACTTATGCCAATTACAAAATCAAGAACAAGTATTGTTAAAAAACCAATTGCGGCTATTGCTACCCTTTTTTCTCTTCTTATCGCCGAAATTATAAGAGATACAACTTGAAGAGTAAGCAAGAAAAACCATACATATCCTGCATATGGTGGACCTAACGGAAGCAAATCATAGCTATAGCTAGCGGTAAATATAATCAGTAATAACCCAACAAATATACTAAAAATAGCCATAAAATACACCTTAAAAATTTAAAAACTCACCTTCACCGGTTCGCGCTGTTCGGGTGATTCATCAAGATCAAAGAACTCTTCTTTGCCAAAACCAAACATGCCTGCAACGATATTAGTCGGCACTGATTCTACTTTGGTATTCATATCCTTTACGTTGCCGTTGTAGAACCGCCGCGCGGCTTGGATTTTGTTTTCCGTATCCGAGAGTTCGCGCTGGAGCTCTAAAAAGTTTTGATTGGCTTTAAGATCCGGATAGGCTTCAGCCACAGCAAACAAAGACTTGAGCGCTCCAGTGAGCATGTTTTCCGTTTTGGCGTGTTCTTGTGCGGTGGTCGCACCCATGGCGGCCGCACGAGCCTTGGTCACATTTTCGAACGCGGATGATTCATGAGACGCATATCCCTTGACCGTCTCTACCAAGTTTGGGATGAGATCATACCGGCGCTTGAGCTGAACCTCAATATCAGACCAAGCCTCTTTGACACGATAACGCAAACGGACAAGTCCGTTGTAGGCAACAGCAAGCCATAATGCCAAAAGAATGATAATCCCCCCTATAATGTACGCAATATCCATAAGAAATAGGCTAGTTTGTATGTGCTTATATATAATAGCAAGCATAGCGGCATACGCAAGAAACTTATGGCGCGGGCTGGGTCTTGCGGCACAAAGTCTCGCGCGTGCACTGCTTGCGACCGTTTGCAACTTTTTCCTCAAATACCCGAGACTCTACCGTAGACCACCCCTCCGGACAACGACTCGAGACTCCATCACAACGCAAGGCTTCTGTCACTACCGGGCTTTTGGTAGTAGCCACTATATAAGAGACATTGAGCGTATCTGACTTAGCGCACACCGCCGCCATAGCGCAGTGCTTGGTCGCCGTATCCAGCTCATCAGCAAAAGGCATTTGCGCCTCTGTCCTCCAGTTGGATGGACACTCCGGCTTGGGGTATGCGCACGTAGAACTTGCAAGGAGAATACTAGACTGCTTGGTAAGTGTACGGGTATATTCTTTGGCGACCGATTCTTTTTTGGTACACAAAGTTTGACGCGCGCACCTGTACTCACCTGCCACCGCACTCGGCTCCTCATAGGCCCACGAGTCTCCGAGAGACCACCCTTTGGGACACGAAGATGGGAGACTAGAACAATCAGACGCTAAATTTTTACTCACCTGATGCGTGGTATTGACTATAAAACGATCCGCTCCCGATACCCGATCCTGGGAACACAATGTTTCTTTGGCGCAAAGTTCCTTACCAGCCGCATAGGATTCTTTGTATGTCCACGACGACTCTTCGCTCCAATTGAACGGACAATGTCCTGCAAGTAAGCTGCAGTCCTCCGAGGCTTCGGCAAATGCCGTGCTCTTGACCGTGGTGACTATATAATTTTTGGGCGGAATCTTAGCTCCCTGCGGATTTATATGTTGAATCTTTTGCAGATTCCAATGGGCATCGGCACAAAGCTTATCGCTACAGCCACACCGCCAGTCAGGAGCTCCCGGCTTGCCGCGATTGGTACAAATATAGGCAAGGATATAGTTGTCGTCTCTTGCTAAACCCTCCATCCCCAGTAGAAGCGTGACTTGCGCTGAACGCGGGAACCACGCACCACCAATTTTGCGCTCGCGGGAGGTAAGCGCAATCGGCACCCACTCACCTGCGTTGTACCGCCAACCTTGGTGATAAATATATTGTGTAGAGGATCCCACACCAAAAGTCATCGTAGCTACTCTGTCTGTACATGTCGCCTGCATAATCATCGGCTTGGATCCCAAAAATACATCATACGGCAAGCCAAAACGCGACGGTAGGACCGTGCGCTGGGTAAAAGCATGGCATGTAGGCATGTGAGAGGCGTCTACGGGCAAAAGCAACCAAAAAAATGCAACACCCAAAAAACTTACCCCAAAAAATACAAAAATAAATCGCTTCCACATATATGCATATATGATACCACCCCGCGGCAACTGATGCTTGTGGACTACCAAAACAAAAATACCCCGCGAACAGGGTATTTTTGTAAACAATTTTTATTAGTATTCTCCGCCCATACCACCCATACCGGGCGCAGGAGATGTTTCCTTTTTGGGAATTTCCGCAACTATTGCCTCTGTAGTAAGTAGCATTGCCGCGGCAGAGGCCGCGTTTTGTACGGCTGAGCGCGTGACTTTGGTAGGATCAATAATCCCCGCCTCTACCAAGTCTTCGTAAGTACCCGTCGCCGCATTGTAGCCGTAGTTGCCGGATTTTTTCTCGACGTGATCTATGACTACCGAACCATTGACGCCAGCGTTTTCCGCAATCTGCGAGAGCGGCATGCGAATGGCTCTCTGCATAATGCGAATGCCTACTTTCTCATCGGGGTCATCCGTGTCTTTAAGGAGAGACTCGAGCGCAGGCACACAACGTACCAGCGCCACGCCACCGCCCGGCACGATACCCTCCTCAATCGCGGCCTTGGTAGCAGCCACCGCGTCCTCGATACGATGCTGTTTTTCTTTCTGCTCAACCTCGGTCGCGGCACCTACATTGATAACCGCTACTCCTCCAAGGAGTTTTGCGTAACGTTCTTTAAGCTTTTCACGATCAAACTCGGAGCTGGTTTTCTCGAGCTGTGCTTTGATTTGACTCGCGCGCTTTTCGATATCCTGTTTTTTGCCCCTGCCCCCAACAATCGTCGTGTTGTCTTTGGTGGCGATCACTTTTTTAGCAGACCCCAGCATGGAGACCTCTGCAGTCTCGAGTTTAAGACCAAGCTCTTCAGAAATTACTTTACCACCCGTAACAATAGCAATATCCTCGAGCATTTCTTTTTTGCGGTCACCATATCCCGGGGCTTTAATGGCAAGTGCATGAAATGTCCCGCGCAGTTTGTTGACGACAAGCGTCCCCAACGCCTCACCCTCTACTTCGTCTGCGATAATCACAAGCTCTTTAGCGCCACTTTTGGCCAGAGACTCAAGAAGTGGCAAGATGTCCTGGATAGAAGAAATCTTTTTGTCCGTGATGAGAATATAGGGATCTTCGTAGGCGGCCTCCAGACGCTCGGCGTTCGTCACCATATAGTGCGAGACATAGCCGCGATCAAACTGCAAACCCTCCACAATATCATAATCAATACCAAATGTTTGCGACTGCTCTACGGTAACCACACCATCCTTGCCGACTTTTTGGATGACCTCGGCAATCTTCTCCCCAATCATCGGATCTTTGGCAGATATAGTAGCGACTTGGGCAATCTCGGATTTTTTCTTGGGATCAATCTCTATAGAAAGATCTTTGAGTTTTTTTACGATCGTAGCCGTAGCGCGCTCAATACCACGTTTGATACCGATAGGTGAAGTGCCTGCAGTGACATTGCGCATGCCCTCAGTCACGATGGCTTGCGCGAGCAACGTTGCGGTGGTAGTGCCATCTCCTGCAATATCATTGGTTTTGGTCGCCACTTCTTTGACGATTTGCGCTCCCATATTTTCTATCTTGTCTTCAAGCTCTATCTCTTTGGCGATGGTTACGCCATCATTGGTAATCACCGGAGCACCATACCCCTTATCAAGGATTACGTTGCGCCCTTTGGGGCCAAGCGTCACTTTGACCGCATTGGCAAGCGCATCCACACCGCGGCGCAATGCCTCGCGAGCTTTTTCTTCAAATACAATTTGTTTTGCCATGATTGGTAGGTAGTAGGTAGAGTGCAGGATGTAGTAAAAATTTGGCAATGCCACATATTACTACGCCCGACTTTCTACACACAACTTGCTATTCAATAATTGCTAATATATCCTCCTCACGTGCGATTAAGTACTCTTTGCCGTCGACCTTAATCTCATTGGGACCGTACTTGGAAAATAATACCGTCTGTCCTTTTTTGACACGCATCGGGATGAGCTTGCCATCAGTATTGTACTTGCCTGCACCTACCGCAATAACCTTGCCCTGTTCAGGCCGCTCTTTTTCTGCAGTATCCGGGATGACAATACCAGAAGCGGTTTTGCCCTCACGTAATTCTTTGCCCATGGGCTCGATAAGAATCCTATCACCCCACGGCTGAATGTTTGTTTTTGCCATATGGCTATAGTTAGTTGACTTTTAATAACAATTACCGTCTGATTAGCACTCTATACCTATGAGTGCTAATACCATAATAGCGAGTGGCACCCTCATGTCAAGAGCCGGAGCAACAAAAAAGGTGCCTTGAGGCACCTTGGCTACACCAATGGCAAAGAATCGGCAAACTCCGGTTCATTTTGGAAAATATCCCGAAGCCAGAGTTTATCCCTATTCATACGCGCAACCCCTATGGAGATGGCGCCCAGAGAAAATCGCGAGAGATCACTCCCTTTTGGATGAAAGATCGCCCCCTGCGATTTAGACCGAAGCCCGTCCGTAGAAAGAAATACGAGCTCGCTATGCTCCCAGGCATCCGGAGCTTCTTTCCATCTTCGCAGTACATCTTGTCTCGAAAGCTTGACATCTACGGTATAGACATAGACAAGACGCGAGTCATCATGCTCATAGGCACCCGCAAGTTCGAGTGGGCCATCCTTTATGCGGATACCAAGTTCTTCGAAAAGTTCCCGAGACGCGGACAGACCGCTCGCGTGGAAAGACGCGGATCCTGCCGGCACAATAGCTAACTTGCCCGACTCATAATCACCTGCTCGCCTGCCGAGCACAAAGTATCCGTCACTGGTGCGCACCAATACTGCGACACCAATAGCCCGCGTGCCTCCTTGGAGCCACGAATACTTGCGTTGCAACATGACTGCATATGAATGCATGGATACTGACTCTTTGGGCCCGATAATGAACCCCTGCTGGTCAGAAGGTAGGCAAGACAGAACCGTCGGCAAATAACACGCCGACCCTTTCCACCAGCCAGACACAGGGAATATGCACCCCAACACCGGCTCATTCCACCAAGGAATAGAAATGGATGCAAAGTCCTCATCGCTTAACACCACAGAGTACCCAAACGATGCGCTCAAGACATGTATGACATGCTGGCGCCAAGCGGGATCAGCCCATATAACGCGACGAAACTCATCCTCTTCCTCTTTCGACATATGAGGACGTTTATGCTCCTCCGGCAAACCGAGCCGCTGTAAAATCTCCTCGATAGCACCGCCATGTTGCCGCATGTATTGGGCAAACTGCAGATCCGCATCCTCTCGCACACGAATAGGTACCCCAAAACTAACCGTAAGCAGTCGCATCTCTGCCCCCTTTGTTTGCAAAAATCTTTGCAGAAACTATACACCACTAAAAATAAAAAAGCCACCCCCCTAATCAGAGATACCATATACGGCCTTCTGAAATTTTTTTAAATATATGACCCCTCTTCCGGATCTTCCGCAAATGACCCGTAGGCATAGCGATGGATATGCATGCTTTGCAAGATCCCCACGCCCGCCATAAGCATCAAGAGACTTGAACCACCATAGCTCATAAATGGCAGTGTGATACCGGTGATCGGGAGCATCCCCATATTCATGCCGACATGTATCGCACCCTGAAATACAATCATAATAGAAAACCCAATCGCAAATAATTTGCTAAAGTTTCCCGGGGCATAGAGCCCAATCCGCAATATCCGCCAGAGTAGTATCCCCATAAATATAAAATAGACCAAAATACCGAATACCCCCCACTCCTCGGCAAATGCGGCAAAAATAAAATCCGTCTCGGACTCCGGTAAAAACTTAAGGCGACTCTGCGATCCATAGCCGACACCTTTGCCGAATAGATCGCCCGAGCCAACGGCAATCATAGACTGGATGGCATTGTACCCCGCTCCGCGCGGATCGAATGTCGGATTGAGGAATGTTTTAATGCGATCTTTTTGGTATGGCGCAAGAAACGATACCCATGCAATCGCCGCTATCATAATACCTGTCGTCGCCAAAAGTAGGAGATGCTGCGGACGGATGCCGGAAACAAGCGTCATCCCAAACCAAATCGCGAGCACGATTACTGACGATCCAAGATCCGGCTGGAGCAAAATGAGACCCACTGGGATTGCCGCATAAACCCCCGAGATAATAAT
>CAYGFT010000054.1:0-6105 GCA_964349275.1 uncultured Candidatus Saccharibacteria bacterium
AAAATATATAGAATCAGCGAGGCGTGTAGTACTTACGCCGGAAGAAAAGACGCATATGCACGCGGCGCTGCTTTCTGCTATGCGCACAGCACGTCTTGAGTCCCAGGAGCCGCGCATCAAGCTCCCCGGGCGCTTTCGTTGGTACCATGTCGTCATGCATCCGTTACCGGTTACGTTGAGTCTTCTGATTGCAGTCGGGGCAAGTGCCTCGTATGCCGCAGAGGGGACGCTGCCTGGGGATACGCTCTATCCAGTCAAGACAAGTGTAAACGAAAAAGTACTTAGTTGGTTTACCTTCTCGAGTCAGGCGCAACTTACGTATGAGCAGGATATCGCCGAGCGGCGGCTTGAGGAGGCTGAACAGCTTGCATTTCAAGGGAGGCTTGATGGTAAGGCTCGTGCTGAGATTGCAGAGCGTTTTAGCGAGCGAGCCTCACGTGTGGAGGAGCATATCGATAAACTTGAGGATGAGAGCGCAGTAGAGGCGAGCTCTGATTTTGAGGCGCGTCTAAAGGCGCATGGTGCTATTCTTGCGCACCTTACCAGTAAAGATGCAAAAACCAGTGTGGATCAAGTGTTGGGCAAACCCGAGATCGTAGCAACAATAGAGGCCAGTGCCAGTTCCACTGCCCGTCAGCGCATCAAGGCGGAGGCAAAGGTAAAGGGCAAAGGCGAGGAGCAGGCGCGATTGGCTGCTACCAAAAAACTCAAGGATGCCGAGGAAAAAATAAATACGGTTCGTGCGCTGGCATTTGCCACTCCTCAACCAAAGGGAGAGGAGCTAAGTGCCCCGTCTCTAGTACCGGAGGGGGGTGCGAGTCTTAAAATGATGGCGCCGGCGGCAGAGGATCAATCTACCTCTCGTACCCAGACTCGTTTGGATGTGGCGGAGAAAGTACTAGCAGAGGGTAATAAAAAATTTGAGGCGGGAGCATACGGAGAGGCATTTGTACTGTTCCAAAAAGCACAACGGGTAGCAGAGGAGGCTCGTCTCGTACTTCAGGCTCGCAAAGATTTTAACATAGAGGTACACGTAGATGAGTATATAAGCGGTGATCATGATGATGAAGCTCCTGAGGGGGGGAGTGATGCAGGAGGGCCTCTAAAAGGCACCGACACAGACAATGCTGTAGATAATGATACGGACATAGATGAGGATGCTCGCCGTGATGATGATGGATTGGAATCATCTGCCACCACAACGTCCTCCAATACGTCCTCCGAAACGCACCTAGAACTTGAGGGCATGGTAAAGCTCAAACTCGATCAGGAGTAGGCGATCAATTTTTTCTTCATAGCCATGCTATGCTAGGCCTATAGACGCCTATGCTATTTTACGGATTATTTTTTCTCTGTATTTTTGCTTTCAATCTTATACCATTTCTTGTCCCAGGAACATGGACCGTCGTTGCGTTTGCTTCGGTACGGTTTGGGGTGCCGGTGATACTTCTTGCGGCCATCGCGGCAGTGGCAGCCACACTGGGAAGGTTGAGTCTTGCCAAGCTCTCCCGCATACTCATCCGCCAGAATATATTGCGTGAGACTACCAAGAAGAATCTTGATCATATCAAGGGGTATCTTGAGGTGAGAAGAGAGCTTACTTTCGGTATATTCCTCTTGTATGCATTTAGCCCCTTCCCCTCCAATCAACTTTTTATTGCATATGGGCTTACCGCCTTGCCACTGCGGCTGATCGCCTTGCCATTCCTCTTTGGACGTTTGGTGAGCTACACATTCTGGGCATATTCTGCTCAAGCCGCGCATCAGGCACTTTTAAATCTTACAGCGGGATCAATATTTAATATCTATTTTTTAGGTGTGCAGATTGGGACGCTTGGGATTGTTTATTTGTTTACTAAAATAAATTGGAAAAAACTTTTAGAGGAGGGTAAGGTTTCTTTTCTACGTGACGCGAGCCATACCTAGACTGGCGTGGTAGAGGGCTATATAATAGGGGAATATAATCAATAGCTATCTGGTATGCGTATTCTTATACATTGGTTTGTAGCGACGCTCGCGATTATTATTACGGCGTATATTCTCCCCGGGGTTTCTGTCGATAATTTTTTTGTGGCCGTGGTGGCGGCAGTAGTAATTGGGCTTATCAATACATTTATCCGACCAGTGGTGCTTGTACTCACGCTCCCCATTAATCTTGTTACGTTGGGGTTGCTTACATTTGTGATTAATGCGCTTTTGATCATGCTTGCTTCAGCTATTGTACCGGGGTTTTATGTCGCAAACTTTTGGTGGGCACTACTCTTTAGTATTGTGCTTTTCTTGGTAAATACTCTCTTTAAACACTCGGCTCGTCGGGGGTTTGCCGATGATTATTCGCACCACCCGAGGCCGTAGGTATGGATATTTTTTCTCATGGACTGTGGGCTGCGGCCGCCGCAAAAGCCACTCGGCAAAAAACTGCTCGCCCGCTCAGTGTCTGGTTTGCAGCGTTTTGGGGTGTGTTTCCGGATTTGTTTGCCTTTTCACTCTTCTTTTTTTGGATGTTTTGGAATATTGTTGCCAATGGCTGGACGTTTGCAGATTTTCCACGTCCCGACGCTATTGAGCCAGTACATCCGGCGATTGCGCACATGTCATTTCTTTCGTATCGACTCTATGATTTTAGTCATAGTTTGCTAGTATTCCTGGTTGTTTTTTTTGTTATATGGCTGATACGTCGCCGACTATCATGGGAGATGCTTGGCTGGCCATTGCATATTCTTGCAGATATTCCCACGCATAGTTATCAGTTCTACCCTACACCGGTATTTTGGCCTCTTTGGGAGTGGAAATTTCCCTATGGTCATTCCTGGGTCAATTGGAAGTTTTCGATTATAAATTACGCACTGATTTTGACAGTATTTTACTGGCTACGCCGGAGAGATCGATCTTGGCAATCTCGGTGATACCATGACCTGCTTCTTTACATGGAATCTCTAAACATAAAACTTTTCTTTGTACTAAACCATCTTGCAGGGAGGTGGGGGATTGCTGACGCGATAATTATATTTTTTGCCGAATATGCCCCTTACCTTCTTGGGCTTTTTTTCCTGGCAGCTGTATACCGCGATAAAAAGTCATTGTGGGAAAAGTTTCAAGTATGTGTACTCGCAGGTTTTTCCGTTGTGATATCTCGGTTTGTGTGGACGCCGATTATCCGTGCGCTCTATCATCATCCACGGCCGTTTTTAGCACTCGAAGGCGTGCAAAATATTCTCGGGAGTCATAATGTCGGCTCCTCGTTCCCTTCGGGGCATGCGGCGTTTTTCTTTGCACTTGCCGCTTCAATATATCTCTTTGATCGTAGGCGAGGCATACTATGCTACGTATTTGTATTGTGCATTAGCATAGCTCGGGTAATTGCGGGGGTGCACTACCCCTTGGATATTATTGTGGGTGCGAGTGTTGCGATTGGCACGGTGTATTTGGTGTATTATGTATTTGAGAGACTTCATTTTTGGGGCAGGAGGTGAGTATGAAGGTGCTATAAAACAGCAAAAAAATGATGCAGTGCCTTGCTGGCGCTTTTTTGTTTTTCGGGATAAAATGCCCTTCTCAAGATGGGTAGGGAAGGGCAGGAGTAATTTTTATTACAATATATTTATTATATTAGTCAATAGCATGTATGGAGCCGCCAAAAGCAAAAATCTTGCCACATGATACAGAGATACATGGCGACAGCCTCAATGACCCATATTTTTGGCTTCGTGAGCGCGACGATCCAGAGGTGCGAGCGTATCTTGCCGCAGAGAATGAGTATACAAATATGGGCTTGGCTCATACGGAAGATTTGCAAGAAAAACTTTTTGTAGAGATGCGCGAGCGTATCAAGGAGGCTGATTATTCCGTTCCGGAGCGCCAGGGCGGCTATTATTACTATACTCGGGTTGCAGAGGGAGAGGAGTACCAAAGGCATTGTCGAAAATACCAGTCTCTCGATGCCCCCGAAGAGGTTATTTTGGATGAGAATGAGCTAGCGCGTTCAGCGCCATACTTCAAAATTGGGGTTTTTGAATTGAGCCCTGATCAGACAAAACTCGCCTACTCTGTCGATACAAGCGGCTCGGAACGTTTTACCATCTATATAAAAGATATTAGTACCGGTACCATATATCCAGAGTCTTTCCCGAATACGCGCTATGCGGCATTTGCCTGGGCTTCTGATAATAAGACATTCTTCTATACGGTTCTAGACGCCGCAGATAGGCCTTATCAGGTATTGCGACACGTGTTGGCTACGGATTCCAAGGGGGATGTATTGGTATATCACGAGCCGGATGACGCATATTCCCTGTATCTTTCTCGTACCAGAAGTCAGGAGTTTATTCTCTTGGAGATCCAAAGTCAGGTGACGGGTGAGGTGTGGTACTTGCCTGCTCGGGATCCTGCAGGAACCTTTTGTCTTATTGAGCCAAGGGTCCAGGGTATAGAATATTATGTGGATCATGCAGGAGATTTTTTCTATATCCGAACAAATGCCGAGGCGGAGAATTTTCGCTTGATGCGTACATTAGTCCATACACCGGGGAAAAAGTACTGGGAAGAAATTATTCCACATCGCCCGGCTATCAACATAGAGCGCGTGGACGTATTTAAACACCACATGGTGCTTGTTGAGCGTGAACGGGGACTACGAAGAATTCGCACCATTCATCTTGATACAAAAAAAGAGTGCTATGTACAATTCCCCGAGCCGGCGTATATGTGCTGGCTGCATGAGAATCCGGAGTTTGACACCAATGTATTGCGGTTTACCTATGAGTCATTTATTACGCCGGAATCTGTATATGACTACGATATGGATGCGTGTGCCATGGAGGCAAAAAAACAGGATGAAGTATTGGGAGGATATAACCCGCATGCATACGTCTCGGAGCGTATTTTTGTCCCTACGCTTGATGGGGTAGAGGTGCCTGTCTCTTTGGTATACAAACGGGGATTAGAAAAAAATGGTACACACCCACTCTATCTCTATGGATATGGTGCGTACGGCGCAAATAACGACGCGCGCTTTCGGTCATACCGTACAAGCTTGCTCGATAGGGGTGTGATATTTGCGGTAGCGCATGTGCGTGGTGGTGGAGAGCTCGGAAGAGAGTGGTATGAGGGAGGTAAACTTCTTAAAAAGAAAAATACGTTTACGGATTTTATTGCCTGTTCAGAGCACCTCATTAAAATGGGGTACACATCAGCTGAGCGACTCATAGCATACGGCGCTTCGGCGGGCGGGCTTTTGATGGGTGCTGTTGCTAATATGCGCCCAGACCTTTTTTGTGCCATTGTGGCAGACGTACCTTTTGTGGATGCCCTCAACACTATGCTGGATCCTACGCTACCGCTTACGGTAATGGAGTATGATGAGTGGGGTAATCCGGTAGACCCAGCATATTATGCATATATAAAATCATACTCACCATACGATAACATCCATCCGCAGGTATACCCACATATGCTGGTGATAGCGGGATTTCATGACCCGAGAGTGCAATACTGGGAACCGGCAAAATTTGTAGCAAAACTTCGTATGTGTAAAACGGATATCCATCGGCTCTACCTAAAGACTAATATGAATCTTGGGCATGGGTTCTCGTCCGGGCGGTACAATTTTTTGCGTGATATTGCGTTCGAATATGCATTTGTGCTGGATGTACTTGGAATTCATGATTGATGGGTTGATCGTTTCCACTCCACAAGCTTGCCTGCCTCTATCTCTATCGGGTCTGCAGGGCGCAGACTTCTTGCCATGGCATTGGTGAGTATCGGCGTATGGGGCGTATCATCGAGATAGTCAGGGATATAGAAAAGTTCTTCTTCTGTAGTCATCCAGTTTTTATGGTCAAATCGCGATAAATCAAGCGGTCGAGAATAGCTCCGCAGTGTTTTTTGGCCGGTATCAAGAAAATATTCATGAAAATAAGAGAGCGCAAGTTCACGGACACCGCGGTATATAGGCTCGCGATAGCGGAGTACGGCGTGGTTTGTCTTTGAGAGCGCTCCCCAAAAACCATTTTTTTGAAACACCGCTACCACATGATCAGTATCGTCAGCAGAGCGTGCGGTTTTTAAATCCATAACAAGCGGTTTGTGCCCATGGAAGCGTAACAC
>CAYGFT010000055.1:0-5773 GCA_964349275.1 uncultured Candidatus Saccharibacteria bacterium
ATCAAATAGTTGTAGAGATTAAAAAGGGTGACAGGTATTCCCAGAAACATATCAATCAAGTATTGGAATATCTAAAAATTAGTAATAAGAAGCTCGCTATCCTGATCAATTTTGGATCACAAGGTGTGCACTCCAAAAGAATTGTGAATTTTGATTCGTAAATTCGTACAAGATTAGTTATTCGTTGCTTATGAGACAATATCCCATAGACAAAACCCGTGATATCGGTATCATCGCTCACATCGACGCAGGAAAAACTACAGTTTCCGAGCGTATTTTATTTTATACTGGCGTATCTCATAAAATCGGTGAGGTGCATGAGGGTGCCGCAGTTATGGACTGGATGGAGCAGGAGCGCGAGCGCGGCATTACGATTACTTCAGCCGCCACTACCTGTTTTTGGAAGCGCACCTACAATCCGGCTGGCGGTGAGTATCGTATTAATATTATCGATACTCCCGGGCACGTGGATTTTACCGCAGAGGTAGAGCGCTCACTTCGCGTATTGGACGGGGGTGTTGTGGTATTTGACGGTGTTGCCGGCGTGGAGCCACAGTCCGAGACTGTATGGCGCCAGGCGGACAAATACCATGTGCCGCGCATTTGTTTCATTAATAAGTTGGATCGCATGGGTGCGAGCTTTGAGAAAAGTTTCGGCTCGATTCATGAGCGTCTAACTACCAATGCGGTTGCGGTCACGATCCCGATTGGTCTGGAGGGAGATTTTGCGGGCATTATTGATCTCATGCGAATGAAAAAAATCGCCTTTGAGGGCGAGCACGGTGAGCGGGTATCGGAAGAGGAGATACCGGAAAACCTTAAAGCTGAGGCTGATAAATGGCGTGCTACATTGGTAGAAAAAATAGCCGAGAGTGACGAGACGCTTACCGAGAAGTTTCTTGAGGGGAAAGAGATGAGCGAGACCGAGCTCCGTACGGCCCTGCGTAAAGCAACAATTGCCTACAAGCTTGTTCCCGTATTTTGCGGATCAGCGCTCAAAAACAAAGGTGTGCAGATTGTGCTCGACGGTGTACTTGATTACTTACCAAGCCCCAAGGATGTCCCGCCAATCAAAGGATTCCACCCGGACACCAATGCAGAAGAGACCCGCGAGGCTGATGATGCTTTGCCGTTTTCTGCGCTTGCGTTCAAGCTCCAGTCCGACCCGTTTGTCGGGCAACTTACCTATTTTCGCGTATACTCGGGCAAACTGGATGCCGGTTCTTATGTCTACAACTCCACCAAAGGCGAGAAGGAGCGGGTAGGCCGGATACTCCGCATGCATGCCAATGATCGCGAAGAGGTCAAAGAAATTTTTGCAGGCGAGATCGGCGCCATTGTGGGACTCAAGAGCACATTTACAGGAGATACCTTATCCGATCCCGAGCATCCAATTATTTTAGAAAAGATCACATTTGCGGATCCAGTGGTGGCACTTCGTATTGAGCCGCGCACCAAAGCTGACCAGGAAAAGATGGGTATCGCACTCAAGCGCCTTTCCGAAGAGGACCCAACATTCAAGATTCGCTCAGATGTGGAAACTGGCGAGACGATTATTGCCGGTATGGGCGAGCTTCATCTTGAAATTATGGTGGATCGCATGAAGCGTGAGTTTAAGGTAGAGGCCAATGTCGGCAAACCCCAGGTCGCTTACAAAGAAACCATCAAAAAGATGGCAGAAGCAGAGGGTAAATACATCCGTCAATCTGGAGGACGCGGTCAGTACGGGCACGTATGGCTACGGGTGGAGCCTTTGGAGCGCGGCAAGGGCATTGATTTTGTAGACAAAATTAAGGGAGGTGTTATTCCACGAGAGTTTATATCTCCAATCGAAAAGGGTATACGTGAGGCCGCAGACAAGGGGGTAGTTGCTGGTTTCCCGTTAGTGGACGTACAAGTCACACTCTATGATGGCTCATACCATGAAGTAGACTCCTCCGAGGCCGCATTTAAAATCGCAGGATCCATCGGCATGCAGGAGGCGGTCAAACGGGCCGCTCCGGTACTACTTGAGCCTATTATGAAAGTAGAAGTGATCACCTCGGACAAGTTTATGGGTGAGGTGACCGGAGACTTAAACTCCAAGCGCGGCAGAATCGAACAGATGTCCGATCGGCCAAATCTTAAAGTGATTGATGCCAAAGTCCCGCTCTCGGAGATGTTTGGCTATGTGACGAACTTGCGCTCTATGACGGAGGGTCGCGCAACCTACACCATGGAATTTTCTCATTATGAGGAGGTGCCCAATAACGTAGCCCAGCAAATCATCGAGGGGAGAAAGTAGCCTCCAGCGTTTTTCGTATCTATACATCAATGCCTCAATATCTTGAGGCATTGATTTTTTTGGCTTCTCATTGTATAGATAGTACGGTTTTTGTTTGAAAATTTTACAAAGACGGGAGGTAGAAGATGGCAGAAACGGATCGGAGGTTTGAGTATTTTATACCCGATATCTCAATGATAGGGGCTACGATCACACATAAGTGCGAGCTGGCGCGAGATGCTGGGTTTGATGGTATCGAGGTATTCTTGTGGCAAAACGAGCTCACGAGTCTGTCTGAGTGGCGGGCAAAAGCAAGCCTCGCGGGTCTCAAACTTCAATTTCATGAGGCCTGGAGCTATGATGAGTCGCCCAAAATTTCCAATTGGGTGCTCCATCATTTGGGGGCGTTGCCGCAAGTGTCAGGAGAGGGTTTGGATTGGTGCCAAGTTATTGAGGAGGAGCCGCTGGTTGTGTATGCGCATCATATGCGTGATTGGCGGCGCCTGCGGGGCAACTTTCGATTCCAGACGTTTTCCCTGCTCAATTCGGTGACCAGAGAATTTTCCATGCATATCAGTGATTTTCTGGATCTGGCCTTACGGCTTGAACTACCCTTGGTATTTGATACACAACACTACGCGACGTGGTGTTTTGGGGCAGATACGGTTGGGGATGTTCGGTTTCGTAAATTTTGTGTTCAGGAAACGAAAGAGGGGGAGAGCAGGCTTTGGGATTGTATTAGCCGCGGCTGGGAGCAGTTGAGGCTGTGTGTTCGGGAAATTCATCTCAATAACTATCAGCCATCACGTGGGGAGATTTTTGGGGCCAATATATTCCCAGACCCAGGTAAGGGAATATTGGATCTTAGTCGGTTTGGCCAGATGGTGCACGAGTCGGGCTGGTGGGGGACGGTCGTTCCCGAGGTCTCGCCGGTGCATATGTGGCGCGGCGGGTATAACGTCAAGCGATTTCGAAAGTTGCGTCTTTTGGCCGAGCGATACATGACTGGTAATCAAAGTCTCCCATAGGTTTACAGGCACACGTCTCTCTCGAGACGTTTTTTATTTCTTGCGTGCCGGCGAGGGGTGATCTAGGATGGAGAGGTCACAAATAAGGTTTCTTGCGTTTCATATGTTTAGTCCCATAGCACAATTTATAAAAAATAGGATTCGCCCTTCTCTCTATGCTCCCCCTGATGGCAGGCGATTGGTAGTCATGGAGGCGGAAGACTACGAAGCTTTGAGTGGTGTAGAGGCGAGCACTTTGCCTGTATTTGAGTTTGAGACGGGCGACAAGGAGAGTCAAGGCGCCGGCGAGGAGGGGGGAGATGCGCAGGTTCCTTTGCCTTATGACGCTGGGGTTGACGCTTTGGATAATGTAGGTAATACTGAAGGAAACGAAAAAGACGGCACTATCGGCTCGCGTCTTGCAGGGATGCGGCTTGAGGAGGAGATACGGATTGATGATCTCCCCCTATAGGGGTTGACGGACTTTATTATTTTTGCTATCTTTTTCAATTATACGTTTGTCATAAGAATACGTTCTGGTGGGGTTTCTTTTTTTGGCTCTGTTGGTCAAAAAACCCAATGAACGTCTAACATATTATTACTAACCATTAAGGAAGGGCGACATGGCTACCAAGAGGGATAGCCAGGCGTTCTACCTAAACACTACATATATGGCAGAGAAATTTGAACGATCTAAGCCCCACGTCAACGTCGGCACTATTGGCCACGTAGACCATGGCAAGACCACTCTTACAGCGGCTATTTTGCACTCGCTCAATTTGGCCGGCAAAAAGGTAAAGATGGAGAAAATCGACCAGATTGACAACGCGCCGGAAGAGCGGAAGCGTGGTATTACTATTGCCCTCCACCACTCGGAGTATGAGTCGGACAAGCGGCACTATGCCCACATCGATGCTCCGGGACATGCCGATTATATCAAAAACATGATTACCGGTGCCGCACAGATGGATGGTGCTATTTTAGTGGTATCTGCTACGGATGGTCCTATGCCACAAACTCGTGAGCACATTCTCTTGGCGCACCAGGTAGGTGTGCCTGCAATCGTGGTATTTCTCAACAAAGTTGATATGGTGGATGACAAGGAAATGATAGACCTCGTAGAGGATGAGGTTCGTCAGCTCTTGTCTAAATATGATTTCCCAGGAGACACTACTCCGGTCATTCGTGGCTCCGGACTCAAGGCTTTAGAGGCGACCTCTCCAGACAATGAGTACGTGCAGGCTATTTTGAAGCTGGTACAGACTCTTGATGACTATGTCCCTGAGCCGGTGCGCGAGAAGGATAAGCCGTTTTTGATGCCGGTAGAGGACGTGTTCTCTATCGAAGGACGTGGTACGGTGGTTACCGGACGCATTGAGCGCGGATCCGTGAAGCTCAATGAGGAAATAGAGATCGTGGGTTTGCGTGATACCGCTAAGACCGTAGTGACTGGTATTGAGATGTTCAATAAGGCCTTGGATGAGGGTATGGCAGGAGACAATGCTGGGCTTTTGCTTCGTGGTCTTAAGAAAGAGGACGTGGAGCGCGGGCAGGTGCTTTCCAAACCGGGATCCGTCACTCCGCACACCGAGTTTGATGCTGAGGTGTATATTTTGACCAAGGAAGAAGGAGGACGCCACACGCCGTTTTTCGCTGGCTACAAGCCGCAATTCTACATTCGCACCACCGATGTTACTGGAGAAGTAACTCTGCCGGAGGGGACCGAGATGGTCATGCCGGGAGATACGATTACCTTCAAGGTAAAACTTATTTCACCTGTAGCGTTAGAGGAAAAACAGCGGTTTGCAATCCGTGAGGGTGGCAAAACCGTAGGAGCAGGAGTGGTGAGCAAGATCACCAAATAAGCTCCCTAGTATTTATTAGATAGTACGCTTTTTTTACAACAATAAAGGGCACCTTACATGGCTGCAAAGAAGGAAGAGGAAAAACAAAAACTCCGCATACGCATACGCGCCTACGACAATAAGGTCATAGACGTGAGTGTGCGGCAGATTGTAGATACGGCAAGCCGTTATGGTGCCGAAGTCGTAGGCCCTATACCCCTCCCGACTGAGATCCGCAAGTACACGGTCAATCGTTCGACGTTTGTACACAAAAATGCGCGAGAACAGTTCGAGATGAGAGTCCATAAGCGCTTGATTGATATCCTCAATCCTACCCCAAAGATTATAGACGCTCTCACCAATCTCAATCTTCCGGCCGGTGTGGATATAGAAATCAAGATGAGTTAAGGGAACCGCGATTTTGATGGATTGTCCAAACAAATGTGCCGGGCCAGTCCCGGCATTTTGTTAGATAGTAAAGTAATAGTCAGTATGAAAAAGTTTATCTTAGGTAAAAAAATAGAGATGTCCCAAATGTTCATGGACGATGGTAAGGTGGCTCCCGTCACGCTTATTGAGGCTGGTCCGGTAACAGTCAAAATCATTCGCACCAAAGAGCGTGATGGGTATGAGGCGGTACAGGTCTCTTTTGGTAAGTA
>CAYGFT010000056.1:0-5638 GCA_964349275.1 uncultured Candidatus Saccharibacteria bacterium
GAGAGCAAAATCTGGGCGTCCAACATTATATCCCAAAAATGTTTTTTGGTAAATGCTGCTCCCCGACCCCGACTAAAAATAGACGAGCGTATTGAGCTTGGCCCGCGTCCTGGGACCCACGAGACCATATCCTTCATCGCCCTCTTTGGCAATACCATATCGCTTCTGAAAACGCTTGAGGGCGGCATCTGTCGCTTGACCAAAATATCCCGTCACCAAGCCCTCCGGATAGAGTGTCGGATCCTGTGCAAGAAATTTCTGAAGCTCGCTCACTTGTGCGTGTTTGGTGCCTTTTTGCAGATAGCGTGAAAATGAAACATTGCGTACGACTTTGACCGTACCTATAATAGGAGTCGGCGCGCTCCCTGGCACGACAACTGGCGTAGGCTGGTTGTTGCTCATGGCAGGCGCAGAAGCTCCCTGAGGCAAAATCGTAAGACTGACTGATCGCCCCTTGGTAGCATCATATGTACCATCGGCAATTTGCGGGATGGCGTTTACCGTAAATCCCTGCAAACCGTAACTCTTGTTAGTAAATGAAAGTGTAACACTGCCTGATGCCGGCAATATACTGGAAAACGCATACCGAGCGCACGGCAAAGCGACCGTAGTCGTAGACCGCACTTCGGAAACTACCAACGCGTCATTGCACCCAAAACGCAAATTTACTCCTGTAGTATTTTGTGAGGTCCAAGAAAATACAATCGGCTCACCAGGCATTATGGTGCTCTTTTGACTCGTAAACGTATCTACCGATAGTCCAGGTGGGAGCTTGCGCCCTGAGACCTCAAATGAGATGGACTTACCATGTACCGCATCATAACTCCCCGACCCAATCGCCGGCAGTACGCTCACATAGACCATCCGAGAGAACAGTGAATCATTGATAAAACTTACCGAGATGGACCCCGAGGTGGGTAAATCGCTAGCATACGCAGTGGCATTACACGGAAGTGCGTTGGCTACTGTAGCACTTGCCGGGAACACCTTGATATCCGTAACACAGTCAAAGCGCATATTCGTGCCAATCAAATCCATACTACCCGCCCAGGCGAGCGTGACCGAAGCGCCAGACATCGCAGTAGTAGTAGAAACGGTAAAATCAGTAATCGGCGTAGGATTAGCACCAACGCTTACGTAGGTATCCATAGAGCCCGGATCATAGTCGAGACCAGAGTCGTCCTTGGGATAGATTCGTACGCGCATAGACTGCAGAGATCCGCTGGCATTGGTGATAAGAAACGTCTCCGAGGTAGAGGGGCTTGTATTTATTGATTGGCGCGTATTACATGGAAATGATGTACCATCAAGTTTGGCAATTTTTACTGCGGTAGGACAGAAAAAATAGACACTATGCCCCGTACCTTCAGATAGCGTCCAGGAGATACGTGTAGACTGCCCATTACTAATAGAAGATGGCGTGGCAGATACCGTGCTCACCATAGGGGCGGCATATACAAACGCTACCGGTAGACACCAGAAAATCAAAGATGCGCTCAAAAACCAAAGACGCTTAAACATATTGCGAGGGATTAGTAAGCCTGTATATATTTTTTAGTATACCATGTGCAAAAAAATCATCTGGAAAGATGGGGATAGAGAGACAAAAGAGAAAACCATCCGTGAAGGATGGTCTGCATAAAAACGTATCAGATAAAAAGACCTGGTGGATACAGGAGGCGCAGAGGAACACGCCTCCTGTTCGTAGAGTACCCCAAGGAGGAGCAAAGGTACTCACGCGCATAAGGACTGTCTATACTATATATCCCATACCCCCTGTTTGTCAAAGCGACCAAGAACAACAATCCTACTACTTTTGTACTAACATACCGGTCTTGATTCATTGCATAGACCGCAGACATATACGCTATACTCAATATATGTATGAGGAAAAACTATCTATCGGGATTATTGAAGATGTGACCGCAAGCACTACGACCTATATCAAGGAGCACTGGGGCATATGGTACTTTGTGCCCGGGCTACTGCTTGTCATTATTGGTATTATAGGAGCCACTTTGGGATTGGATACGAGGCTCGTAGCCGCACTCCCCCTTATCTGGTTTATTGGCGGGTACGCCTACGCGCACGGCAAGATGTCCGAGGAGTTCATGCGCCAATTTGCCAAAGCCAATGGGTTTAGCTATGCCACTGACTATCCACTCGATATGGAGGGTACACTATTCCAAGAAGGACACACGAGGCGCGCATACAATATGGTGATGGGTTCATTCGAAGCGCACCCCCTACAATTTTTTAACTATCAATTTTCCATCGGCTTCGGTAAAGGAAAACAAACGTATTTTTATACCGTATGCGAGATTACCCTTCCCGGCATTGCTCCCCATATCCTGGTAGAATCCAAAAATTTCTTTGATCTAAAAAGCTTTCGCAAACGAGGCCAAAAAGAGATGCCTATGGAAAGCTCATTTCGCGATCACTTTGTCACCTACGCGCCTGAAGATTTTGATATAGAAACATTCGAGCTGTTTACCCCCGATGTTATGGTCACCCTCATAGACACCGCCAAGGGATATGACTTTGAGTTTATCCAAAACCAGCTCTACATCTTCCAGCAAAAAACCATATCCAAACGTACCGAGCTCAACTCGCTACTCACCCTTGCACAATATTTAGTAACCATCGTAAGCCCACGACTTCTGCGTATGCAGGACGATATCACCGCTATACACGTAGCAAGCGGAAATATGCTAGACTAACATACGAAGTTTCTTTTCTGCCCCTCACCAAGGAGGTGTCTACAGCCAAAACCAAACTACACAGAGGCATAGATGTTTTTTGACAACCACCACCCCCACCCGCCCATTTGGAGAAGATATGCATCATATTTTTACATTCACTGTCCTGCTCCTCGGGATGCTCTACGCCCCAATTTTCTCACCCACCCCAGCTCATGCGCTTAACATCACCGATTGCTGTGATCTTACCCTTGTCGGAGATCCTACAATCACCTTCAACAAAAACCGGCCGGATGAACTCTCCATCCTGGCGCGAGTCGCCTCCCCAAACAAAGTACTCTGGCAAGGAGATTGGGATAGCCCAATTGAACATGTCATAGAGGTGAGTCTCTACCTTGGCTCCCAGCTCATATTCCAGCATCAGCTCGGTGCTTTTATGCTTACCATTCCTAAAAACAAGGAAGGTTTTCATTTCGGTGGTCAATCTGAATGGAACAATGCTCCCAAGTATGGAGGCTTCCAGTTTGTAAATATCCTGCGCCATAATAATGGCTGGCAAATTGGCATTGATCTGTATGACTTCAACGACACAGACAAACCGGGGATTGAGCTCGCTAAGCTCCAACCTTTGGGTGATGTAGAGTTAACACTCGTCATCCAGGTAGACGACAAAGTCATCTGCGTAACCGCACCCGCCAAACGCGGCGGCAATCAACTCCGCATAATACTCCCCAATCCCGCAAAACCCTAACACAGCTAAAGAGACGAAAACCAAACGACCTCAAAAGGAGAGGCCGTTTTTTCTTTATTCCAAAAAAAAATTATGGTCTAAGCTCCAATAAACATATGATCACATCATCATGTATAATTTTTTCCTTTTTACGAACCTCTGCTTTTATCGGCAAGAGATAGGCACCTCTTTTTTTGTCTGGGAAGATTGAAGTCTTCCATGTGGTTTTGCCTATGGTAGCCATGACCGGAAGCGATCCCCAGCCGCGCTTCATGTCACCAAAAACTTTTTTTATGTTGTCCGATTGTTTTTTAGGTAGCGTGACAAAATGCCATCCTGCCATCCCGGGGTATACCCATACTTTGGCATGCATTTTATACGTTGGCGCTCTCATGCTTTTTACCCAGAGGACTAGCTATTGATTAGCGCGTACCCGAAAGGTTACAAGATAATTTGCGAGGTCGGGGACCGCACTTGAAACTGGAGATGGCGCCACATTCTCGATCGAGATTTGATACGAATCAAATGGCACTGCACCCGCATCAGAGCGCATATCTCTGATCTCTTTATCGGTGTTGCTTTGAAGCGTCACCCGTGCGGTGACCCATCCCGCCTGAATGCATTGCACGTCCAGCGGACAGCGACTGTCCTGAATAATTGTATCGAGAGTAACACGCACGCCATTAATAAATAGCGTCTTTCCTACGCCGATCTCGCCGAGCGTCGGATCACCCGCATCTTCATTGAGCTCCTCTAGGCGATCTACAGCGAGTGTCACCCCTTCAGTAAATGTTCCGTATACCCGCACCTTCTGCCCCACGAGCTGACCTACTACATTACTCACCTTGAGTATGAGCGGCATGCGATAGCTGACCTCCCCACCATTTTCTGGTGAAGCAATAATAAGCGAAAAACCATCACTACCCTGCTGGAGCGTCCCCATAAATGACACTTGATTGGGACATGGCGCAAATGCGCATTGTGGACCACTGCGCCCGACATACGAGCCATCTGGACAATGCAAAGCCTCCTGGGTACAAAGAGCGACGCTATAGCTCATGAGCCGCCAAGTGCCATACAAAAGACCAACAACGACCGCAAGCGCAAGTACTATATATGTTGCTTTGTTGCTTCTTTCCATAAGATATTACTCCTCCCGCACCCACTTTAAGATAAAATAAACCCCTGTGACCCCAAAAAGCGTCCACCACAGCCACATCAAACCAAAAATATACTCACCCCAATAGTACGCCACGATAATGCCAAGAGAGATAAGGCAGAGCTTGATAAGTCCTACCTCCCACCAGCGGAATGTCCGCGTTTTAGATATCTGCATATGCCTCTAGACTACCACCTTTGTAGCACACAAACAAAAATACCCCGAGTGGGGTATTTTTGCATACACAGTGTGTACTAGGCGACTTTGCTCACTTTGGTCGCGTTGGGTCCTTTCGGGCTCTCGCCAACTTCAAAGGTCACTTTGTCACCCTCGCGAAGTTCGTCGAATGTTACGCCGACGAGCTCGTTGGAATGGAAAAAGAGATCCTTTTCCTCTCCATCGCGCTTGATGAACCCGAAACCCTTGTCGGTGAGACGGGCAATTGTTCCTTCTTGCATTTGATGTAAGAAAAAAGCTAGTAAAGTATCAAATACAGGGACTGAACAATGGAGATCGATCCTTACTCTCTGGATCAGCTCTGAATTGATATCCCAAGGCTATCATATTTTTACAATTTTGTCAAATTATCTTTGTTATCCACAGTATTCCCTTGGGCGCTTTTAGCCTTTAAACGCCGAATAGCGTTATAGGAACAGGAGGGTTTCACCATGCGTCTTACTACCGCAATAACACTTAAACTCCAGACAAGTATCTCCCTAGACCTAGAGAAACCCATTCTTTCAAAAGTATGGTCGGCTTCCAATGGGGAAGAAAATATCTGGGGATTTTACCTCTGCGGAAATGAGGTCATGTGGGGCTACTACGCTCTTTTTGACCGAGATACAGGCGAATACTCACACGGACATACGCTATTTGAGCGAACGAGCCTCCACAAGTGTCTCCAAAACGTCTGTACTGGCGAGGCGCAAGCTGGATGCGCCAAAAGTGCCAATGGCCGTGCATCAGTAAAATTTTGGAGCGACACGAGAGGAGGGTTTTTTATGCGGGTTTATGATTCTGACGGAGACTCCCTCTCCTGGAATCTCGAAC
>CAYGFT010000057.1:0-5346 GCA_964349275.1 uncultured Candidatus Saccharibacteria bacterium
CTCTCGATGGGTTTCTTTCCATCCTTTCGGTGTTATCATAAATAACACCTTGGCCATCAAGCTCACGAGTATCATTGACTTCGAAAGTATACATGCCACCACCAAGAAGGATTCTACTAACTCCAACCTTTTCCTTATCTATAAAAATATATGCCCTTGCATTATTTATGGTTTTTTCCTGGTATGAATACCGATTTTCTAAATTTGCTTCTTTTATAGAATTCTCTATTTTTCGGAAATAAGTGTCGACGTTCTCCTTGATGATGTTGGCGGATTGACTGTATTCTTTTATATTTTTCGGGTTCCCAAATGCAAAATTTGGCAACAATCCCTCTGACATTTGCCTGACAATGGTTTCCTCCGTCATCATCTTGGGATAATACGCCTCCCACTCTCCCGGAAACTTCATCTCAAACCCGAAGAACTCACTGCGCAAGGTCTTCCAGCCATTCTCGTCCGTACCCTCCAAGACTATGGCGATAGGTTGGTCATTCTCTCCCTGCTGATTATCTATGGGAGTAGGAGGTGGTACTAAACTATCAAGTTTATGCCGTTCATACAAGACAAAGCCTCCGGTGATGAAGAGTATGCCAAGGATGATGAGAAATAGAGGGGATTTTTGCATGAAATAAACGTATCACTTACGGTAGGTAAAATCAATAAAAGCTTAGTATGGGTATATTAAAAAAGGAGCTATCTCTGTACCAAATCGTAAAGAGGATGATCTTGAGCGTGTATTTTTAGTGTGCTACCGTTTCTATATGCACAAAAGCACCACATTCCTCATACTTTTTGGCACCCTACTCGTTGCGGGTGGTTTTGTATTGTATGAACGGGAGGAGATGCGGGAGTGGCAGGTAAGGCAACAATTCATAGACCAGCAACATATCTTACCTACAGATAATACGCCATCTGTGCCGGAGATTAATCCAGCGACTGGTTGGAAGATATTTAGGGATAAGGAGGGAGCGATCATTTTTGAATATCCTAAAAGTTTTGAATTGGTAAGTAAGCTCACAGAACAGGGGCGCTATTTCTCCGTTCGTCTTAAAAACGACAGCTATTACTTCCGTATAAGTATCCCCCCCCCCGAAAAGGGTTTCGAGGGTGCCGAAAAAGTCACAGATGTGAATATGAACTTGGGCGGAGCTTCTTTCAAGATAGATATTCTAGATCTTGCCTCTTCGAAAGAAAAACCTTATGTCATAGCATTTTCTCGTTATGAAGAGGAGGATGCGCTTTTGAAGTTGCTTGGGTATCCTACCCCAAATGTGGGAGGGATCCATGCAGATATGCAATGTGTCTCCGAGGCGTGCTCCTCCGAGGAAGCTCTGGTTATATTCAAACAAATCGTCTCCTCCATCCGTCTTGCTTCGGATCCCAGGTAAAACATGCACAGCAGGCCCTCCAATAGAGATGCTCATGGTATCTCTATGTTTTTCTGTTTAGTCCTTGCTTTTTTATTTAGTATCTGGTCTAATAAAGTTAGAAATTTTACAAAGGAGGACGGCCAATGTCGGCATCAACTACCTACTTAATACCAACACAGCCAGCAGGCATTGGTTTCAAGGATGAAACTACCCAAAGCACTTGCAAGCCCATCGAAGGATCGGTGGCTAGTGATTGCCTCGTTCGTATGGCAAGGCAAGGACTATTCCTTACTTTCAATTTCCTGTTTCGCGACCTTTTTCTACTTTCCCTTAAGCTATTCAACCTTTGGTTTGGTGTGCGCTTTTTCCAATATATCTTTCTTGTCTACCCGGGCGATAAAGATGATTTAAAGGCGTATTGCCCAAGATGGTTGAGCTGGATGTTCAGAAATGGACACTTCGGGATAGCAGGTATTATTACTACTGGATCCACTAAAAAAGGAAGAGGATTAGTGGTGGTAATACCTGAAGATGACGGAGAGCTTGCTGGAGATCAGCAGAGACTCTGTAAGATTGTCGAGAAGCTAGATTGCCTACGCCAAAATATTGGGTGTGCCTCACTTGCTTTGGCAGGGAGATTACCGAGTTTACTCTCTGACACGCTTTCAAGAAGAGTGCCTGCGCGTGCATTAAGTATCCGAGGGACTGTCTACTCTATTCAAAAAGCAGTAATGAGCCTCTACCTTCCGAGTAGTTCTGTGAATGTCGCTATTATAGGCGTCGGACTTATCGGAAAAGTACTTGCGGATAGTCTGCAGAGTCTAGGCTACACTGTGTATGGAGTAGATAGAAAACGCCGCACCGGTAAGTGCCGGTTTGTCCGTAGTTTAACTGAACTGAAAAAGGCGCATGTGGTGGTAGTACTTACCCCGAAAGGAGATGATCTCAAAGAGTATCGAGACTACCTTGATCTCAACTGCTTCATCGTGGATGATACGCACCCGGAAATCCCTAGTTCCTTGGTACAAGACTTTTCTACGGTACGAGTAGGAATTGAGCTCCCCGGAGTAAGGTTTTACCCAAAACTACCTGGTATACCGGCAAACATTATCCCTGGATGCGCGGTCGGTGCACTCACCGTATGTGCGAATGGAGGAAGCCTCCCGCCTGATCAGGTTAGCTTCGACAACATAGCAAACGATGTTGGATTTGTCCTCCCATGACCCAAGTCTCCTCATAAGGAGGCTTTTTTCTTTTCTGGAGTAAGATTTTTTTGGTATTATGGATGCATGAAGTTTTTTGTTCTTATACTGCATGCTATTCGAGATTTAATATTGCGCCATTTGCCAATCCAAAGGGAGCTAAATCCTCCAGGTTTTACTTTCATTGTGCATCCACGTGACTACGCGGATGTCTCACGCAAATACCGAATGTTTCAATATATACCGCAACGCGCGGGTGAATTTTTTTTACGCCACTTTTGGCCTATCGTACTCTCGGAGGTAAAAGGAGTCTCATCGAAGGTAAGCGGCAAGCCAATACGAGGATGGGTGATTACTATCCCTTTGACTGCCAAGCAAATGATGGAGGATCGTGATCTCACGGTACGATTTATACATAAAAGCCTGATTTTGTCAGCAAAGCTTGGAGCAAAACTCATAGGTCTTGGAGCGTTAACTGCATCATTTACCGGCAGGGGGACTGCGTTATCAAAAGTTTTAGATACGTACAACCTAGGACTTACCACGGGCGCCGGATATACCAGCTACATAGTAGCAGAAACGGCATTGAAACTTGCAGATGAAGTCGCAATCAAAAAAGATACCGCGGTTGTTGCTATAGTAGGTGCCGCAGGATCTATAGGTTCTACGGTTACCAGATTTCTTATCGATAGGGGGTTTAAGCAATTTATTCTCATAGACACCTATAAACGAGAAGATGCCCTAAAGAAGAAATCTGAAGAATTCACCGCATCACATGCGACACTACACTTTTCAGTAAGTCATCAGATACAGGACATACACACTGCTGATATTATTGTCACTGCTACAAATGCCCCCGAAGCACTCATAAACGAGAATGACCCTAAACCTGGAAGTATTATTATAGATGATGCCCAGCCCACAGATATCCATCCAGATGTTATTCTAAAACGTAAAGACGTACTTGTTTCGGCGGCCGGCACCGTACATGCAGAGGGGATACAGGCTAATTTTAATTTTGGGCTAAAAACAAAACATGATATATTCTCCTGCCTTGCGGAGGTCATCATGCTATCCTCACATGAAAATTGCACGATACGTGCTGTGGGAGAGATAGATATGGAGTATACTAACTACATCGTGGAGCTGGCCAAAGAAATGCATTTTGGCGTAGCGACATTTCAAAATAGCTATAAAATAATCACCAAGCGGGACATCGAACGAGTTCGATCGTATCACGCGTGACTCTATGCCCGAGACCGTCATTGATATAAAAAATACGCTCATCATTCTGACCGCCGTGGTCCATCTGGTGCTAGGGCTCCTTGTCCTGCGCCAAGACAGAAGAGAGAAGCCAAATGCTCTCTTTAGTTTACTTGAGCTTTCACTACTCTCATGGGCAGTATCCATGGTATTTTATCGGAGCGCAGAAACGGTAGAGGTAAGTCTTTGGTGGGTTTGTATATTGTATGCAAGCGCGATATTTATTCCTTGGGTATTCATTTATTTTGTAGATGCGTTCTCCGGCAAAAGACTTTTTACCAAGTTTTGGCAACATATTATTGTTGCAGGATTCCCATTCTTTCTCCTTAAGTCTATAGTGCTTGATAAGGTATTTATACAAAATATCCTTTTCACCACGGGAGAAAAAATAATTATTTTCAATAATTCATTGCATCTCCTCTATGCGCTGTATATAAGCGGGTACTTTTTGTTTGCCTATATTATTTTGTTTTATGCGTATAAATCTTCAAATGGTATCAAAAAGATACAGCTAAAGTATATTCTCGTTGGTACTCTAGTTTCGACAATCATAGGAGCAGGGACTAATCTTATTCTTCCTCTTTTTGGGATTTTTGCCCTAAATTGGGTCGGGCAGGTAGCTATCAGTATTCTTGCGATAGCCATAACATACGCTATATTCAAGCATAGTCTACTCAACACTAAACTCATTGCCATCGAGCTTTTTACTGCTCTTATCATCTTCGTGCTTTTGGTTGATATATTTTTTGTAAGCACACCTCAAGAACTTTTCTCTAAGATGGGGATTCTCATAGCGGTCGCCTTTTTTGGCAAACTCATTGTAAATAGCGCTCTAAAAGAAATAGAATCCCGGGAACAAATCGAAAAGCTTGCCAAGGATCTCCAGACCGCCAATGATGAGCTGGCACGGGTCAGTCAGGCAAAATCAGATTTTCTCTCTATTGCTTCCCATCAGCTCAAAACCCCGCTCTCTATCATCAAGGGTTATCTCTCGCTTATTACCGAGGGGTCGTTTGGGCGTCTGACCAAAAAAATGAAAGACCCGCTCCAGCGCATCTATATCTCCAACGAACGGCTTATTAGTCTTGTAGAGGACCTTCTAAACCTCTCGCGTATCGAAGACGGTCGTATGAAGTATGATATGGCCAAAGCAAATATGGTAGAAGTAGTCACCTCTGTATATGAAGAGTTTAAAGACCAAGCGAAGCAACGCAATATTAAATTTACCTGGAAACCACAAAAAATACCTGTATTTTCTACAATCGACAAGGTCAAAATACGCAATGTGGTATTTAACCTTGTGGACAACGCTATCAAATACACCGAGCAGGGGAGTATCACTATTACCTTAAAGGCTGAAAACAACAAGGTCCTGGTGGAGGTTACGGATACCGGCATCGGTATCGCCCGTGATCATCTGGATAGACTGTTTGCCAAGTTTACACGCCTTTCGGACGGCAATCGCAACTTTGCCATCAGCGGCTTCGGACTTGGGCTCTATATCACCAAGC
>CAYGFT010000058.1:0-5079 GCA_964349275.1 uncultured Candidatus Saccharibacteria bacterium
GAATATCCTTATCTTTTTTGTTCCCTTGATGCTCAACTAAAATATTAAAATATTTATCCAAACCATCCAGCTTTTTTCCTGACAAAGAATTGTCGATAAACTCTCTGTGCAAGCGATCAAAATAGGGTTTCGTCTGCTGGTACTTCTCTTCTATAATCTTATCTTTCTCAAAAACATTCTCATCTTCCAGCATCTTTGGTGTATTCTCCAGCGGCTTTAACTCAAACCGCAACGTTTTTGAAAGTGCATACTTCCCCGTGAATTCGTCAAAAATAGATTTTTTGTTTTCCATATTATTGTTTATTTTAACAAGCTCCATTGCCCCAAAGACCAAAAAAGGACGACGGTTGTCGCCCAACAGATAATGCTTACCAAACGGTTAAGCGCTATTGGAACCGCCGCCCTTTTTTGGTCTTGAGCAGGCGACGATATATTTTCTACATAAGACTGGGCGACATTTTTAATATTACATAAAAGACTTTTCTATGCAATACCCGCTGTCAACACTAAAAAATACGCGCGATGTCGCGGTAGGTGATCACCAGCATGAGACCTATGAGAAATACAAATCCCACGAGATGCACCATCTGGCTCACCTGTGCGTTTACTGGAGAGCCCTTAATCTTCTCGATGATCAAAAACAGGATCCGTCCGCCATCAAGTGCTGGGAATGGCAAGATATTAAGCACGGCAAGATTGAGTGAGAGCAGTGCCACGATCTGCAGAAGATAGATAAACCCAAGTCGAGACGCCTCACCTGTAATTTTTGCAATACCCACGGGACCGGAAACCTGATCAAGTACCGCCTTGTCCCAAACAAAGAGACCACCAAAAAACTGGGCAAGACCTTTGACGGTGGCGACCGTCACAAGATACGTGGTTTTGAGACCATCCCAAGGAGCCAGGTACCAAGCACTCCGTACTACGCCAATCTCCGGCTCCATGGCAATACCCACCGCACCCTCGCCCGCAGGCGGGTTGATGCGTGGGAATACTCCTTTGAGTATATACTCGTCCCCCCGCAAAATCTTAAAGGTAATATCACGTCCCTTGTGCGCCTCAATAATAGCCTGCACCTCTTCGGGAGTCTTGATGACCTTCTCACCCTCTCTGGTAAGTACTGAAAATATCTTGTCTCCTGCGGCAAGCCCCGAGCGATCAGCCGGAGAACCTGCTACTACCTCGGCAATCCGTACCCCCACTACGTCCGGCATCCCTATCCCATGCATGAGGGTAAATAGCCCATAGGCAAGGATAATATTCATAAGCACTCCTGCAAATATAATCCAAAAGCGATCACGCGCGCTTCGTGCGGCAAAACTCCGCGGATCCCGAGACTCCTCGGTAGAGTCCTCGCCATAAATCCGCACAAACCCGCCAAATGGCAAAGCGTTGAACGTATAGGTCGTCTCGCCAAATTGTTTACCAAAGAGTCTTGGGGGGAACCCAAATCCAAACTCATCTACTCGCACCCCGCGCACCTTGGCAAATATAAAATGACCGAACTCGTGTGAGAGTATCAGCACCGCCAGCACCACAAAAAATATCAGTATGGTAAGTATCATAGCTCTTCTATTTCTGTTTCTTTTTTCTTGCGCACATCATCCAAAGCGGCATTGAACGCATCTATCTCTTTTTGAAGCTCGGCCTTACCGCGGAACTTCTCATCTTCATTTATCGTATGTTCTTTTTCCAGACGCTCCAAGGTTTTGAGCGCCTCCTCACGCCCCCGACGCGATCGAACCCGGGCCTCTTCTGCTTTTTCATTTAATACCTTCACCAGCCCCTTGCGCCGCTCGGCAGTAAGCTGGGGAAGTGCGATACGAATGACATCCTGATCAGGGATAGGCTGAAGACTAAGGTTTGAGTTTTCAATGGCTTTGGCAATCCCCTCGAGTACCGACTTGTCCCAAGGCTGAATGACAATAGTACGTGAGTCCGGCGTGGATATGGAAGCAACATGTTTGAGCGGCATCTTTGACCCATACGACTCAACTTCCAAGTCCTCCACCAAAGCGGGCGTGGCACGACCGGTGCGCAGACTAGAGACCTCCTCACGAAACCAGGCAACAATACCCTCAAATGATTTTTTCGCTTCTTTTATAACGTCGGACATAGATGTTTTACTATACCCTACTTATCAAATCCGATAAAGATCTCCCGCGGATTTGCCGGATTGATGGTAATCGCCGTAATTTTTCTCTTGGTGCCAAAATCTTTGCCTGACCAAGACTCGCCCCCATCAACCGAGCGATACAGCTGACCGCTCGCCGAGATGTAGAGCTCCTGGGAATTTTTAGGATTGACTGCGACTGCCACTACCGGCAGAGCCGAAGGAGGCACCGGCAGTTTAATCGCCGTCCAGGTGGTACCGTCATCACGCGAGCGCAGGAGCCCGTATTTGGAGGTAAGGTAGAGACTTCCCGAGGCGTCATCAAAATAAATATGTTCGGGATTGCGCGCGCCGCTAAACTTGCGAAGCTCCGTATCCAGATTCTTCCAGTCTTTGCCACCGTTTTGCGTACGAAACACTCCGCCGCCTTTACCCATCGTCACCCAAAACACATTTGGATTGCGCGGATGCATGAGAATATGCGTAGGGGTACGGCTGGTAAAACGATAGAGTGGCTTCCACGACTCGCCACCGTCAGTGGACTCCAAAAATGATCCGTCGGCCACCACAATAAACAAATGATCCGCGTCTTGTGGGTCTAGTGCAATCCCCGTGACTGCGGTCTTGGTAGTTGGCGCAAAGTAGAGCTCACGAAACTCTGACCCGGCAAATTCTAGCACATGCCCTTTGCTCGCATACGAAGCCGCCACATAGGCGTGTTTGGTGACACCGCTCAAAACAGCGACATCATCTATCCGTGCGTCTGCAGGGAGCACCCCCGCGGCGTCTGTGACCGCGGCAAATGACTTGCCTTCATCAATCCCCTTCCACAGAGACTTAGCCGCAGTGCCCACAAAAAACTCCGATGCGGTTTTGCCAAATCGAATCACACTTGGTGAGATGCCCTTGGTGCCGCTCACACCATGCCAAGTCACCCCCTTATCTTTGGAGACAAAAATGCCTGCATCCGGCTCCTCTACACTCGCATCCCCGCCTGTCTGACCCCCCGGGGTTGCAGTGTTCGGCGTATCAGTATTGGATTTGTTAAAAAAAGAAAATGCCACCAAAAACGCGGCCACTACCGAGAGTATCACAATCAAAAATATAATAATCTTCTTTACGGACTGCATGGGCGTATTATCTCATAGAAATCATAGCAGACTCAAATGCAAGACGCATATTCGCGTAAAGGCGCGGGAGCTCAGTCTCAAGCGCGAGAAGATTTTTCACCATATCCGCATAGCGCCGCGCATCAGCCATCAGTTGTTTGTCCACGGCGGGTCCGCTCGCCTCCCAAAGCCGAACCCCAAAATCATGCCCCAAAACATCAAGCATGCTTGCCAAAAGCCGCGTATACGCATCACGCTCCTCACACGCGGCAACAGCCAAGAGACGCTCCTGCAGATGGTCTGGAGTAAAGAGCGCCTCCAAGTCCTCTCGCGCTTTTTGTATGTGCGCAATATCAGCCTCGGACATTTCTGTATATGCAATCGCACGCCCCGGCAATCCTTGGGAAATATTAGAGATGGACAGCGCTTTTCGTGCGCTCACTCCACGAACCTCAAGGCCAGAAGCAACCAAAGAGGGAGACACCGGCCAAAACTTCACCTCCCAGACACGAGAGCGAATAGTAGGAAGTACACGAGATGCATCGCGCGTCACCAGTACAAATATGGTATTTCCTAGTGGCTCCTCCAGGATCTTTAAAATCGAGTTGGCCGCCTCCCGTGTCATATAAGCGGCGTCATCAATAAAAAAATACTTATACCCGCCGGCAAATGATGTTTGAGAGACTCGCTCTTTGAGCGCGCGTATCTCCTCTATACCGATGGACTCACGTTCTTTTTTACTTGATGTGGATGACACGTCTTTTGTCTCTTGTGACAAAACGGCAAATATATCAGCACCCGCACCTGACACAAACGATACGCATGAGGGGCACGAGCCGCAAGAGGCAAGCACCCCGCTTGGCCTACGTACGCAGGCAATACTCTGCATAAACGCCTGTGCTACCACAGCTTTACCAATATGCGCGGTACCGGAAAAGAGATAGGCGTGTGAGAGCGCCCCACGCTCGATATGCGTATGCAAAAGCTTTTGCTGTCGCTCGTGGCCGATAATCATACCCACATCATACCAAACAAAAATAGCCCCTGCGAACAGAGGCCGTTTTGATTCCACATCTCAACCTATTACTTTTGTAACAAACTAAGATATGGAGGATAGATGATCTGAGCATCTATCCCTTTGAGAGTGTTATTCCTCAAGCCATTTTTTCAGGTCATCCCGATTTGTGATCGGGATGACCTCGGCCACGTTGCGGCTGAGGTCTTGAAAAAAACTCGCGTATTTCCTGATCTTCGAAATATCCCTCCTTTCTTGCCAGGAAAATTCTCCTCTTTCTAGGAACTCGGGGGGACACGGGATGTCAACCCGTGCCCGGACGATATTAGGTTCTCCGGACGGTCTTATCCGTGCTTCGAACCAGCCAACCAGCCTCTGATTTCTAATCTTTAGTTGGTACCCCACGGCAGACCCAAGGTCTGCCGCAGAATGATATTGTTTCAGAAGCTCGGCGACCCCGGAGTCACCCCGGTCAGGGAAGACGAAGAAAAACTCCTTTGGCTCAGGGGTAACAGACACTTCACCCGAACCTGCACGTGCTCCACTCCAGCTACTCATAGGAACCTCCTTAAAAAATGTTTGGAATGTTTTTTGAGTTTAAAGAACTTCCATTTCTGCTTTCGTCGTTTCCGACTCATCAGAGCTTTCCGACCATCGAAAAACTCAATTTGAGAGAGGAACAATAATTTGTGTAAATCATTGTTCCTCTGAAAGTTGCCTATCTATTCAGACCGGATAGGCACGGGATTAAAAGAACTATTTCAAGAGATGCCGCCCCACCACCTCAACGACCTGATCGATCGTCAAGGTGGAGCTTATACCCTGCTTGCTCCCCTTTATAT
>CAYGFT010000059.1:0-4989 GCA_964349275.1 uncultured Candidatus Saccharibacteria bacterium
CCATAGACACCATATTAAATAACAACGCTAAAATAACATATTTTCCTAAAAAATAAAAGCGGAGAGTTCATCGGGCAACTCTCCGAGATTAGGGAAACGTTATGGACGGCGTGGGGCAAAAATCCGGCCGCAAAATACAAAGCAGTATTGCGGTAGCGATCATCTCATACATCCACGCTTGATTAGTCCTAAGAAACCACTCACCCCCCGGCATCAAGAGATGTGCGCGGCTAACCTTGAGCGCTCCTATCGCAAATCGGAGATACACAAAATCATCCTCTCGAAAGCACACAAGGCGCGTTTTACTCCCAAACGACTTGGCATAGCGCAAAAGATGCTCTCCCACATATTGCTCCCGAGAACTTACTCGTACCAGTACCGCATGCACGGTTTGATGCTCTAGTATTTCACAGAGCGAAGATGGCGGGTCGCATATTATTTTTGCTCCCAGACGCCGGGCGGCCGCACCACACGCCTCCTTTAGCAGAACATCTCTGCTCCCAAGAAAACCATTGATCGCATGTACCTCAGGAATAACCAGCGCAGAGGCAAGATGTCTTATGTAGCGAGGATCGCTTGCTCCTTTGTGTATGACATGCTCAACTGCCCAAACTTTGTAAAATAGCTCTCGCAGGCCCTGGAGCGGCAGATGCCTCACTCCAATGAAATGACCGTCGGCTTCGCACAACATAACGGCCTCCTCTATGTACTATGGTTGGTGTAAAAAAGCTCTTGCAATCGAAGGTACCAAAATAGCTTTTGGGAGACAAGGCATAGTTACCGAATGCCCGTATCTATAGAAAAATCAAAGACCTGTGATTTGCCCGCCTCAATCGTTATGGTTTTAGGGAGATCGCCGCTGCTATCTATACCGTTTGGTGCAAGCTCCACCACATACGTGCCTGGATCGAGCTCAAATCGATATTTGCCCTCGGTATCCAGGTGTATGCGTGCCATAAGTGATTTTTTATCTGGAGTAAACGCCAACACCTCACGCGAAGTATACACTTCCGGTGGGACCTTGCACGGCTCACCCTCCCGCTCTACCGGACAAATTGGCCCAACCGAAACCCTCCCTTCCAGTATGCCCTTGCCCAAAGAAGGAGCAGTATCCAGACTCTCAAACACATCGGCATTAATTTTACCCGGCGCCTCGTATGGGTCATTACGAAATATATAAAACGGCCCCTCTACATGCGCGCGTTTGCCCGCAGTCAGCTTACCTGACTCGATGTATGTGCCCGCCACACCCCAAAGCTTGTACAATTTGCCATCATCGGCTTTTAGACCATAGACGCACTCCTCTGTTTTTGCGCCGTCCCTGCGCTCCAGGCAGACGATCTCACCATCCACCTTGAGCACCGTGCCGTCCTTTGGAAAATCTCCGTTCATAATACCAGTAAGGTCCCCCGTCTGGCGCGCATCCAAATACCAGGAGAGACCCGCGCCCCCGAGCAAGGCAACGATCGCAAGACCAACAACCGCAAACACTATTTTTTTGTTTTCCATAGACAATATATTATCCCTGAATATGCAGACGATTTGCTTCTCAAAATCATACAAAAAAATAGCCACCTTTGGAAGACGCGCTATTTTTACACCTATGATCACCTTGAGTTTGCTTACTCCTGCATCCCCCCAGGGGGAGACCCGCTGATGGGCAAACCACAATCCTGCCGACAGCTAAATGGCGTTTCAGCACAAGCACATCCCGTACCCATGCACACCACCTCCTGGCACACCCCATCACCACATTGATCTTCGCACGGCCGATTATATCGGTCATCCAACTCTAGTGGACACGGAGCAAACTCACAGTTCGGACCGGAGCGCCCTACTGCCGATCCATCGGGACAGACTTTGGCCTCCATGGTACATCCCCTTTGATTGGGTATTGTGTGAACTTCATATCTCTCAAAAAAGAGATACATGCCAAGCGCCATAAAAAAGAGAAACAAGATAAGTGTGGCGCCTACAAATATAAATTTTTTATCGTGGAGATCCATGTATACATATTAGTACGAAAACCCTCTAACGAACATAGCCAAACATAGCAACAGCCGATATCCGGTTGTTATTTGTGGTACACAGAGAGCTATTTGCTCGCTTACCCCATCCGCTTTTTATCGAGCATATACCCAATAAATGTCGTAATGAGTATCACCAGCAAGAATGCCCACCAAAGATTTTGTATGATGAGATATATATCAAAAGTAAACCCAAAGCCTGTCGTTAGATATTCCCAAAAAGAACACGCGCGAGGAGCGGAGGAGCCACCAAAAAGAAAACCAAGTTCCACGCAATATCCATTATAGGCCACAGCTTCTCTCAAAAATAAATAGAGCAGTAGAAACATCGGGAAAGAGGCACCCACCAAAAACCCCTTCTGCCAATATCTTAGTTTTTTATTTCTCATTGCGAACACGATGCCCTTTAGTGCGCGGGAGAGGAGTCGAACCTCCACGTCCTTTCGGACACCAGCACCTCAAGCTGGCGTGTATACCATTTCACCACCCGCGCGTGTTATATTGATGCTCCAACTATACGCAAAGCCTTTTGAACTTTCAAGTATTTACGTTTTAAGTACGGCGCTGATTTGCTCTCATATAACTTCCCTAACAATTTTATCGATTCACTCTTGGCATATTTAAGCTGATATGTAGTTCTTCTTTTATCGTGTGTAATATGTCCATGTATTCCCAAGCGGTAAGAAATGCTTTCCCGAAGCCATTTCAAATGGGCAGGGCTCGCGGTTATAAAAACAGTATAGAACATAAAACTCGATCTCCAACGCGGGTCATGGTAGGAGTAGAACGTTCCGTCTCCATCAAACGACCCTCTTAAAAAATCAAAAAAGTACCTTTTCGGGATTTTCAGCTCACCCAATATTTTTGATTTCGCGGGCATAAAACCTATAGAGAGCAGAAATTTGTAAAATAAAACATCGCCAAACTGGACTCGGTACGAGATTCTATTCTTGCCTGATACCTTAACACCTATAATGTTATTCAGATGCAAACAAGAAAGGAAGGTCTCCAACTGATCCCTGTTCTTTGATGTAAGGTCAATATGACGCCCGTCTTTTGATAGACTACCGTCACTTGCCAACAAACCGAGTGCGTAGGCAAACTCCGGGGACCATTTCATTTTTACTTTTCCTTGCGGTTTGATACCTGCCACTCTTTCAATATAGAGAGCAAGGACAAAAACATCAAGTATATAGCGTCTACCAACTTACTGAGAAAAAGAAGGGTGTTATTCCTTCTCTTGTGTTTCTGCAGGGGCTGAAGCGACCTCTTTTTCTTTTATCGCCGCCTCTTTGCGCACCACCTGCTTCCAGCGAAGTTCCTTGGAAGCCTTGGTGCGTACATAGTAGAGCTTGGCCCGGCGCACCTTGGAATGCCTAAGTATCTCTATCTTCTCAATCATGGGAGAGAAAAGCGGGAATATACGCTCCACACCCACGCCCTCTGCGATTTTGCGTACGGTAAACGTACCACCGGCCTCGCGTCCGTGCTTGCGCGCGATGAGCAGACCCTCAAATATCTGGGTTCTGGTCTTCTCCCCTTCTTTGATTTTTTGGTGGACTTTGACCGTATCCCCAGGACGAAGATCCAAAGCTCTTCGCTCGTCGATGTTTACCGGAGATACGACAAATGATGCTGATTTCATATCTATAAGTTCTAGCAAATATATACCTATTTGGCAATATCCCGTAGGGCCGTAGTTAAATCATCGGGCAAATCAGCTTTCACCTCTAAGCGCTTACCGGACGGCAAAGGGAAAGCAAGTGAGACAGCATGCAGAAATTGCCTGCCCAGTCCGGATGGACAGGCATACTTTTTGCCTCCGTAGAGCTGGTCACAAGCCACTGGATGGCCGATGGCCGAGAGATGCGATCGGATCTGGTGTGTGCGACCGGTCTTGGGACGTACTTCCAAAAGTGTATAGCCGCCCAAGCGCTTGAGTACGGTAAAGTGAGTCTCTGCCGCTCGCGCGTCACTCACTCCTTTGAGCGGGGTGGAAACTCGTTTGCGAAAATCTTTAGTGGAGCGCGTAATCGCGAGCACAATATCTCCCTCGTCTTTTTTGACCTCTCCTACTACGAGTGCAGTGTATGACTTCTCGACTTTGTGGTCCCGAAAAAGATCCTTACAATACTCAAATGCTGTTTGGTTTTTTGCGACTAGAAGCACGCCGGAGGTATCCTTGTCCAGACGATGGGCAAGCTGTGCCCCAGGGTACTGCATCTCGATCTCTTGAATCAGCGTCCCTTCCGTGCGGTGCTCGTCCGGATGCACGGAAATACCGGCAGGTTTATTGACCACCAGAACATCATCATCTTCATAGAGAATGGGATACATGGTGCGCGATAGAGGACTCGAACCTCTGACCTTCACAATGTCAATGTGACGCTCTAACCAGCTGAGCTAATCGCGCATGTTTTTAAATACTTGGATTCCATCAGGGTTTCATGGAGTAAAATATGCTGGGTTGCACTAGGATGATTTTTTACGACTATACTCCTCGGCATAGCCTCGAGCAAAAAATGGATGTCGTACAAAATTACCGGGGCTGTCTTTTGACAGCCCGTCACATATACTCCCAGTATATGTGACCCCAACCGGATTTGAACCGGTGTTACCAGGATGAAAACCTGGCGTCCTAGACCAGGCTAGACGATGGGGCCATGGTATATTCGTTTTTCGGAGTGCTGTTTTTTAACTATACCATAGTATCAGAGCGGGCTTTTGTTTTCAATGGTTCTCGCGCCACGTACCCTTATGTAAAGACCCGGGATCGGCTCTCGTCTCCCGTCTATATTTTTGCTACAACTTTATACCCAAACATCTCCCTGGCGAGAGGTTGTTATTTTACATATCCGTCCTAAAATACCGCGTACTGAATCCACCACACCGATATGGCGGCGACATACCCCACAAACGCCGGCAAAAACGCAATTTTAAAATACTTTTCGAATGTCAGATC
>CAYGFT010000060.1:0-4901 GCA_964349275.1 uncultured Candidatus Saccharibacteria bacterium
TTATAATGATACATATGATTAAAGGGGATAAATCTAGCGCGCAAGGGCGGGCGGGCAAACACAACTTCCTTATTGGCGGCGGCGGAAAGCGAAGGCGCGGCGGAATTCCCCCCACACCCAGTATGAGAGAAATCTCTACTGGGGTTTTTGTTTCTTGGTAGAGTGTAGAGAAGCGGAGGCGATCAGGAGTTCTTCAGGAAATGGTTTCGAGTCGTACGGTAAAGATACACCAAAGAAATCCACTATAGCAAGGCATGTTCTTTTTTGTGAGCGTATATATCTGTCGCCGTTTTCAATGCGATTAATATCAAGAGCGCATAGACTTTGTTTTGAAAGAGCAATACGAGCCACCCGCCAAAAAGAATGGTTATGTGCATGATCATAATTCTTTTATAAGGCGCTTCCATCTGCGTACCCGACTTTGCATGTTTGTATTCTTGTTTGCCCAAAAAATTGTAAAAAAACGATATCCCATGGCTTATAAAAAGTGATATAAACGGCAGAGAAGATGTATACAAAAGAGGCAGTATGATTTCTCGGGAAGGAAAAAATGATCCTTGAGACTCAAATCCTGGTGGCGCAAAAAATCCAAAGAGGAGGATAAGGTGTACGGTCATAAAGCCACCATAGTGTACTATAAAAAACGGCACAAAAATTATGCTCAAGAGCTTGTCGACAATAATCATTTTAAAAATATTGTAAAAACCTACGATTGCAGATTCGAGCCAATAAATACAGAGTATCTGGAATAGATCCCAACCGTAAAATAGCACCCCCCATAGGGGCACACTATTAGCTACCATGAGCGCAATAAGCGAGATTTGAGATGATGTTTTTTCTGACATACTAACTAAGTATACTCTTTACTATATCACAGGATGTTTTGTGTAGTTGTCTTGCCAAGAAGCTATTACTTGTTTATACTCGTTAGGTTATAGAGAGTAGGCAGATATGTATGAATTATAGTGTAGATACATTACTCGCAAATATTGCTCAAGTGGGGAGTGCTACGGCGGTTGCACGTAATTTTTATGTTGCTGATTTTTTTGATGTCCTGCTCATTACCCTTCTGATTTACACGGCGGTTTTATTGTTTCGCCAAACGAGATCTTTTTTGATTTTGGCGGGTATCGCCATTGTTGTCGGTGTGTATGTAGTGGCGCAAGTTTTTAATCTCTATCTTACGGTGCTTGTGCTCCAGTCTTTTTTTGGTGTATTTTTGGTGGTGCTTGTAGTAATATTTCAAGACGAACTGCGGAGATTTTTTGAGTTGGTGGCGGTATTTGGTACTCGTGAGCGCAAAGTCCAGCCGTTGGTTGCTTCCTCACCTGCGATGGATGAGATAGTGCAGGCTATTGCACATATGGCACACGAGAAGATTGGAGCGCTTATGGTAATCCATGGGCGTGAGAATATTGATCGTCTCGTAGAGGGCGGAGTGACATTGGACGGTGTTATATCAGAGGAGGTTATCGTGAGCATTTTTGATCCTACTTCTTCTGGGCATGATGGGGCGATGGTTATCAACCGCAATCGTATTGAGACATTTGGGGGGCACTTGCCACTCTCAAACAATTTTAAAGAAATAGGTAAACACGGTACGCGCCATAGTGCCGCACTTGGTCTTGCGGAGCGCTCTGATGCGCTTGCGGTTGTAGTATCTGAAGAGCAGGGGACGATTTCGATTGCTCGGGACGGCAAACTGTATGTGGTAGAAACGATTGATCAGTTTACCACAGAGCTCAATTCATTTCTCCAGCAAAAATTTTCCGAAGGATCACGGGGGTTCATGCGTAATATCGTCCAAAAAAATCTTGCGCAGAAAATATTTTCGTTAGTTGCGGCTCTTGCGATTTGGTTTTTGATAGCGTTTCAGGCGGGTACTGTCCAGCGTGATTTTGCTTTGCCGGTCACCTATCGTAATCTCCCTGATGAGTATATTGTTGAGGAGTCTCTCCCGCGCACAGTCACGGTTACCTTGGAGGGGAGGGGGCAAAATGCTTTTGATCGCGTGGATGCTTCTTCTCTAGAGCTTGCCATCGATGCGAGCGATCTCAAGCCCGGGTTCAATACGGTGCGCATCACGGGCGATCTCATAAAGCGACCGCTGTCCCTTTCGGTAGTGAATATGGATCCATCAGTCATCCGTTTGGATGTAGAGAAATTTTCTACGCAAAGTGTGCCCATACGGGTGCGTACCACCGGATCTCCAGCTTCGGGCTACAAAATAATGGGTGCGACCGTAATGCCGAGCTCGGCAACACTTTTGGTCCCTGAAGGCATGCGAGCTCCGGATACCATACTCACCGAGCCGATTTCGATCAACGGGGTGCAGGAGTCATTTATGGCAAACCCACATATTGTAGTGCCGCAAAGTATGCGCCTAAAGAAAGAGGACGATGGCACGGTTGTTGTCTCATTTGCCATAGAGCAATAGTACCCATGTGGAAACAAAGAATAGAAAATTATTGTTATAATAGCAACAGGGGTGGTAGCCCCTCTTTCCTATTTTAATATGTCCCCTACACACCGACGTATAGAATGTAAGGTTACTGGGCGCGTGCAAATGGTAATGTTTCGCGATTTTGTGCGCCGCGGGGCATTGGCGCTTGGTATTACGGGGTTTGTGCGCAATAATACTGACGGTTCGGTGGCGGTACTTGCTGAAGGGGAAGAGCAAAGGCTCAAAGCTCTCTTGAGTCGGATGAGCAGAGGGTCGCTCCTCTCACGAGTTGACCGAGTAGAAACGGCGTGGTCCGGTGCTACCGGCGAGTATAAAGATTTTACTATAGTCATTTCTTAAGGTATAGAATGCTTATGGAAGCACAACAGAATGGTGTGCCGCGGTGTATTGGTGTGATTGTAGATGGGAACCGCCGCTGGGCGCGGGCACATGGTTTCCCTACGCTCAAGGGTCACGAGGAGGGGTACAAAAAGCTTAAAGACTTTGTCTTATGGGCCAAAGAGGCTGGCTCTACACATGTGGTAGCTTATGTATTCTCAAGTGAAAACTGGAACAGGGCCGCCGAAGAGGTCTCATATCTCATGGGTCTCATTATTAAGCTCCTCAAGGAGGATTTAGAGGAGCTTGGCAAGAAGGGTATCCGACTACGCATTGCAGGGGTGCGGAGCATGCTTCCTAAAAATGTACAAGAAGCGGTTGCCGAGGCCGAAGCATCTACAAAAGATAATACAGAGTTTACCCTGTGTCTTGCGCTTTCTTATGGTGGCAGAGACGAGATAGTGGAAGCGGTAAATAAGATTATTGCGGATGATACTAAATCGCTACCGATTACCAAAGAGACATTTGCTCAATATTTATGGACGAGTGATATCCCAGATCCTGATATGATAATTCGCACAAGTGGCGAGATGCGCCTTTCCAACTTTTTACCTTGGCAAGGTGTGTATAGTGAGCTGTTTTTCTTGCCGATTCACTGGCCGGACATTACCAAGGAGTATTTTATGCGGGTACTTGAAGAGTATAAAAACAGACAGCGACGATATGGTAAATGAATCAACAGCACCCCTCTATCTGGGGTGTTGTTTATTTGTGAGCGGGTAAGGGGAGTCTTTCTCCCCCAATGTTTTGCACGCACCTATCGGTACAGGCAAAACATCTCCTCCAAAACCAGGGCATCTCAAAAATATGAAGCAGTTCATATTTTTGAGATGCCCTTCGCCTCCCCAATACTCTCCAAAAGCAATATACCCGCCCTTGTGGCGGATATATTGATATGAGCGGGTAAGGGGAGTCGAACCCCTATCTTCTCCTTGGCAAGGAGATATAATAGCCACTATACGATACCCGCTTTTTATCTCTATGTTATAGCAAGATTTTCTTTATTTGCCAATTGTGCTGGAGGAGAGATTCGAACTCTCATGGGTTACCCCACCAGCTCCTAAGGCTGGCGCGTCTACCAGTTTCGCCACCCCAGCATATTTTATTAGTTGATTGAAATTACTCTATATCCGCCATGGGGGCAGGGAGGAATACTATGCTTAGACAATCAAACAAAAACTATCTCGCATGCTCTATAGCATAGAGTTTCCATGTCTCTTGTGCAAGGTTTTCCTAAGCTCCGGCACCGTCAGGTCCAAGAAATGGTGTGAGGTCTGGTCCGGGGAGACCAGGGAGATCATCCACACCCGCATCAAATACAGCACTTGAGAGTACGCTCACGAGACCCCAAACTGCTACCATCGCGGCAAGAGCAATAATACCATACACGATTGTTTTACGCGCTTCTTCCACCTTATCCTCCTGGTCTCCAGCGGAAATATATTTTACAATGCCCCAGATAAATACCACGGTAGCAAGAAGTGCTAGGAATGGGATGATGCGATTAAAAAGTACCGTCAGACGTGCAAACACGCGTGCGATAGTAATCGTGCTATCTTGTGGCTGGGTTTGGGCTTCGGCAGAAAAGGCAAGAAAGCCGACTATAAGGCCCAAGAGGAGGCGGCTATATTTTTTAGCAAGAGACATGATTGCTAATTATTGCTGAGGGAGTCCGTCACCGGCATCGGGAATATGGAAGTCTCTTCCCTCAAAGAAGAAGTCTATAGCGACATTTACAAATGCCCAAAGTGCTACCATGACCGCAAGGCCAATAATGCCATAGATGATGAGATTTCGTCCCTCGGTTACTTTGTCCTCGTCATCTCCAGCCGCAACGTATTTAACGATGCCAAACAAGAGCATTACGGTCGCGACGAGAAACAGGAATACGATAACAACGTTGAGACCATCGGTGAGACGTCCGACAAAGTCATCAAACTCTCCTCCGCCTTGGGCAAAAGCCAAGAGAGGAGCTGTAAGTAGGCTTGTTGCCGCAATATATTTCCCAATATGCATAGACATGTAGTTACCTAAGTATTGTATGTATCATAGCACAAGG
>CAYGFT010000061.1:0-4367 GCA_964349275.1 uncultured Candidatus Saccharibacteria bacterium
GCCAAGCTCGTTGATTTTGGCAAGAAGCTTTACAATCTCCCAAGTATTTACCGGATCAAGATTGCCCGTAGGCTCGTCTGCGATAACGACATCCGGCCGGTTCACAATGGCGCGCGCAATGGCCACGCGCTGTTTCTCCCCGCCGGAGAGCTCATGCGGAAAATGCCAAGCTTTATCGACAAGCCCTACAAGCTCGAGCACCTGCGGAACGTCCGAGACAATATTTTCATCGAGCTGACCTGCAACCTCCATCGCAAATGCGATATTCTCGTAGGCGGTTTTGTTGGGCAGGAGACGGAAATCCTGAAACACCGTGCCAATACGCCGTCGGACACTGGAGAGATCAGCAAGCGGGAGATCCGACATGTTGAGCGATTCAAAAAATACCTTGCCCGCGCTCGGTTTTTCTTCAGCTAGCAAAAGTTTGAGCAAAGTGGACTTACCCGCGCCGGATTGACCAACCACGGAAATAAACTCCCCCGGCTCGATGGTAAGTGTGACATCCTCGAGTGCGGCGGATCCGGGTGCATAGATTTTGGAAACTTTGTCGAAAAAGATCATGGGAGAGTTGTAGGGGATAAGGTTTAAGGGATACGTTTGGAGTCAACCAATCAGAGATCTGAGAGATTTTAAGAGTCCATTTAACATACGGCCTATCTCCTCGGCAGAATTGAGAAGCTTTTCGTACCCGCCTATTGTAACATAACTCAAATCCTTGCTCAAAATAAGATAATACTTCACCTCCTCCAAAGATGTATCCGCTATATTATAAAAATGCGCCTTATCTTTCAAACCCCGTCGCTTGCTTCCCTCGGCAATATTTGCAGCAATTGAGACCGTGGCACGACGCATTTGCTGTACTAAAGCGTATTTTTTCGGGAGGAAACTCCCTCGTCGCTTTATAGACACTCAATACAAACTGATGAGCAAACTGCCAAACTTTTAGATCCTGGAATCCAGCCATACTGTATTTTCAGTACTTACTACTTACGACTTATCACCTACTACTTTTTATATTTTCAGTTCTGCCTGCACAAACTCCTCGAGCTCCCCCTCGAGAACCTTATCTACCTGCGAGGTCTCGACACCGGTGCGGTGATCTTTGACCATCTGATATGGGTGGAATACATAAGAGCGGATCTGACTTCCCCATTCGATAGCTACCTTGCCGCCTTTGATCTCATCGAGCTCACGCAGACGCGAGGTCTGGCGGATCTGATAGAGCTTGGAGCGCAAAAGCTGGAGCGCGCGCTCTTTGTTTTGGGCTTGGGAGCGTTCGGTCTGGATTTCAACTGATATATTGGTAGGTGTGTGCGTAATGCGCACGGCAGTCTCGCGCTTGTTGACGTTTTGTCCTCCGGGGCCGGAAGAACGTGCAAAATTGTACTCGATGTCCTCGGGCCGAATCTCAAGCTCCGCCTCGTCAATCATCTCGGGCATGATCTCTACCATTGCAAATGAAGTGTGCCGGCGCTTGTTGGCATCAAACGGCGAAATGCGCACCAAGCGATGCACCCCGCGCTCGCCTTTGAGATATCCATAGGCAAACTTGCCGCGGACTTCATAGGTAGCGTTTTTGATGCCGTCATGGTCATTGGTATGGCGATGAAGCTCGGTGATACTCCAGCCTTTGGACTCAATATACTTTTGGTACATCCGCGCGAGTATACCAGCCCAGTCTTCGGCGTCCTCGCCACCCGCACCTCCATATACCGAAAGAATGGCGTTACCGGCATCATACTTGCCCGAGAGAAAGAGTGCGGACTCGGCTTTTCCAGCTTTACGCTCCAGATCCGCGACTCTTTGCTCCATATCGGCAAGCGCCGCCGTATCATCTCCGGCAATTGCCAAAAGCTCCCCGAGCTCTGCGATCTCACTTGAGAGGATATCCCAAGAAGCTACTTCTTCCTTAAGACCCGCAATACGCGCGGAAACCTCGGAGGCATGACGATGATCACGCCAAAAATCAGGACTCGACGTCTCGGCCTCTAGCTTGAGAATCTCTTCTTTTTTAGCCGCGACGTCAAAGACGGTCCCGCGCAGTGCGGGCCTTTAGCGTCAAATCTTCGACACGTTCGGAAAGGTTTTTCATTGCGATTTATGCTAACACACATGCCTATATGAACAAAGTTGCATCGCCGTAGCAACCATACTATAATATAAAAAACATGGGGGGACAAAATGATCTGGAATTTCCCGAAACGGCGATACAAATCCGTCCGCATTGATAAAACTACATCAACGTCGGTGCTGGTCAGAGATTCTTTGATAACCTTCGTATGGGGCACATACCAAAAAGAACTCATTCTGGGTTCACTCAGAATCGGCTGGATTGATAAAGAAACACGCAGGTGGAAAACCTTCAAAAAACTAAGCTTTCATCGGAGTAAACGGCCAGATTACGTTGGGAGATACTGGCAATTAGTTGCCTCTCCTCTCTACATTACTATGCATCATCATGAAGCTTAGAATGGCAACAATCCTCTTTAGCGGAGGATTTTTTATTTAGCATCAAATCTTCGACATGTTCAGAGAAGTTTTTCATTGTAGAAGTAGTGGCACGGGAAATAGCAAAATAAAAAAAGGGGGGGGAGCCCCTTAGAAACCCAAACGGGTAAAGCTAATTTTTTCCAAAATATCTCGGTAGTTTAGTACCACAGGAGATCCTGTGGTCTTCAGCCATTCCCAACCGCCATTACCTATGCACACCCGAAAGCGATCAAGAGCTTGCAAATGTCTGGTGTTCCGTAGTTGAACTTTCAGCTTACTACAAGCGTCCTCAAATGAACTTGCCTGGATACCAAGCTCCACCCGACGAGAATCTTTCTCTATATCGAGCCCTATGAGTTCCGTCATCTCAAAAGAAAACAGGTAAGTTCGTTCTCTGTTTCGAGATACCTTAGCATGCTTTTGAGGTCTTTTTCTCCTAGGCACAGTTACCTCCTTCTTTTTTAAAGAACCATAAAGTTGTAGCCACCTCCCGGATTTAAACCCGGAACCTACGGCTTACCTGCCCGCCATTTGCCGTGAGCCAAAGGTGGGATTCGAACCCACGACCTCTGCTTTACGAAAGCATTGCTCTACCAACTGAGCTACTTTGGCAAATTTGGCGGGTGGACTATACCGTTGCTCTACCACTGAGCTAGGTCGGCATTGCTCATTCCTGGGCAACACCTTTTTATAACATATTATTTGTAGTCGCCCGTTAAAAGTAACCCCGTTACTTTTAACCCAGCTGACCCGCCCACTGGCGGGCAAGACCAAGGTGGTACAGAATATAGCTCAGATAATACCACACCCGACGGATTTTTCAATTGCGAGCTAGTCGGCGAAATGGCTATGATATAGAGAGATATCTTTGCATGAGATAGGAGACGCGCAGTGCCCTACATATCTATAGGAGTACGGACTGCCCTTATGGTTTTTTATGGCTATATGTGCCAATACTGCGGTAATGGCTATGGTACGCATCTGCTCACGATCGACCATATCGACCCCGTCTCAAGAGGAGGTAAAAATGCATTAGAGAATTATACGCTGGCGTGTGCCCCCTGCAACCAAAGAAAATCAAACTATCTCCTCCCCGAGCCGATACGGAGCAAACGGTTGGAAATCGCCGCAAAGAACGTTGCTCCCATAGTAGAGCTACACCAAGAGCTGACCCAAAAATGTCCGGCGCTGTTGGTCAAACTCCGGCGACGAAACTACTATATACCATTGTTTGGCGCCTAGAGCGCCTTTTTTATTTTGTACAAAAAGCGTGCGGGCAAAACAAAAAAGTCCCTTATTAGGACTCTTGCGGTAAAGAAACAAGATACAGCCAGGAGAAACACTTGCACGCACTGCAAAACGAGAACCACCACAAAGGCGTCACACACCTACTTCCACACTTCCGGCACTGTAGCTGCATATATATAACCCCCATAAATAAGCATCCAAATCCAGCCTACACCCGAGACACCGGAGAGACAAGTAGAATGGTGGATATCTTGCAATAAAAAATTCTGAAAGTTTGATTGCGGAGTGCCTTTACGACTTCGCTCGAACTTACTTTATCAAAAAGTCGTGAACGACGAAAGCCTCGCCACTGCCTCGCTCCGCTCGGCAACCCCGAAAGAAAACACTCCTTACTTTTCTGATTTGTGCGCATCCGATTTTTTCTGAAAAAGAAAAGGGCGTTTTCTTTCGGGGTTCTGCCTTCCAAGTATTCAGGCAGTGTGGCGGGGCTTCAATGCGGACAAGGCAAAGCAAAAACTATTTTTGCGAGAGAAAAAGGATTTTGCTTTGCCTCGGCTCTTTTTTGTGCGGGATTTGGTATCCGCCGCGCAGGAAGGTGCGGGAGGAATACGCGGCGGATTTTTGATTTG
>CAYGFT010000062.1:0-4333 GCA_964349275.1 uncultured Candidatus Saccharibacteria bacterium
GGACACCGCCCTTTGGAGGCGGGTATTGGGGTTCGAGTCCCTGACCGGCAGCAAACGACCAAAGTAGTTCCAAAAGCCGAAGAGGCGATAAACTATCAGATACCGACATTCAAACTCAACGGCAACCTCGCGCATAAAAAATAAAATCTTACGGGTACAGATGTGCTATGCTTAGCTATATGCACCATCTCCTCGAAGGTAAACATACGCGGTTTATTCTTATACTTTTGAGCGTCGTACTTGCTGGCGTACTGCTTTTGATGGGGATGCAGGGGTATGTGCGCTGGCAGGGCAAGCAGTATTTTGGGGAGATTACACGACTGACGGACAGTGGTTTTGTCATTGCAGATACCAAGGTAAAAGAGCGGATGATTGAGATTACCAGCCAGACGGTGGTGCGTCGCGGGATCCGGAGAGAGCAGGATGGGTTTCATGTTGGCGATCATGTCGTGGTTGTCGGAGAGATGGGTGTTGGCGGGCAGATCCGGGCGGCACTCATCCGTATTGTCAAAAACAGCACCAAGATCCTCCCGTCTCGCCGTGCTCCATGAGCGGTGGTACTCCCTGATTCGACACCATGATAAAGAAGTTTATCACCTATGCACCGCGCTACATACCGATTTTAGTTTTCATCGGATTTTCTTTGACGTTTTATTATCTGCCTCCGGAGAGTATCATCGGGTTTGTCGGCGTTCAAAATGCCTATCTGTTTATGTTTGTGCTTGCGCTCTTGGGCGGCCTCACGACATTTAGTGGTATCCCGTATCATATGGTATTGGTAGCGCTTGCGGTTGGAGGATTAAACCCGTTGCTTCTTGGTCTATCCACTGCGGTTGGCGTCATGCTTGGTGACTCGACTTCGTACTATCTGGGGAGTCAGGGGAGGTTGCTTCTGTCTCCACGTATGCAGTCGGTGCTCGGTACGTTGTCCCGCGTCCAGCAAAATTATCCTCGATTATTGCCGGTATTCTTTTTCCTGTATGGCTGTATAGTCCCGTTTTCAAACGACGTCATTACTATTCCTGCGGGGCTTCTTGGTTACCCATTTTGGCGGGTCATGCTCACTCTTGGGCTAGGGAATTTGGTGTTCAATATATCACTGGCTTTTGTAGCCGCGTATGCCTATGGACTTTTGCAGTACCTGCCGTTTATCTAGTGCATCGCAATTTTTGGGTGTAGTATAAATACCATTATCAGTAAGATACTATATGGAACTACATTATATCGCTATACTTGGTGCCACAATCGCACAGTTTATCTTGGGGGCGCTGTGGTACTCACCACTCATGTTCGGGAGGTGGTGGATGGACATTATGGAGGCGACCCAGCTTTCTAAAGAGGAACTCCAAAAGATGCAAAAAGACATGGCGCCATTTTACGGCCTGCAGTTTTTGTTGAGCCTGGTATTTACCTTTGTGCTTGCCATGTTTATCCAGTACTTAGAGATGGCAGGTGTGGGATTCCATGCCTACGGAGTTGCGGGCTGGGTGTGGCTTGGTTTTATCGTGCCGACACAGATCGCCGGAGTCGTCTGGGCAAACACCAAGAAAAAGTTTTGGGTCAAGCAAATTTTTGTGATGACGAGCTACCAGCTTGTCGGGATGATGCTTGCCGCCTTTATACTCTCAATGTAGTTCTATCCAAAAGATTACCCCATTTTTGTGGTTTAACGATGAGAGACATTTTATGCTTTAAACGGCGGCTCGCAATATACATTTACCGAGGCTATTTCACTTTTTGTAGATTGTGCGGATCAGGCGGAGGTTGACGATCTTTGGGAGAAGCTCACTGCTGATGGTGGCTCGGAGAGTCAGTGCGGCTGGCTCAAAGATAAGTATGGTGTCTCCTGGCAGATCATCCCCAAAGCCCTTAGCCAGCTCCTGGGCGATCCCGACCCTCAAAAAGCTGGCCGGGTGATGCAGGCGATGCGCAGATGAAAAAGATTGAGGTCGCTGGTCTTGAGAAGGCCTACGCCGGGGGTAGTATGAGGAAACGTCAAGCGAGGGTTTTTGATCTAAGATAGTTTGATTTCATAGATCCGCCATGATCTAATTGTGGCATGGCGGATAATAAGCTTCACGGAGATCGGGGGGAGCAAGAAGTGGCCGCTCTTGTCCCTTGCCCAAATTGCCAGAAAAAATTAATGCTTTTGCCTCCAAGCTACCCATTGTTTGATGTACAATGCATGGGATGCTCTTTTCGTGCTCAAGTAAAAACAAATCAGTCAAAACCAAAAAAGGAAATTTTTGGGGCGGGTTGGGATATTATGGAGAAGGTTCTAAAATCAGGTTATATTACTCCACCAATGATCGCCAATTTCAAGTGGACCGACAAAATTGGTAAACATCAAGAAATTCGTTTTTATCCTTTTGTACCAAAAAAGAATCTCAAGAAATACAAGCTTCCTCCTCACGCTCGCCGTGCAAACTATCGAATGTTTAACTATATAGGGTTGGATAACTTGCCTTATTTTACTTTATATGAAAAATGAGGGGAGAATAAAATATGTGATGATAAAATCTCATCATATGGATTTCACCAGAAATACTCCATGACCTCAAAATCATTAATCTAGATCGGGATGTTTGTGGGATCCACTTTGGGTGGGTTTTTGCCTTCACTTTGGGGAGCGGAAGCTTTTTCTTCCTCATCTCACATTTTTAGCGCTATAGGTGGCGTGCTCGGGATCTACGCGGGGTTTCAACTCGGGCAATAAAACTCTTTGGGGGTATCAATTTTTTCAAAAATAGAGTATGGTTATGCGATGCCACGCGAAGAAATTATATTGCGGTTTGATGATGTCTCATTTGAATACGGTTCTCGACACCCCATTTTAAAGGAGGTGTCTTTTGGCCTGCGTGGTGGCGCCAAGCTCGCCCTCATGGGCCAAAACGGTGCGGGTAAAAGTACGATATTTGCACTTATCACGGGAGCGCTCAAACCCGAGTCTGGCAGTATCCATATAGAGCGGGATCTGACTATTGCTACAGCCCGGCAAGTTATTCCGCGTGAAGAGATGGATCTTACGGTGCGGGAGTTTTTTGAGCGGAGATTTGATAAAAAAATATACGATATCGACCCCAAGATAGACGCGGTACTTGAGGTGGTGCACCTCGTGGCCCCCAAAGACAAGATCGTCAAAACCTTTAGCGGTGGTCAGCAGGCGCGCCTGCTCCTAGCATCTGCGCTCATACAGGATCCGGATCTCTTGCTACTCGACGAGCCGACCAACAATCTGGATAAAGCAGGTATCGAGCATCTGACGCAGTTTCTTGTGGACTACAAAAAAACTTGCATGGTCATCTCGCATGATGCCACATTTCTCAATGCATTTACTGGCGGGGTCCTGTATCTCGATGTTTTTACCCAAAAAGTAGAAAAGTACGATGGCAATTATTTTAACGTAGTCCGAGACATAGCCGCACGGATTGAACGCGAAAATAAAAAAAATGCCCAGCTTGCCAAAGAAATCCAAGAGAACAAAGAAAAGGCCAACTTTTTTGCACACAAAGGTGGCAAGATGCGTAACGTAGCCAAAAAAATGCGCGAGAAGATCGAGGAGATGGAGGAGGATCAAGTAGATGTGCGTCGTGAGGATAAGACTATCCGCCCCTTTGTCATTCCCGCCCAAGGCGAGATCGTGGGTGATATCGCACATATCACGGGATACGGGGTGATGCATCGCCACAAGCCCGTAGCACGGACAGCCGACATTAAGCTTAAAAAAAGATACCACCTCCTTATCACGGGTCCCAATGGCATAGGTAAGACCACGCTTCTTGAGTCTCTGGCGTCCGGCAAAGCCAAAGGTATGACAATAGCGCGTGGCGTGCGAGTGGGGTATTATCGGCAGGACTTCTCCACGCTCAACTTTGAGGACACGGTCTACGAATCCTTGATGGCCGTGATGGACAAAAAAGTAGAGGAGACAATGCGTGGCGCGGCGGCACGATTTTTGATAACGCCGGAGATGATCGGCACCAAGATCGGTCGTCTCTCGGAGGGCCAAAAAGTGCTCGTGGCATTTGCGCGGCTCGTGCTTTTAAAACCTGGGCTCTTGATACTTGATGAGCCAACGAACCACATCAACTTTCGCCATATTCCGATTATCGCGAAAGCCCTTGATCAATATGAAGGGGCGATGATACTGGTGAGCCACGTTGCAGATTTTGTCTCGCAGATCCGCATAGATGAGGTGCTGGATCTTGAGAAAGGGGCGGCGTAAACTTTTCTAAAATAAAAAAAGCCGAACCTCGGCTTTTCCGTGTTGCATCAACGTAGCTTTTTAGGCACTATTCTAAGGCTTGGAGTGCCCGCAGGAGTTCCTCATGGG
>CAYGFT010000063.1:0-4106 GCA_964349275.1 uncultured Candidatus Saccharibacteria bacterium
CGAGATCTGCGACAAATGCGGTAAACCTATGCTGGTAAAACGTAGCCGGTTTGGCAAATTCCTGGGTTGTTCGGGATTTCCCGAATGTCGCAATATCAAGCCCCTTCCCTCCGCGTCTCTGGGCATCCCTTGCCCCAAATGCAAAACCGGCAACGTTATCGAGCGCAATACCAAACGCGGCAGAATATTTTACGGTTGTAGCCGTTATCCGGACTGTGATTTTGCGCTCTGGGATCGCCCCATCGGCGAATCCTGCCCCACCTGCGACTCCCCGCTGGTACGAAAAGGTAAAATGGTAGCCTGCTCCAATAAAGAGTGTACATACATGCGCCCCTTGGAAGAGGTCCCAACACCTTGAGCTTTTATGCTTCTCGGGTATGATGTAGACACATGACCTGGGAAAAATTCGAACAACTCCTTCATACATATGCCTATACTCCCCAAGATGTCACCGCCATTCGGCGGGCGTTCGTATTTGCCGAGCGCCTACACCAGGGGCAAAAGCGCGCCTCCGGGCATCCGTATTTTTCACACGTCTACACGGTAGCTTCAAGTATAGTCGGGATCCGACTTGATGCCGAAGCGGTAGCGGCAGCCCTCCTCCACGATACCGTTGAGGATTGCAGCATTACCCAAAAAGACATAGAGCGAGAGTTTGGTACACAAATTGCCTTTCTCGTAGAAGGCGTGACTAAGCTCGATAAAATTAAATACCACGGCGTGGAGCGCCGAGTGGAATCGTTACGTAAAATGTTTCTTGCAATCGCGGAAGATGTGCGCGTTGTACTCATTAAACTTTACGATCGTCTGCACAATATGCAAACTATCCGCTATCTTCCCCCGGAAAAACAAAAACGCATTGCACTCGAATCGCTCGAACTCTACGCGCCGCTCGCCTATCGCCTCGGTATCGGTGAACTTAAAGGGCAATTACAGGATCTTGCATTCCCTGTACTCTACCCGGAGGAATATATCTGGCTCAAAAAAGAGATGGACGCACGACTCCCCGAAGGTACAACGTATCTTAAAAAAGTAAAGCCGATTTTGGAGCAAGTTCTGCGCAAAAATGGCATCGTACCCAAGAGCATCGATTTTCGCACCAAACATTACTATAGTCTTTGGAAAAAACTTACCACTTACGATATGGATTTTGCGCGGGTGACCGATCTTCTGGCGATGCGCATCATCGTCAAAAATATCGAGGACTGTTATCAGACGCTCGGCGCCATCCACTCTGCATGGAGACCGCTTCCCGGCCGCATCAAAGATTATATTGCACTCCCGAAACCAAACGGATACCGCAGTCTGCATACTACGGTGTTTTGCCTTGGTAGCAAAGTGACCGAATTTCAAATTCGTACCCAGGAGATGCATAATGAAGCCGAGTACGGTATCACCGCCCACTGGGCATACGAGGAGGCGGGCAAACCAAAAAAAGGCACACGCGTGTCTGGAGACAAACTCTCCTGGGTCCGCCAGCTCAAAGACTGGCAAAAAGAGGTTGGCGCAACCGTAGACGGTGAAGAATTTATTGAGTCGGTCAAAATCGATTTCTTCAAAGATAGAATATTTGTCCTCACACCCACTGGCGAGGTAATAGACCTCCCTGAGGGTGCCACCCCCGTAGATTTTGCCTACCATATCCATACCGATATAGGAGACCATATGGCAGGAGCAAAAGTAAACAACAAAATGGTCCCATTTGCTCATAAGCTCCTCTCCGGCGATACGGTGGAAGTGCTTACCCAAAAGAACAAGCACCCCACCAGTGACTGGCTCACCTTCGTCAAAACATCCCAAGCTAAAGCCAAGATTCGCTCAACGCTTCGCAAACAAGAGATGCTCCAGGCATACCTTGACCCGCGCACCAGTAAAAAAACAGAACGATTTGAAATGTACATTACCGCACGTGATCGGGTGGCACTTCTTAAAGATATTTCTGCTGCCTTCTCATTTTTTCGTATCAGTATTCAAAATGTATCTATGAACACCCAAAACAAATCCTACCCGGTAATACTCATATACTTTGAAGCTAAAGATGCAAAACAAATTGGAAAATTACTCGCCCGTGTCAAAGATATCACTGACATAGAGGCAGTCACTGTAAAACCAGGAAAATAAAAAACCGCCGCATACGCAGTTTTTTATTTGTTTTGTTGCAATGCCGAGTTATACCGTAAAGGTATCCGTATCAGTCGGGGCTGGAACAGTTTGGATACTTGGCTCACCAATAGGAGACGGGACTGAAGCAACACTTGCCTCCGCTTCCATACGCAAAGCCGCCTGGAGATGCGCGATCTTCTCGGCGATTGCTTTGAACTCCTCTTCAGAGAAGAACTCGATATCAATGTGTCCCTTGCCATCTCGCGCACGCTTAACACTCACGCGCGTCCCCAAAGCATTCCCTAGCTGATCCTCCAACATGCGCGTCCCCGGATCTTCTGCAGTCGAAGCCCCTGCAATTTGGTTTTGTACAAGATGGCGTGAGATACGCTCAACATCGCGTACGGTAAGATTTTGAGCGAGAATAGTCTGGAATAGCTTTGCCTGGTCTTCGGAGTTGCGCGCCAAAGACAAAAGCGGTCGCGCATGCCCTTCGGAAATTCTCCCTTCGCTAATCGCAAGCTGGATATGATCCGGGAGCGTCAGGAGCCGCATGGTATTGGCCACCGCCTCACGGCTTTTACCTACGCGCGCACCTACCTCTTTTTGAGACATGCCAAAATCTGTCACCAAACGCTTGTACGCTTTCGCTTTTTCTATAGCATTTAAGTCCTCTCGCTGTAAATTCTCGATAAGCGCAAGCTCAAGCTTCATACGCTCACTCAACTCATCTCTGCGAATGATCGCCGGCACATGCGCAAGACCAAGGATTGACGCGGCGCGATACCGCCGCTCTCCTGCAATGAGCTGGTACTCCACCTGCGTACCATTGGGCACCTCAAGCTCACGCTTGGAAACAATGATTGGTTGCAATATTCCATACTGCCTAATAGACTCCGCAAGCTCCTGGAGTGCAGACTCATCAAACACCTTGCGCGGCTGTTCGGGATTCGGGCGGATTTTTTCCGTCTCAATCCAAAAAACTGATTCTTTGGGCCGCTCACGGTAATTGACTGGACCGGCCAAGGAGCCACCAGTATCATGGGGCGATTTATTTGGTTCGTTGTCGGGAAGGAGCGCATCCAACCCTCTGCCTAGCGTTTGTGACATGAATATTATGCAGTTAACGTAATAATTTCTTCGGCAAGCGCACGGTACATTTTTGCGCCGTGGGAATATGGCCGGTACTCCAAAATTGTTTTGGCAAATCCCGGGGCGGTGGCAAGTGCTTCGTTTTTGGGAATCACTGAAGCAAACACCCGACCAGGGAACTTTTCCTGCACATCAGCCGCAACAGCGCGCGCGAGCCTGGACTTACGATCAAACATAGTAAGTACCGCTCCCATTACCGCTATTGGCTGCCCCGTGCGCTGATTGAGGCCCTGGATAGTACCCAGAAGTTCAGCCAATCCCTCCAGCGCATAATATTCACATTGTACAGGAATTACCACTGCATCGGAAGCGACAAACCCGTTTATCGTGATAGGCCCAAGGCCAGGAGGTGCGTCTATGACGATATAATCATACTCATGATACGGCACCTCAAGCACTTTGCGAAGCGACGATTCTTTATAGGGCGAATCAAGAAGCTCCACGGTAGCTCCTGCGAGATCGCGATTTGCCGGCATCAGATGCAACCCGCGGATTTTCGTGTGGCGGATTGCCTCACGCGCAGTACACACGCCTTGTAATGCATCATATACCGTCGGCCATCCATCGGGGTTTTTGTATCCAAGAGCTGAGCTGGCATTGGCCTGCGGGTCAATATCCACAAGTAAAATCTTTTTGCGCATAGCCGCAAGATACGCCGCCACATTGACCGCCGAAGTAGATTTTCCTACACCTCCTTTTTGATTTGCAAATATAATGGTCATCGTTTTTGAAACACACCACGCAGGTGGTGCATGGGTTTACTATACGGAAAAAAAAGGACTTAAAAAACCGGTATGGTTTGCCAGCTACGGAATTGGACCAACAAGAGTGATGGGAACATTGGTTGAAGT
>CAYGFT010000064.1:0-3634 GCA_964349275.1 uncultured Candidatus Saccharibacteria bacterium
ACTACATATTTGCCAACAATGACCGTATACTAACCATAGACCCCAATGAGGGAGTGCTTTACAATATTGAAGATCATTTGAGTTCTGCGTCGTTGATAGTCAAAGGAGGCGCATTACCAACCATCATCCAAAAGCTTGACTACTACCCATATGGTACGGAACGCATCAATGAAAAAGCTGGAACATTCGCCGCCCGGCACACCTTCACCGATAAAGAGCTGGACTCCGAGAGCGGACTCCAATACTTTGGTGCACGGTATTATAACCCCACCACTGGACGGTTTACCAGCGTGGATCCGGTGGTGCTTGCCATAGGCAATAAAGAAGGATTTGAGGCGAGCACTAATCTGCCCTACGAGCTTGTGCTTTCTAACCCACAACTCCAAAACGCATATAGTTACACTGCCAACAATCCGCTCAAATACACCGATGCAAACGGACAATTCCTCGATACTCTACTGGATGTAGGATTTATCGCCCTTGATGTATACTTAGTGGGCAGAGCCCTTTCACACGGAGATGTTACAACTGCCAAGAGCGAGGGTATTAATCTTGGTTTAGATACCGGGTCTGCATTTATCCCATTTGTCGCCGGGCTTGGTGAGGCACGCAGAGTAGCACAAGGTGCAGGGAAGGTGGGGGAGGTCATAGGTAAGGTAGCCGATACGGTTAAGATCACGAAAAAATTGCCCGATTCTGCTTTGGTTGTAAGAGGTACTGCAGACACCACTTTTGAAACTTTTCAGAAAGGGATAGGCGCTCATCTGTCTGGAGTAAGAGGGTTTTCTGCCGAGAGCGGAGCGGGTTTGGAGCTTTGCACATTGTGCAAAAATGTACCTAACAATAAAGTGCGCATAAGTACTGTAAAAGATATCAGGGCTGTTGGTGGGGACGTTATATCAACTTCTGGGAAGAGCCCAAATCATGCAACTGTTACAAACATTAGTCCGGAAAATGCGAACAAAGTGTTCTCTCGACCTGTTAAAAATCCTGTGCCGAAACGTTTAAGAAATTACTAAGTATGGCACAAAACACGATTAGAATTTATGGGGATTTCAATAATGCCGATAAGTTGGGTAGAATCCGCTTGTCTGTGGCTGGCTCACAGGAGGATATTGCGCGCTTAGGATTCAACCTAAAAGACGGCATGCAGATAGAAGTATACGATCATGACTTATCAGTAAATGGAACGGTTCATTTTTCAGACTTAGAAAATATATGGGTTGTTGAAATTGATTGGTGCAATATAAAACATCAAAGTTCGGATGGAAAAAAACAAGTTGGTGCGGGAAAGATGGATGATGAAAATGGGCTGTGTAAGCAGTGTGGACATTTTTTTGATCCGCACTTAATAATCACCCCCAACAGATTTAATCCTGTGGTTGGTGAAATTCATTGCCAAGTAGATGAATGTCCATGTTACAGCACATGGGAATATAATTCTAAACAAATATGTCCTGTATGTGGGTGCTTGCTAGGTTTTTATCCTTGGATAAACGATACCCCATCCGATAGGAATTGTTGGTCATGTGGTATCAAGTTTGGGCAAGATGACATTGCGATCACTGAGTTGGAGCGCATAAAAATGTACAAGGAGTGGAGGCAAAAGTGGGTTGTTAGTGGGATGCAATGGTGGCATGGTGATCCTTTCGAAGGTTGGAACCCCCGAGAGCAACTCAAAAACATCCCAAAACAGTTTCTTGATCCAAACGAGAGCTATTGATAGAACCTTGAAAACACACTCGTGGCATGAAACAATCCGTCTCAATCATCTTGATATTCAGCTTTCTTTTCTCGCCCCTTTTAGTCTTTGCAAATACCAAATCAACCATCACCGCAGGCGCTACTCCAGTCGTCACTGATTTTGCGTACTCTCCCACCGGCAACATGCTCTCCAAATCAGACGTCGGCGCTTATGAATACACCGATCCTCGGCATCCCTATGCCGCTACCAAAGCCGGAAGTGTCTCGTATGCTTACGACCAAAACGGCAACATGGTATCCGATGGCACAGCGATGTATGTGTATGACTATGCCAACCGCTTGAGTACCGTTACTGCTACGAATGGCATGACTACATATATCTATGATGATACGACCAATAGAATCCAGAAACGATTGTCTAATGGAGGGAGATTATCGTATGTTGGTTCAGAAGCCGAAGTAGACGAAGCTGGACGCACCACAGACTACATATTTGCCAACAATGACCGTATACTAACCATAGACCCTAATGAGGGAGTACTTTACAATATTGAAGATCATTTGAGTTCTGCCAGTCTGGTAGTAAAAGGTGGTACAATAGTACAAAAGCTTGACTACTACCCATACGGTACGGAGCGAGTAAACGAGAAAACCACAGCCTTTGGAGCTAGACACACCTTTACCGACAAAGAACTTGACCCTGAATCCAGCCTCCAATACTTTGGTGCACGTTATTATGATCCCACCATTGGACGGTTTACCCAAATAGATCCCCTCGAAGGCAACACCTTTGACCCCCAGAGTCTTAACAGATATGCGTATTCGAGGAATAACCCTCTTCGATATATTGACCCTACAGGTCAATCATTCGATGATGTAGTAAATGATCTTGGTAAAAGCTATGCCGATCTCTACAGTCGCACTGGTGCCCTTGCCGTAGGTATCCCTGTATTTCTTGCAAGAAACCCGCTTGAAGCAGGAAAGATTGGTATCACATTGCTCCCCGTAGTTGGAGAGTCTATTGATTCATATGAGATCTCCAGTGGTAAAGACTTCTTTGACGGGAGCTCTGTATCGGGTGAACGCCGTGCATTGACTGTGGCAGGACTTGCTTCTGGATTCGGGAGTGGGAGACTGGCAAGGGAGTCTGGAAAAGACTTAAGAAAATCTCTTGATGAATTTTCTGATGATGCAATAGTAGTTCGTGGAGGAAATGCGAAAAATTTTACCGCTGAGCGGTTTGGTGAATCGATACAGCCAAGTCGTATCCCTGGTGTTGTAGGTTTTTCAGTACAATGTAATGGTTGTACTGATTTAGGGGTTGCATTAAAGGATCTTGCTAGATTCTTAAAAAATAAAGAGATCGGGATAACGACTACAGGCGAAATACGTAGAGCTGGTGGAAATGTAGTAACCACGCCAGGCGTTGGTGCCCACGCTACGGCTTCCAGTCTTGATAACAAAACGGCTTCGAAAGTACCCTGGAAGTTTTTTACCAATCCTAATCCATACAAGAGAGGAAAATAAAATATGGAAGCAATAAATAAGACCCCAATATTCGCTGACTTTAATAGTAGAGATGAGGATGATGCTGTTTGGTTAAACACAAACGGAACTGTTAGAGATTTGCAAGAGATGAATCTTAAACTTGCCGAAGGTCAAACTATTTGGGTTACCGATGGTGAAATCGAAATGGTGGGGACGGTAACGTTCCGAGAGGGTATGTGGGTTGCTATTCCCGATGCAGAAGGGATGAAATATGTAGATGAAAATGCACCGTATCATATCTAAGAGTCAGAGAATTAGAGGCGTCACTGATAGAACATTGAAAACAAAATAGAAAGGGTCTATGAATACACTGACCTGCGCCATCCGCATGCCGCTACCAAAGCAGGTACAAGTGTATTCACCTACGACCAAAACGGCAATA
>CAYGFT010000065.1:0-2983 GCA_964349275.1 uncultured Candidatus Saccharibacteria bacterium
TAATACCATAAGACAAAAACGCAATTACACCCATCAAGCCTAAAGATATTACCGTCAACTCGGGAGATACCATTGATGTTTCTCTTTTCCAGGAGGGCGAAAAGGTAAACATTAGCGGTATTACCAAAGGACACGGGTTCCAAGGCGTAGTAAAACGCCATGGATTCCACGGCGCTTCCAAGACTCATGGCACCAAACATGCGCACCGTCAGCCGGGGTCTATCAGTGGCGGTGGTCGTGCTGGTGGTCGTGTATCCAAGGGGTTGCGCATGGCAGGACACATGGGCCAGGATCGTGTCACTATCAAGAACTTAAAGATAGTCAAAATTATCCCAGAGAAAAATCTCCTAGCGATAAAAGGAGCGGTTCCCGGACCACGAGGGACCCTTTTGGAGGTGCGTGGCTAATATACGGATATGATTTCAGTTAAAGTCTACAATATGCAGGGCGAGGAGACAGGTTCGGAGCAACTTCCGGAGGCAGTATTTGGTCTCGCCTGGAATAACTCTTTGGTCAAACAAGTTGTGGATGCCAAACTTGCCAACTCCCGCAATGTTATCGCACATGCCAAGGGGAGGGGGGAGGTATCTGGTGGTGGTAAAAAGCCTTGGCGCCAAAAAGGTACGGGTCGCGCACGTCACGGATCCATCCGATCTCCTATATGGGTGGGTGGCGGTGTCACACATGGACCGAATAAAGAAAAAAATTACAGCCAAAAAATTAACAAACAGATGCAGCGCAAAGCGCTTCTCATTTCTCTTTCTCGTAAAGCCAAAGATGGCGAGATTATGATTTTGGATACCATGAAGATGCAGGAGCCCAAGACCAAGATTGCCGCGAAGACATTTGTCGCACTCTCCCAAATCTCTGCATTTCCAAAATTGGGGCAAAAGGGTGGTCGGACATTGTTGATGATTCCACAAAAAGATGATGTGGTGGTGCGTGCTACGAGAAACTTACCATACGTGACCCCACAAGAGGCACGCAATATGGATCTTTTGTCGGTACTCGAGCACAAATATGTGGTGATTCCGAAAGAGGCGTTATCCGTTATCGAGAAAACATTTGTAAAGTAATACCATGGCCGCACTAAAGATGTTTGCAAAAAAAGATAAAAAGCCTGCTACGTCGAAAAAAACTGCCCGTGTCAAAAAGCCAGTTGCTTTGGCAACCAAAAAAGATGTCGCGCGCGATCCAATGACGATGAGTTTGTCGCAAATGTTGCTTCTGGAGTCTCCGGTGGTAAGCGAGAAGTCTGCACGGATTGTAGCCGATTCAGCGTATGTATTTAGAGTGCGACCGGATGCCAACAAGACAGAGATTAAAAAAGTTGTGGAGGCTTTGTACCGAGTACATGTAAAGAAAGTAAATATCGTAAAGATCCCACCCAAGGAGATACATGTGCGTCGAGTCAAAGGGTGGCGCAAAGGATACAAAAAAGCTATGGTAACGCTGTTGCGTGGTGAGACTATTGAGCAGGTATAACTATATGAAGCACTACAAACCTACAAGTCCAGGAAGACGCGGAATGTCCAAAGCGGACACTACCATGCTCACCAAAGCCGAGCCTGAAAAATCGCTCACCCATGGTTTTACGCGCGCGGTGGGCCGCAACCATCATGGACGCATTACTACGCGCCACAAGGGCGGCGGGCACAAGCGGCTGTATCGTGAGGTTGATTTCCATGAGGACAAGCGCGATATTCCAGCCAAAATTCTTTCGTTTGAGTACGATCCAAACCGCACAAGCTATGTCGCCCTTATCGCGTATGCCGATGGTGAGAAGCGCTATATATTGATGCCACAGGATGTCAAAGTGGGGGACACGGTCATTACCTCAGAGACTGCTCCTATTAAACCAGGCAATCGCTTGCCGATTGGCAAAATCCCTGCAAGTACCTTTGTTTACAATGTAGAGGTCAAACCGAATGGCGGTGCGAAACTTGGCCGGTCTGCAGGGGTAAGTATTGAGATTTTGGCGCATGATGCTGGGTTTACCCAGCTTAAAATGCCCTCCAAAGAGGTACGCGTCGTTTCCCAAAAGTGTTGGGCGACCGTTGGCAAGCTTGCCAGAGAGGAGTATCGTTTTGTAAACTTGGGCAAGGCCGGTAGATCGCGCTGGTTGGGTATTCGCCCGACCGTTCGCGGATCTGCCATGAATCCGGTAGATCACCCATATGGTGGTGGTGAAGGACGCACAATGCGTGGTACTCGCCGTCCCAAAAACTTGTGGGGCAAGGGAACCCGCGGAGTCAAAACCCGCAATCCCAAGAAGTATTCAAACCAGCATATTGTACAACGCAGAGCTAAATAATTATTGTAGAAAACACATATGGCACGAAGTTCAAAAAAAGGTCCGTATATTGATGAGCGACTTCTGGAGAAAATATCCAAGGTTAAACCGGGTGATAAGGTGATTATCAAGACCTGGGCACGCGCATCCACGATTAGCCCCGAGATGGTTGGGCTTACCTTTGGAGTGCACAATGGCAAAGATCATATCCAGGTATTTGTGACCGAAGAGATGGTAGGGCACCGTCTGGGTGAGTTTAGTCCGACCCGTAAATTCGTACGCCATGGTGGTAAGATGCAGAAAGAAATCGAGCTCAAAGCCGCAGAAGCAGCTAAAAAACCAGCCCCGGCAAAATAAATAAATTATAACTATAGTATATGAACCGCGTTACCGCACAATTGAATTACCTACGTATCTCGCCGCGCAAAGTACGCCTGGTTGCGGGAGCTTTGCGTGGTTTGAGTTTGGCGGAAGCCGCGGTGCGTGTGGGATTTATCGAGAAAAAATCGGCATTACCCATGAAGAAACTCATTCGTTCTGCCGCCGCAAATGCTAAAAATCGCAATATTGATGAGAAGACGCTGGTGATAGAAAAGCTCACCGTTGACGAGGGACCTGCGCTCAAACGCTTTACTCCCAAAGCGCACGGGAGAGCCACGCCGATTCGCCGTCGCACGAGCCATATTACTC
>CAYGFT010000066.1:0-2963 GCA_964349275.1 uncultured Candidatus Saccharibacteria bacterium
GGCGTTCTTGGTAACTCCTAGAGGCTGTTCTCTACTGTCTGTTCTTTTTGGCTACTGTTTTGTAAACCTTGTACCCCCCACACAATCAGATGGTTGTGTGGGGGATTTTTTTGTTCAAAAACGAAACATTGACTTTCCCAGCCAAATTTATATAATAAAAATCGTTAGTGTACGGTGATGGTTCGCTTGAAGGCGAACCTCTTTTACTAAATAGCCACTTATATACATATAATGGATCTCAAAATCATTCACTCTACCCTCGAGCAACTTGCCGAGGAAAAGGGTATATCCAAAGAAAAGGTCATCGAAACCATTGAGATGGCTCTGGCCGCGGCTTATAAAAAAGACTACGGCAAAAAAAGTCAGATTGTAAAAGCAAAGTTTAATCCCGAGACCGGCTCGATATCTTTTTTGCAGGTCAAAATCGTGCTGGATGAGTCCATGATCAAGACCGAGGAGGAGATCGCCGCCGAGGACGCCGAGCGGGAAGCCGAGCGTGAGCGTGCGGGTGTGAGTCCCAAAGACGAGCGTGCTCGAACGTTTGATCATCGCGAAGAGGAGGACGAGGAGTTAGGTGCCGAGGAGGTCAAGCGCGTACGCTTCAATCCCGAGCGTCACATTATGCTCGACGAGGCGCATAAAATCAAAAAAGACGTAGCACCGCATGATGAGCTCGAGTTTCCGCTAGAGACTCACGAGGATTATGGACGTATTGCCGCGCAAACCGCAAAGCAGGTGATTATCCAGCGTATCCGTGAGGCGGAGCGTGAGGCTACGTACGAGGAGTTCAAAAATCGCCAGGGCGAGATCGTCTCAGGTACGGTACAGCGCGTCGAAGGGCGCAATGTATTTGTGGATCTCGGGCGATCAGTGGCTCTCTTGCCACCCGAGGAGCAGGTGGCCTACGAGCGTTATCGTATTGGTGAGCGTATCAAGGCTTTGCTCTTGGCAGTAGAAAAGGGCACACGTGGATCCGGTATGTATCTTTCGCGATCGCACCCCAAGCTGGTGGCCAAACTCTTCGAGATTGAGGTGCCCGAGATTGCCAATGGTGTCGTGGAGATAAAATCCATTGCCCGTGAGGCGGGGTCGCGCTCTAAGATTGCGGTCATCTCCAACGAAGAGGGTGTGGATCCGGTCGGCTCCTGTGTGGGTCAAAAAGGCGTGCGCGTGAGCACCGTCATTACCGAGCTGGGGGGCGAGAAGATAGATATTATTGAGTGGGATGAAGATACTGCCAAGTTTATCGGCAATGCTGTCTCCCCAGCCAAAGTGCTCGACGTGGAGCTCTCGCCCGAGACCAAGGAGGCGCGTGTCATGGTCGCAGAAGACCAGCTCTCGCTCGCTATCGGTAAAGGCGGACAAAATGTGCGCTTGGCGGCTAAGCTTAGTGGCTGGAAGATTGATATTCGGTCGCGCGGTGGCGAGACGGTTGCGACAAGCGACGAGGATGCGTCTACTGCTACAGATGGAGGCGACGGAGCGCCAGCGGCCGATGCTACGGCATCAGAAGATACAGCTCCTGCGGCGGAGTAGTGAGCATAGATGAGGCATTCCATTATTATAAACAAAAGGTCAGTGGTTTTTTTTAACTAAAACTAAGTACGTATCAGCGATATGATGATTGAATTATTTGCGATTGCTATGGGGGGTCTTGCCATTCTCTACGCCTTTTGGCAGATGAGCGCTATCAAGCGTGCTCCTGCCGGGGACGAGCGAATGCAAGAAATTGCGCGCGCAATTCAAGAAGGCTCGCAGGCCTATCTCAAGCGTGAATATAAAGTAGTGGCGATAGTCGCCGTGATTGTAGCGGTATTGCTCTTTTTGTCTTTTAGCGAAAAATGGGTCGCCGGAGGGTTTATTGTTGGTGCTGTAGCCTCGGCGCTTGCCGGATATTGGGGCATGAAGACTGCGGTACTTGCCAATGTACGCACAACTGAAGCGGCCAAGAGTGGATTGGAACCTGCGTTTAACCTTGCGTTCAAAGGTGGCTCGGTGACGGGATTTTTGGTAGTCGGCCTTGGACTTCTTGCGGTCGGCGGTATGTGGCTTCTAACCCAAAGCATGGAGGCGTTGCTTGGTCTTAGCTTTGGTGGCTCGCTCATCTCTGTGTTTGCACGTTTGGGTGGGGGTATCTATACCAAAGGGGCTGACGTGGGAGCGGATCTCGTGGGCAAAGTAGAGGCCGGTATTCCGGAGGATGATCCGCGTAATCCCGCGGTGATTGCAGACAATGTCGGCGACAATGTCGGCGATTGTGCTGGTATGGCGGCGGATTTGTTTGAGACGTATGTGGTGACTTCCGTTGCGGCGATGCTCCTTGGCTCGGTGATATTCACTGGGTCCAACGCGGCGACGAGCTACCCGCTACTTCTAGGAGCTCTTTCCATTATCGCTTCTATTATTGGCACCGCACTTACCAAGATCCCGGCTTCCAAATCAATCATGGGTGGTCTTTACAAGGGCCTCATCATATCAGTGGTGGTTGCGGCGTTACTCTTTATTCCGGCGACGATGGGTCTAGTGGCAGAGCCGGGCACTCCTGCCGGCAACAATTTATTTTCTGGTTACAATGTTATACCGTCCGGCTCTTGGACCAACCTCTATGTCGCGTGTCTCGTGGGCCTCGCGATTACCGGACTTATGATGGTGGCGACTGAATACTATACTTCCAAAAAATTTCGTCCAGTCAAATCTATCGCCAAAGCCTCTGAATCGAGTGCAGGCACCAATGTGATCATTGGTCTCTCGGTTGGTATGGAGGCCACGGCTCTCCCGATTGTGATTATTGGTTTGGGTACACTCCTTGCGTACCATCTCGGTGGACTTTACGGCATCGCAATTGCAGGTGTCTCAATGCTCTCAATGACGGGTATTATTGTCGCGATTGATGCGTTTGGACCGATTACCGACAATGCCGGCGGTATTGCTGAGATGGCGGATCTCCCCAAAAGCGTCCGCGA
>CAYGFT010000067.1:0-2777 GCA_964349275.1 uncultured Candidatus Saccharibacteria bacterium
GCGCAGGGTAAGCTTGGAAGTAGAAGGGTCAAGCTTGTTGCTGAAAAGGTGGAACGGTTTGTTCCAGGGGTCAGTGAGGTCACTATCACGGTGACTTTAACAGAAACCTCATCGGGGGAAGCCATCTCCTCTCAAAAAGTATTGTTTTTTCTCGATGGGTCGGTGGATCCGTTTAAGGAAGATGATACCAATGAGAGCGGTAGAGCTTCCGCTCTCTCGTCCGATTTGCAGCCGGGTTCGCACTTAGTGGTTTGTGCTGTGAAAGAGGCAGATTTTGTGGAGAAGGTGTCGTTTACGGTGCCGCTCCCCAAGACAAAATTGCCAACACTCTTGCACGTACCTTTCTCAGGAGAGCGTGGCAGGCAAATGTTGAGTATCACCGTGACCGCTGAAGATGGTTCGGTGATAAAGGGACTGCAGGTAATGGTGCTTGATGGTGATGTGGTGAATATCCACACTACGGGTGAAAAGCCCTACCAGATGAGTTTTGAAGAACCAACGCGACGAGTAGAAGTTCGTGTCGGTAATACCAGGGACTTGGTCTGGCAGGCAACACTACTCGGACCTAAAAAAACGAAGTTGGCTACTCAACCATAATTTAGCTTTCTGTAAGGGAAGTCAGGGAAATAGCATAAGGAGTGCTCTGTATGGCATTAGTAGATGGGATAAGCAAATTGTTTAGCTATCTCGGCCTCTCGAACATAGGAGGGACAGCGGCCCAAACCGCGATCGAGCGCTTGCAGAAGTATATGGCGCCAGACCGCGAGGATGTGATGAAGTCTCTCCTGCTTCTCGGACCAGACAACGCAATCCTCAGGCTTCTTGTGGAAATGCAGAGGAATAGAGGATTTGTGGTGATCGGTGAGAGGAGGTATACAGAGACCTTTGTGATCAACTGTCTCCAACAGGTGGAGGCGAGAGATCGGCAGTGGGTCTTTGAGATTCTTGCCAGCGCCTGCGAAGAAAACCGAGAAGAGTTCTTCGCGCTCCTGGAGATTCTAGAGAATGACTATCTTCAGTGGTTTCGGGTTCTGCAAGATATAGTCAAAGAGAAGGGCGAAAAGTTTCATGTAAAAGAATTTTTACAGAAACTAAAGCCCAATCTTGATGGTCTGAATGAGTTTGCCGAGGAGCAGCTTGTTGCAATCAAGGCGTCTAGAGAAAAAACAAAAGCAAAACGTGAAGAGAGAGGATGGAAATCATGGCTACCGTTTTAGCGTTTTTGTATATCGCCCAAGAATTGGTTGGTAAGGTATATGATCAGACACATGTGGAGCTCCGCAGATTACGCAATGTGTTTGCGCTTCTGCTCGTGCTGTTTGTGGTCACTATAGTGGTGGGATCGTTCTGCAGTTTCCAGACCAAATTATGGGCTATCCCGCTCATCGTGCTCCCCGGGTCTCTGGTATTCCTTTGGACAGTAGCCCGCGGTGTTCCATTTGTGACCGTGGTCGGGAGTATTATTCTCTCGGCCCGACGACCAGCAAACAATGCAATTCCTCCTGCGACTGTACCCACGACGGTACCGGCGCCAGTCTCTAATACGAATATCGTTGGAGATGTGTTTGATGCCGCAGTGGTGTATGGTCGTTTCGTTGCGGCAATTATTGGGAGCATGCTCGCAGTGGCCTTTCTCATGATCTTTTCGCCACTCAATAACGCTCCCTATCTCTCCATGCTCGTAATGATGATTGGGGAGGCATTTCTTGCTTCCTTCATTTGGGGGAGGTGGGAGAATGAAAAATGGCGCAAAGCTACAGAGTATATTACGGTAGGCGTTGCCATATTTTGTTTGGCGGTTATACTCATCCCCGAGCCAATCAGGGAGGGAATGATCGCTCGTCTGCAGGAGGGATTCGGGGACGAGAAGAATCAAATAGCTACGGGTGTCTTCGTAGTAGACTCATTTTTGAATCTCTTGAAAGGAGATACTGGTTTGCAACCGATTATTATGCTCATCTTTGCCGCCTACGGTATTTGGTTGCTGTTTAAATCTAAAGGTGCTGCGGATTTTGTCAAGAATATCGCAGTGCTCGTAGTCATCTTTGTGGCTCTGCAGTGGTTTTTTAAGGGAGGGCCCCTGGAGACGGCAGACTATGCAACATGCTTGGCAAGAGAAAGGAGTCTGAAGGTCAAGATAGATTGTGACGCTCCGGGCTGGGAGAATCGGGCGAAAGAGATTATGGAAAAGAGGCGTCTTGCGGCGGCATCTGCCTCTCCTGTTGCATCAACAACGGGCGCGGCAGTGGCATCTACTACTCCGCCAGCGATCGGTCCTGTATCATCGGAGCCAACCGCAGGCTACACCATCGAAGGGTGTGTGGTTATCCATAACCAGGAGGTAGATATTGATGGCGCCATCCGCATGCGAGAGTTGTTGGCGGGTGGATGTAAAACGGTGGGGTTTGTGGAGCAAGCACGCAAAGCGAATATCTACTTCTACACCAATCCCTGTCCGGACAAAGAGCTGATCTTTTCCCCGATGGCCTCTGGTAAGTTTGTGACCTCATGGATTTCCCAGAAAAAGGGCGACAAGTGGGAGTGGTTCAATATTCCCAGTGCCAAGAACATTGATCCAAATCAGGTGTTTGCCCTAGGTCATTATGCCGGCCAGGACACGAGTATGGTGATGGCGTGCAAATGACAAAGATTGTGTTGATGTAACTCTTTAGTTGCCCGGCGCGGAAGTTGTGTTTTGCAAAAAAACACACGCCGCGACCGGGTTTATTTTTTGCCGCAACAAATCCAGTTGAAAGGTTTCGCGCGAAACGCTACTA
>CAYGFT010000068.1:0-2637 GCA_964349275.1 uncultured Candidatus Saccharibacteria bacterium
GCTTCCTGAGGAGGAGAAGCGGGCGTTTTTGGCGCGCTCATTTTCTCTTTTTGAACATGTCTCGACCAAAGAGATTGTGATATTGTCGCGTCAAATGGCGACGTTGTTTCAGGCAAAGGTGCCGGTGGTAGAGTCTCTCAAGATTATTGCCGAGGAGACGAGTAATATGCTTCTTAAAAAAGAATTGAGCGAGATGTTGGATGATATCGAGGGAGGATCTTCTATGTCGCAATCTATGGCGCGTCATCCCAACGTATTTTCAGCGTTCTATGTAAATATGGTTCGTTCCGGTGAAGAATCCGGAAAACTTGATGAGGTGTTCGGGTATTTAGCTGATTATCTAGAGCGCTCATATGAACTCATATCCAAGGCGCGTAACGCCATGATCTATCCAGCATTTGTGCTCGTGGCGTTTGTGGTGGTGGTCTCACTGATGTTGATACTGGTTATCCCCAACCTTTCTGCGATTCTTGAGGAGTCCGGGCAAGAGGTGCCATTTTTTACCTCAATTGTGCTTGGGGCGAGTAAGTTTTTACAAAATTTTTGGGGCTTAGCCCTTCTGTTTATAGCACTCTTTGGTGTGTTTGTTTGGCGTTATATCCAGACGCAAGCGGGGAGAACCGCCTTGCACAAGTTTGAGCTTGCCATCCCGCTCGTGGGGGAGCTTTACCGCAAGCTCTATATGTCACGCATTGCAGACAATATCCAGACGCTCACTTCGGGAGGCATCCCGGTCATTCGAGCTCTTGAAATAACCTCCGATGTGGTGGGGTCCGAGGTGTATCGGGCGATTATCTTAGACTCCATCGAGGCGGTAAAGGCGGGGAGTACGATTAGCGGTGCGTTTTCACGGTATTCGGATATTCCGCCCCTTATGACACAAATGATTCGTATTGGCGAGGAGACGGGCCGTTTGGATCAGATTTTAAAGAGTCTTGCGGGTTTTTATCGCAAAGAAGTGGATAGTTTGGTTGATAATTTAGTAAATCTCATTGAGCCAATCATGATTTTGGTGCTTGGTCTCGGTGTAGGGGGCCTCGTAGCCGCTATTTTGATACCGCTTTACAATATTACGGCAAGTATTAAATAGGGGTGCGTGGCAAATATCACTTATCCACAAGGATTATTATTAATGCGGTCGGTGATACTTTATAATGTAGATATCTTATTAATGTTATTTTCTTAAAGGTCGACCTTGTTGCTTTCATTGTTTTCGTGGTACTTTTGCCGCAAGTCGTGAAGGCACAGGGACAACTTAAGTAAAATTGTAAAGACTGAAAATTATGTTGAATATTTCCCACAAAAAGACCTTAAAGGCAGGATTCACCCTTATCGAGCTCCTCGTGGTGGTTGCTATTATCGGTATCCTTGCTTCTATCGTCTTAGCTTCCCTCAACACCGCCCGACAGCGATCGCGTGATGCTCGCCGCGTGGCTGATGTCAAACAGATCCAGCTCGCGCTTGAGCTTTATTTTGATAGCTGTGGCGAGTACCCAGATACGTATAGTGGTGCTTCTGCGGCTTGCGGTGCTGCAGGAGGATTAGTGCCTACATACTTGCAGGTAGCCCCTCTAGATCCTACAAGTCAGGCGATCTATGCATATGATAACTACGCTAGCAATGCCCGGGCGTCAGGTTGTCTAGTGGCTGGAGCAAATTGTCTATTCTATCATGTCGGGGCACTTCTTGAGGAGATCGGTACAAATGCTCTGCGTTCAGACCGTGACCTCGATATTAAGGTAGACGCTGGTCCTGACGGAGTTAGTGCTGGTGTCGCTTGCGCTGCTGATGCCGTTGCTACTACTGGTAGCGGTGCCACAGATGACCGTTGTTACGACGCTACTCCGTAAAAGGTCTTAAAAAGCTGTATTCCTAAAAATATCCCCGCAAGGGGCTATTTTTATTTTGCGGAAGCATCCTCCGGAAGTCCGACTTCCGGAGGGAGAGTCGGGTGGGGTTTACTCAAGGGTGAGATTTTCAATATTCTCCGGTCCGCGTTCTTTTATCCAGGAGAGCATCTCTTTTTTTTGATCTGTTGTATTCCCAAATATTTTTTTTAGAAAATTTCTTTGTGTGGCTATGGGGAAATTCGGCTTCTCTATATAGTCTGGATAGCTTGACCATCGATAAGATTCAAGAAAGCCTAGTAGCTCTTTTTCATCATGAATTTTCCCGTCCCGCCACTCGGCATATTTTAGATCAAGTGGGTTTAAATGTATATAAAACGGGAGATAGAGAAAATGTGCTTCTTCAACGATGTGTACGACTTTGTATTTTCCCTGGAACAGTGCTCCACTACGGTTATATTTTTTATTGAAGTAGTTTGTATATCCGGTGCCTAGTTTTCTCATGAACTCGGTTACGCCCTGATCGGTGTTTTGTTGGAGCATGAGGTGGAAATGATTTGGCATGAGACAGAAGGCGAGTATGTGTACCACGCGCTCTCTTCTTTTCCCAGTATTTTCCGGAAGTCGGACTTCCGTAGGAATGGTGTCGTTAAAATCGCAAAGACTGCGCATAAACCGTAGATAATCTTCTTCCTCTAGAAAGACATCTCGCTTATCTACACCTCTATTAAAAATATGGTATATTCCGCCGGTTTCCGGCTTTGGGCGATGCATGACCAGATAGTAGCAT
>CAYGFT010000069.1:0-2602 GCA_964349275.1 uncultured Candidatus Saccharibacteria bacterium
CCGGATGTCGTTATCGCAGACGAGCCTACGGGCAATCTTGATCCGGTAAATACTGGGAGATTGTAAAGCTTCTTGCCAAAATCAACGAGCTTGGCACGGTGATTGTTTTGGCGACCCACAATCGTGATATTATAAATGCGCTTGGCAAGCGTGTGGTGACCCTCGAGAAGGGGCGCGTCATCCGGGATGAAAAAGAAGGCAAATACGTCTTATAAAATATCCCAATGGATAGCCAGTTCTGTATGAATAAAAAAGCTCTGATTCGTAAATTCGTACCAAATTCGTTATTCGCTGATTATTATCATGTTTAGCGTCAATATCAAACGCATTACCAAAGGAGGCTTCGTCAATTTTTGGCGTAACGGCTGGGTTTCGTTTGCAACGGTGCTTGTGATGGTGCTAACTCTTTTTGTTATTGGTGGTCTTATACTCTCCAACGTCGTCCTTACCTCGGTCATTACATCTCTGGAGGACAAGGTGGATATCACGGTATATTTTCGTACGAGTGCCGCAGAGCCGGACATCTTGGCGGTTAAAGACTCGCTCACTAAGCTTGGCGAGGTGGAGTCTGTCGAGTATGTATCTCGGGTTGAAGCTTTAGAGCGATTCAAAGAGCGCCACAAAGAAAACGCGCTTATCACACAATCCCTGGATGAGGTCGGGGACAATCCTCTGGGAGCCGCACTCAATATTCAGGCCAAAGACCCATCACAGTACGAGTCTATTAGTACGTTTTTGGAGGGCAACGTCCTCTCCGGGATACTTGATAAAGTAAACTACCGCCAAAACCAGCTGGTGATTGACCGTCTCTCATCAGTGCTTCGCGCGAGTCGCAAAGTCGGCATATCCATCAGCATTGTGCTTGCTATTATCGCGTTTTTGGTGGCTTTCAATACCATCCGTATGGCGATATACACGAGCCGCGAAGAGATACGCGTCATGAAACTTGTTGGCGCTTCCAACTGGTATACCCGTGGGCCGTTTCTGGTGGAGGGGTTTCTCCATGGATTTTTGGCAAGTGTGATCGCGACACTTTCTTTTTGGCCGCTCACGCTTTGGCTCGGGAGTCGCATTCAAAACTTTTTTGGTGGACCCAATCTCCTCTCCTACTATCAGGGAAACTTTTTTGAGTTTTTCCTCGTTCTTTTTCTTGCAGGCATCACACTGGGAGTAGTATCGAGCTCCATTGCCATACGCCGCTACATGCGCGTATAATACAAGCGCGCAAGGTTATTCGTAACGTTCTAGTAAATCATGCATCTTTTCGGAATGGATTTAGTTACGCTCATCCGCACTGCCGGGTACGTCGGCATTTTTTTTATTGTGTTTGCAGAATCTGGCTTGTTTGTTGGGTTTTTTCTCCCCGGGGACTCACTGCTCTTCACCGCAGGGTTTTTGGCCTCGCAGGGATATTTTGATATTGCTATACTTGCGTTCGTCTGCTTTTTGGCCGCAGTCGCGGGAGATTCTTTTGGCTATACATTTGGCAGGAGAGTCGGCCCCGCGATATTCAGACGCGAGGACTCGATATTATTTCACAAAAATCATCTGGATCGCGCCGCACGTTTCTATGAGGCACATGGGGGCAAGGCCGTAATACTCGCGCGCTTTATGCCGGTGATACGCACATTTGCGCCGATACTCGCAGGAGTAGGACAGATGCGCTACGGTGTCTTTTTGCTCTACAATATAATCGGGGCATTTCTCTGGGCGGTAGGGCTCACGATGCTTGGGTATTTTTTGGGGAGTACGATCCCGGATGTCGACAAATATCTTTTGCCGATTATCGTGGGCATTGTCTTGCTCTCGGTCTCGCCGGTAATAGTGCATCTTCTCCGCTCAGGAGAGTGGCGAGAGTATCTCAAGATTATTCGCAATCGCAAAGATGTGACCGGGCTTTGAGATTTGCTTTGGATCCTGGGTGTGGTAGCTTGCAAGGAGAGCTTTTTGTACATAAGGAGGTATCTATGTCGCTCGTGAGTGTGCCAGATGTATTTGGCGAGATGCAAAAGATCGAGGATGTTATACTTCGTTCATGGGTTGAATCATGGGTGTCAAATTTTACTAGGGGTAGTCAGGTGGTGTCATTTGAGGATTTAAAGACTTGCCTGGATGAGGCACGCATTTGGTTGGGCGACAAGGATAGCATTACGGTCTTCGATGATTTTGTAAGGCGCGTATCAGATCCTGATACAGTTTCTATCCTTCCCGATGCACCTCTACCCAAGGGGTCTAGAGACTCCGCCGAGGCGTGCCAAACATAATGCCTCTCCACAAACTCCCCAGTTGCCCGAGCTATACGGGCATTTTTTGTCTCCGCTTGGCTCTAGAAAAATAAAGTGAGATATTGTATTATGACGGCTAACAAAGCTATGTTTGGCTTTATATTGCCGGGCTTGTCCCGCTGAGGCGGGGATCGTCTGGTGGGGGGTCTAAAGGTTCTGTAAATCAATGCTTTAAAAAGATAATAAGTAGTTAATTATTGCCGGATCGTCTAACGGTAGGACTCCGCCCTTTGGAGGCGGCTATCTTGGTTCGAATCCAGGTCCGGCAGCCAAAAAATAGAATCGCCGTTTTCGCCAAAATTCGGAGCGTCGCAAAG
>CAYGFT010000070.1:0-2601 GCA_964349275.1 uncultured Candidatus Saccharibacteria bacterium
GAACGGTACGCATCGGTCGATAGGAACGATCGAAGTATCGAGAAGCGCTACTGTCGGGGTGCGCACGCAGGTAGCGCAAAATGGCTCTCTCACTATCTCCAACTCAAGCTTCTTCGATAACGACGGCTACGCACTCGAGCGGGACCGCATACCGAACTCATTCGGCCAGTATGACCTTGCCGGCACTCTCGACGCGAGGGACAACTGGTGGGGTCATGAGAGCGGCCCATATCATCTGGCGCTCAACCCCGACGGTCTCGGCGATGATATTGCCCCGCTTGCGGACTCCTTATCGCAACCTATTACCTTCGATCCGTGGTTTATCGAGAATCCACTACCTGATCTGTCGCATGCCATTGAAGATTGCTGTTCGAGTGTCGCGTTTTTGCCGGGCACCAAGGGAAGTATCTTGAAAATCGGAGCCGACAGAGTTTGGCCACCGACAGCTCTTACAGATGATGTTGACCAGTTAGCACTAAATCCGAATGGTGAAAGCGCCAATGACCTTACAGTGGATGGAATAGTAAATTCCTACAATATTTTAGGGCTTCCTGTAATCTCATTTTATGCGCCGTTCTCGGATTTTATGAATGCGCTGGTGGGGGATGGCACCATCGATGCGTGGGAGGCGCTCCCGTATGATTGGCGATTATCACCGGAAACCATTCTTGAAGAAGGTGTCACGACGCCGGACGGCACAGTTGATCTAGTTCAAGAGATTGAGGATTTAGCATTAGAATCGCAGACAGGACGAGTTACGATTGTTGCGCACTCGATGGGTGGCCTCGTGGGGAAAGCACTTATCAAGAAACTCGAGGAAGAAGGAAAAGATGATCTTATAGATTCATTTGTAATGATTGGTACGCCACAGCTCGGTACCCCACAAGCAATCGGAGCGATGCTCCATGGTGATGATGAAGCCATGATGGGAGGTCTTGTCGTTAACCCTATCAAAGCGAGGGCGCTTGTGCAGAATATGCCGGGCGCATACGACCTTCTCCCATCACCGCATTATTTCGAAGAAGTTCCTGACATGATCCTCTCATTTGATCCGGCCTCTGCTTTCACAGCTCCGTGGATAACTCATTGGGACTCGTATATTAATGACCATGATAATTTTCTGGAGTTCGTTACAGGCAATGGAGTTACGCGAGAGGATCCACCGGAGAATCTATTGCGCGTGCCGGAAATACTGAGCGCTTCTTTCATGACAGATTCGGCAAACTTGCACAATGAATATGACACGTATGAACTTCCTACTCACATTCGTGTTGTGCAAGTCGCGGGGTGGGGAAGGCCTACAACCAAAGCAATCGAATACACGAACGATCACTCATTACCGAGTTACAAGAATCTAATCACTACGGAAGGTGATAAAACCGTTGTGTATCCAAGCGTTCTCTCATCAACGGCTGGTGAAAGCTATTTCTTCAATCTTTTTGAGTATAACAAGAATCTAAACAACAATGCAGAACATGGTAGCTTGCTTAGTACACTACCCATTCAGGACATCCTTCAACAGATTGTTTTGGAGAATGTTGTTACTAACATTGACTTCTTAACCGAGATTAAACCTCAGGTTTCTAACATTGATAATCAGCTTTTAATAAAAGTACACTCTCCAGTATTCCTCGGTGCGCAAGATAGCTCAGGAAACTTTACGGGCATTGATCCGAATCAAGATCCATCTGCTGACTTTTTCATTATCAAAGAAGAGATTCCTGGCAGTACATTCTTATACACTAATGGAGGCCAGTTTCTTTTCCTTCCTAAGAATGGCGAATACCAATTCTCCTACCAAGGCACAGGTAATGGCTCAACTACGGTTGAGATCAGCAATTTTACAGCAGATACGGTAACCCCGCTTGCAATTTATTCCGATATCCCAACGACCCCGCAAACAACAGCTTCTTCTACCATAAATTCCGTGTCTCCTGAAGCAACTGTCATAGAAATTGACTCAAATAATGACGGAGAACCCGACTCGACTGTTCGGGCTGACGGCACTGAATTGTCACTCGAGGAGCTCATCGCGACTCTAAAGGAAAAGGTCCAAAATCTCAATGTTAAGCCAAGTTTGAAAAAGAGTTTACTCAAAAAGATCGCTGCCATTGAAAAGAAAATCGAGAAGAAAAAGGACAAGAATCTTTCCAAAAATGTCGCCAATCTAGTTAAGAAGGTTTCGAAAAAGAGTGAAAAGGGGAAGATATCTAACGAAAATGCACAAGAATTATTAGACCTGCTGAGTCAGATTGAAAATGCGCTATAATGCTAATGTCATGAGTAAGAAGACACAATTATTTCTTCTTGGTTCATCAATTGGTTTGTTAGTCGGCTATTTAGTGTTGCAATCAGATTTAGAACCAGGAATAGCAGGGGAAACTCTTATAAGAATTGGTAAAGGATTGGTCTACGGCATGGGGGCTCTGACGATAGTGTTTCTTCTTCTCCTTTTCGTTCCGCAGGCATTCAGCGCGTGGAAAAGGTTTGCAATATGGTTCGTTCCGCTTGCTGCTCTTATTTTCGCGATCTATCCAGAACCTAGCGGCTGGATTGTCCTCACACCATATCCCGAGCAAGTATTTCAATGGGTAAGTGCCC
>CAYGFT010000071.1:0-2381 GCA_964349275.1 uncultured Candidatus Saccharibacteria bacterium
TTCCAAAAATATCTTTTTCTCAAACCCGCCACGCGAGGCTTTGCGCTCCATGCGTACCCGCTCGATCTCTTCGTGGCTCATCCCATGCGCCAAGATGATATATTGTGTTACCTCCAAAACATCGGCAAGTTCTTTGATAAGCTCATCTTTGTCATCAGCCGTATGTAATACTTCTGTAGCCTCTTCCATAAGCTTCTTTAAAAGCTCGGCGCGATATTCTGTATCATCCAAAACGCGCGTTTTGCATGCGTCTCCGGCGGCGGCAATAATCTCCGGGATACGATCTCGCACGAGTTTGTGGTGTAGGGTCATAGGTGAGCTAAGTACACCTATAGTAGCATGAAACCCGACGCTCAAATCAGCATGCCAGTCTTGCGAAGCTCGGCTCTGGCTCGCGCATGATCCGGCACACATCGAGCCACCAGATCCCAAAACTTTGGTGAGTGATTGAGCTCGGCGAGATGACACAGCTCATGGACGATGATGTAGTCGGCAAGATGCGGCGGCAGAAGCGCGATTTTATAGTTAAAATTGAGATTGGCTTTTTTGGAGCAACTCCCCCAAGAGGTCTTTTGGTTTTTGATACTGACTCTATTGAACCGAAACTGATAGGTTTGATTGAGATCTGCTATACGCTCATGCACCAGTGTACGAGCCGCTTCTTTGTACCCAAGATACTCCGCTCGGCCATGGCGCTGGGGCGAGCGCAAAGGCAACTCGCCAAAACGCTTGATCTTGGACATGAGCCATGCGCTTTTCTCTCGGACAAACCGATCGGCATATGACTCGCTTGCGCGGGATGGCAAGGTGACCACTACTCTCCCATCTGGATAGACTGCCATCCGCACTCGGCGGGCTCTATGGCTTTTGCGGATAGTGTAGATAATTTTTTGATTTTCGAGCGCTATTTCTTTTTGCATAGATAGTAGCTGTATACCGCTACACATTACTCCCCGCCACAAACCCCGTGGTCCAGCAGAGCTGGAGACTATATCCGCCCGAGGGACGGTCTACATTGAGGACATCCCCCACCAGATACAGATGTGGCACGAGCCGCGACTGCATAGTTTTAAAATCCACCTCCGACATAGCGACCCCACCTGAGGACACCACTGCTTTGCCCGCGCCCAAAAGACGCGAGACATGAAGCGGCACGGCTTTGAGAAGCGCGGCCAGACTTTTGCGCTCCGTACTGCTCACGCTGTGATTTGGAGTATCTCCATCGATACCTGCAATCTCCAGCATCGCCGGCACCAGCGCCTTGGGGATGAGTTCACCTAAGACATTTTTTATTTTTTTGTTGCTTTGTGTGACCAAAATCTCTTGGAGATGCTTGCGGAGATCGCCGATACTCACCTGCGGGAACATATCAATCTCCATGGTTACCGCACCATATTTGAGAAGCTCGCCGATGCCTCTACTCATATTGAGCACTGTGGGGCCGCTCACGCCAAAGTGGGTAAAGAGCAGACTCCCCTTGGCGCTCTCCTGTTTCTTATCATTTTGATAGGTCGTGAGTTTGATATCTTTGAGTGTAACCCCGCCGAGTTTTTTGACCCAGGCGTCCGAGAGTGCTACCGGCACGAGCGCAAAATCATTTTCGATGATAGTGTGACCGAGTTTTTTGAGCCACCCAAATCCCTCCCCGGTTGATCCAGTCTCTGGGCGCGAGACGCCGCCGGTAGCTACCACACAGGATTTGGCGACAATCTCACGCCCGTCTTTGGTTTTTACAATGATATGCTTGGTATCCGGATCGGATGCAATGCCTGCGACTGCAAGGCCGGTCTGTATTTTGACCCCACCCTCTTTCATATATGCGAGTAGTACGTCCCACACAGACTGGGCACTATTGGAAACTGGGAATACCCTCCCCTCATTCTCCTCTTTGGTCGGCATGCCACGCTCGTGGAAAAACTCCAGCGCCTCTTTGACCCCAAACTGGGTAAACGCCGAGAAGAGAAACTGGTCATTTTGCTTGTATTTTGCGAGCATAGTGCGCACCTCGGGCTTGTTGTTGGTCACATTGCACCGTCCGCCACCCGTGATGAGGAGTTTTTTGCCAAGATTGGGATTCTTCTCAATCAGCAAGACCGAGCGCCCGCGACTTGCCGCGCGCCCTGCGGCCATCATGCCTGCGGGCCCACCTCCGATGACTACTACGTCGTACATATGAGAAGAGTAGCATGAAATCGCGGATTGAGGATAAAGACAAAAAGGCCTTTGGTGGCCTTTTTAAGTTTCGGCGGTGGCGATGTCCGGAAGTTTGAACCACTAGAACGGCTTGGGTACAGCAATATTGATAAAATTATACGAAAATTGAGGAGGATATACCAAGAAAAGTCGGAACTATTTAATATTCCTACTTTTGCTCAGAAGGC
>CAYGFT010000072.1:0-2290 GCA_964349275.1 uncultured Candidatus Saccharibacteria bacterium
TGCCAGAGACCCGTCCTTGAGTGCAACCTCCAGATCATCCTGCTCGATAGAGATCTTGGTCACCTCGCCTTTTTTAATCTGCCCTACGAGCTCGGTGAGCGTAATTTCTTTTTTCTCCTGAAATGATCCCGTGAGCGATCCATAGGCCGTAGCCAAGACAAAAAAGATAAGCACTACATAAAGTAAATTTTTGGAAAACAAAGAAAGCTGTTTGTTCATAGGTGCTATTTTACATTAAATGTTGGCTAAAATCAAGTGGTCTCGCTAGGCATTTTATACTTCCCCTACCGAGCGCCTGCATACCACAAATAAAATCGTGATATACTAAACCCAACAAAAAATCATGGCGCAAAGGAAAGAACTAGAAACCGAGGAGCTTGCATTTCTCCAAAAAGAATTCCGTAAAAATCCGAGCATGTTCAAACCCGGAACATTTCTTGAAGATGCAGACACGCTGGAACCCTTTGGCATACATATCCCCGACAAAGCCTCTTTCCCCAAAGGATATCTCAAGCTCTGGCCGCAAGATTTCATCGTCGAAGAGATACTTTCTGATGGATCTCTTGCCACTCCCTACCCAGAGCATATTTCCTCTCCATCAGGCGACCAGACAGGCGAGACGATATTTGCGACACTGGTAAAATGTGGCCTCTCTACCATCGAGGCGCTGGAAGAAATTGCCGCCGCGAGCTCCTCCGGCGAGCCACACATAGGATTTGCAGGCATTAAAGACAAAGACGCCATCACCGCCCAGCGCATCTCCATAAGGCAAAAACGGCTGGTAGAAATCATAGCGCTCCGTTCCCCGTATTTTTTTCTCAAAGATATCGCCACCGGCAAAGGTTTTATAGACAAAGGACATCTCTCCGGCAATAGATTTACCATACTGGTGCGCACCACCGACCCTATCGATAGCGAACAGCTCTTGGCACATATACAAAAAATCTCCCGCGATGGATTTTACAATTTCTTTTATCTTCAGCGTTTTGGCACTCCGCGCCTTATTAACTACTACTGGGGCATGCTGATACTCAAGGGTCAGTACGAGCGGGCAGTGCAGTCGATCCTGGGAGAGCCCACCGAACGCGAGCTTCCATTTTTCCACGCATATCGTAAAGAGCTCGGGGTGCACTTCGGGGATTGGCGATGGATAAAAAACAAAATTGCCCCGCTCCCCCTTATGCTCCGGGAAGAGATGAAAATGATAACGTATCTCGAAAAAAACCCGCAGGATTTTCGCGGCGCACTCCAGCAGATACCCGAGCAAATCACCCTTTGGGTATTCGCCTTCTCCTCTCTCCTCTTTAACATGAAAATATCCTCCTACCTCCTACAAGGGGAAGAGCCGCCGGAAAAGCTTCCTTTTTTTCTCGACAGAAGCAAAGCATCCTGGGAGCCGTACCAAAAAATGCTCATGGAGCTCGGCATGTACCCGGCCGACTTTGCCTACATACGCCCCTACCCGCAGATAACTCTGCGCCCGCGAAGCGCCAACACCAAAGAATCCATAAAAATGCATCGCGCCAAAATCATACCCGAGGGAGTGATACTCGAATTTTCACTTTCCAAAGGGGCGTATGCGACCACATTTCTCTCGCATTTTTTTAATCTGGTAAGCGGCGCCCCTCCGGCGGATCTACCCGATAGGATTGTCGATCTAAAGGCAGAGCTGGAAGAGGAACCGCTCAAAGACACGTTGCACTATTTTGAGAAAGTCGCCTATTCCAAAAAAGAAAATCGTTTTGGCGGTTTTGATTTGGGATAAAATACTCGCGGCAATCTCTCTACAAAAAGAGAAAGCCCCACGCAGAATTGCGTAGGGCGAGTGAAACAAAAGGACTCTAACGAAATGGGGGTGTTTTTACTGGACGGTCCAGAGACCGCCCGCGAACTTGAGGCGCGGCGTCTCCTCGTCCTCCACATCTACTGGCTTTCTACCAGCGGCGTTGAGCGTGCCGCTGGTTATCAGGTGCCGCGGCGGTTGCAGGGGATTTGACCAAATGTGAATATGGTCAAACGACGCCTGCATGAAGCGAGCAAGACACCCGAGCGCCTCGTCAGGCACACTGCCGTTTTTCAAAACCCTGCTGAACGAAGCGGTGAGCCAGACTGCTCCGTTCGGCTTTGGAGACCGGTAACAGGACATTGGGAGATACTCTGCGGTCGCGAGCTCGAACAGCAGACTATCGACAGCAACCCCCTGCAAACCATCCTTCGTTTTGCCAAAGACACTGACTCCGGAGTCCGGAGTCTCACCCCGCTCATACCGATATGGATTCCTTCCTAACCG
>CAYGFT010000073.1:0-2263 GCA_964349275.1 uncultured Candidatus Saccharibacteria bacterium
CCTCCATACAGATATCCAGTAACGTCTTTCCGCATTGCCGCAACTGTTTCGCGTGCAATAACCTTACCTTCGACTTCTGCTTGAATCGCAATTGCAAAAAGCTCTCGCGGAAGCAATTCTTTCAGTTTTTCAACGCGGAGTCTGCCGATAAAATACGCTTGCGAGCGCGGTACCATCTCAGAAAGAGGAAGTACCTTTTCTCCGGCAACTAGAATGTCGAGCCGCACAAGATCTGCCTCGCGAAAGCCAAGCAACTCGTACGACATAGATGCAAACCCTTGTGAAATACTCTTAAGCTTGTCATAGAAATCAATAATTATCTCTCGCAATGGCGCTTCAAACTCCACACGCAGCCGGTCACCACCAAGTGTTGCGGTATTGAGGATGGTACCTTCCCGTTCATTTACCAGCGCGGTTAGCGGACCAAGATATGATGCAGGAGTTATGATTTCCATCCGAGCCCATGGCTCTGCCATTGATTGTACGAGATGCGCTTCCGGAACTCTTGCCGCAGAGTAAAACATTTTTTCTTCCCCACTTCTCAATTTTACCAAAAACGCGACTGACGGATTTGTAAAAGTAACCGCAAGTTGATACTCGCGCTTGAGCCGTTCCGAAACTATTTCCATATGCAGCATTCCTAAAAATCCCGCTCTAAACCCTCGCCCTAATGCAGACGAATCCTCCGGCTCAAAATGAAGTGCGGCGTCATTTAGTTTCAATTTTTTCAAAGATTCTCGCAGAAGCTCGTGCTCATCTTGGTTTTCCGGAAAAAGAGATGCAAATACCATTGGCTCCGGCTCTTTGTAGCCTGGCAGCGAAGTAACTTTTGCCTGGTTATTGGCACCCAATGTAACCGTATCCCCGACTCTCACGCTTGCTGCTTCTTTAATACCCGTCGCGATATAGCCGATTTCTCCTGTTGCAAGAGAGCTACACGGCACCCGCTCCGGAGAAAACACTCCTACCTCAAGCACCTCACACATAGCGCTGGTTGCCATGAAAAGCACCTTGTCTCCCTTCTTTACTTCTCCACCAACCACTCGAATATATGCAATAATCCCCTGATACGGGTCATATAACGAGTCAAAAATTAGTGCTCGCAGAGTGGGCAATTCTTCTTTTTTCGGCGCTGCGATTTTAGAAACCACTGCTCGCAAAAGTTCATCCACGCCAGCCCCTGTTTTTCCGGAAATTCTTAGCACCTCTTCCTCATTCACCGACAAAAGCTCCGAAAGTTCTTTTATAGATTTTTCCACTTCCGCAGAGGGAAGATCTATTTTGTTTACCGCAGGAACGATCGTGAGACCTTCTTTTTCCGCAAGATGCAGATTTGCTATGGTCTGTGCCTGAATTCCTTGCGTTGCATCAACTAAGAGTACTGCTCCTTCAACCGCTGCAAGCGCCCGCGATACCTCATAAGAAAAATCCACGTGGCCTGGTGTATCTATCAAATTGAGGATATATTCCTCATTTTGAGTAGATACACCCGCAGACATACGCAAAGTGGACGCAGAAGCCGCAGAAGAACGAGCTGTATCATATATCACCCGTTTAATCTCAAGATCCCGACTCCCAAAATTGACGAGCAAAGCAAGTTTGTATTCACAACCTTTTAGATACGACCACAATTGTTCGGTTTGTACTCTACCAATTTCGGGTAACGCTTTTAACTCTATGAGTATTTTATCTTCAACTATGAAGTCTGGTTGATATGAGCCAATGTTATTTCCTTCATAAATAATCGCGATATTTTTTTTGCTCTCAAACTTCAGTCCATTCTTTTTAAATTCTATCTCAATAGCATTGTGATATATCTGCTCTTTATGACCCAAACCAAGTTTTTTTCTCACATCAAACAATATCCCTCGGATTTTATAAGTAAGTTCACCATATAGAAATTCAGCGTCATTCTGCGTATCGTTCTGCGATTGTCCGCGGTGAGGATGCCAGGACATCCTCACAGGCTGCATTTTTATCGTAATTCCCTTTTCGCGCTCAAGCGGGTTCATATCCAAAAATTGCTCTCGCATTTTCCGCTTCTCTATCGTCCCGGTTATCTCAAGCAGGCGATCCGCAAGGGTCGATTTTCCATGATCAATATGAGCAATAATAACGAAATTCCTGATAGATGCCACCATGTCCGTCTCATTCTATCCTTCTTGTCCTTCTTCTTCAACCCGCACTCACTAGGACCCGTGAGCGATGTGTTCCTCTCCGTCCCAGCTTTTCGGTAAAATGCCTATTTTAAACAGTCGGCGGC
>CAYGFT010000074.1:0-2156 GCA_964349275.1 uncultured Candidatus Saccharibacteria bacterium
GTTCGGATTGAGGGCTGCAACTCGCCCTCATGAAGCTGGAATCGCTAGTAATCGCAGGTCAGCTATACTGCGGTGAATACGTTCTCAAGTCTTGTACTCACCGCCCGTCAACTCAGGGAAGCTGGGAGTAGCTGATATCCCCGCTTAGCGGGGCCTAAGCTAAGCCTGGTAACAAGGAGTAAGTCGTAACAAGGCACGGGTAGCGGAAGCTGCTCGTGGAATTTCTCCTTTTAAGGAGTCTACTATCTCACTGTTTATTAATACTTCGGTGTTACTAAAGAGTAGGACATGTAGGTCGGTCTTCCGCCTCGCGGAAGAATAGTGGTTGATCGATACACTTATCTGTCGATCCGGGACAATAGAAAGAATTTCTTAACTTGCAACAAAAACCCGCCTTCGGTATCGAGGGCGGGTTTTTGAGTTGATGTGCTTTGGAGCCTACCCGGTTAGATAGAGTAATAGCAGTAAAAAGATAATGCCGAGAGGCCACCGGAGGGCGTAGAATAAAAAACTACGCCAATTTGGATCTCGGGCGCCCATGTCGCTTCTGTTGTACATTCCCAATACTATAATTTACAAATGGCTATTTTTCTGCTTGAATATGCACTATGGGTGTGTAGCTCAGTTGGTTAGAGCACTTCACTGATAATGAAGAGGTCGGAGGTTCGAGTCCTCCCACACCCACTTTATATAGGAGCAAGCAAACTGCTTTGCTTGTGAGGGGACGAGAACGCCGGAGCGTTATTCCGCGAGTACGCGGAATCGCGAGGCGGTGCCCAGACAATCCGTTGTAGCGGATTAGTCGAGGGAGAGTCCTCCCACACCCACCAACAACGAACTAATCGGTTTTTTGGAAAGAAGGTGGGACACGCTCCGCGCGTGCGGTATCGTCTGATTTAGAAATAGGTGCGAGTTTGGTATCATAGGCGCGTATGGCACGAAAAATATTTAGACCAATCCACCAGGCACCGACCGAGATTGATGCACATGCAATCAAGGGGTTTTTGGAGCAAAACGGCCTCACAGCGGTGGTGCGCGCCCAGCGTCATGATTTTAAAGGTGGGAATGTATCAGGTGAGACTCTACCACCACGGCACCTGATGCCGCAGGATATATTTGTCCCCAAGGAGGATATGCATAAAGCCCAAGATTTGGTTGCCGCATATCAACGCTACCACAAAAAACCAAATTAACCGGAGTTGTGCATAAAGGGTGGTGACTCATATGAGTGCTTTGGAGGGCGGGGATGGCCCAAGGGACGAGTTGTACTTCCTATCGCGTGTATCGGAAAACCGTACACCTTTGCGATGAGCGATTGTCAGGACCATAAGCTAAGCACACGACCTGTCGTGTTGGCATTTAGCAGTTTAACACCGCCTTCTACAACTCCAGCAGAAAATCATACCATGACGGGTACCTCTACAAAGGCAGGACGGTGCCTCTCTAATATTGGCGATTAATTTTAAAAAAGACTTCTTCAAAGGGTCTTTTTGGGTATGACTCCTTCCTATCATGTGAATTGATGATACAATATGAACATGCCAAAGAATCTCAAAATTGGCGTGGTAATGGGCGGACCGTCAAGCGAGCATGATATTTCCATCTTGACTGGGCGCAAGGTATTGCAGGCTCTCAAGGAATCCGGACATGATGCCCATCAAGTATATGTGACGCATACCGGCGAGTGGCTCTATGACAATACGCAGGTCTCCCATGATCCAGCTGATATTTGCGCGTGGCACGATGTGATGTTTAACGCCATGCATGGCGAATATGGCGAGGATGGGAGAGTCCAGCAGATATTTGAGCATTGCAAAGTACCCTATACGGGTTCGGGTGTCATGGCATCCGCAATAGCCATCAATAAAGTCTTGAGCCGCAAGCGCTTTCAGGAAGCGGGGCTCTTGGTGGCAAGGGGTATACATATGCGCACGGATGAGTTTGATCCAGAAACACATTTGCCGCTTGTCGTGCAAATGGCCCCGCCCCCTTGGGTGATAAAACCCGCAAGCCGGGGGTCTTCAGTGGGAGTCTCTATAGTCAAAAATTACAATGACCTTGATGACGCGCTTGCACGGGCATTTGCCTACGACCACATGGCTTTAGTCGAAGAGTTCGTCCCGGGTCGGGAGGTAACATGCGGTGTACTAGAAGAC
>CAYGFT010000075.1:0-824 GCA_964349275.1 uncultured Candidatus Saccharibacteria bacterium
AGAGGCGCTTTAAGTTGATGAGAAGCCAGAGACAAAAGCTGGGTTTTAAAACGCGACAACTCCGTAAGTTGTGTATTCGCCGCCGACAACTTCGTCGTCAATTCCTGTAACTCTTCCTTCTGCTTCACCTCCCGCAAAACCCCCTTGATAAGTAAGGTGCCAAAGGACAACACCAAAACAAACACAACGCCACGATAGATGGTAGAAATAATATCGCGCGACATAATCACTTCAGCAAAACTAACGATAGCCAAAGCGAATACCAATATCGCAGAACCTGCGACTTTTATATTAAAGAATGCATGTTTCATCATTGCATAAAAAGTAAGGGCAATAAAAGGAAACAGGAACAAAGCCCCCAAAGGCACAAGACTAGTATCATCAAAAACTGTCGGCCAAATGAAGTTAAATACTACAATTAAGAATAACATCAAAAAAACTCCAGACAAGATGATCTTCAGGGAGATACGTTCCTCTTTCGCAGCAACCATTGTCTTTCTAATCAAGTAAAAAATCGCACCAATATTTAGGAAGGCCACATTGACCCCGAAAAGCACCATACCCGGCCCACTTATCACCCTCAAAATACTGCCATCGGACGTAAACTCAGACACTCCGGAAAATATAAACCGAGTAAAACACAAAACAGACACGGCAATCGTTACGGGAATAAGGATCTTCTTATGGAATCCTGGCAATTTAACACTAGAAGCAGGAAAGACATAAGCAAAAGTAAATGTACAAAAAGCGGCCCAAACCGAAAGGAACATAACAACTCGCAAAAGCCACAAAGAAACACTGGCGGGATATGGTTGATAGGAGAA
>CAYGFT010000075.1:834-2085 GCA_964349275.1 uncultured Candidatus Saccharibacteria bacterium
TACTTGTACTTTTAGGATTGCTAAAAATCACCACGAAACCCAACGTCACCATTCCAGCCACAGCTATACCTACGGTCAACAAATCCACGTTTGGTAGATTGGAAAATATAGGCAACAACATACTAGTTCATTTGTATTGGAAATTTAGCTCTTTAGAACGGTCTTCAAAAACTTCTCCGCCTCCTGCAGCCTAAACTCTCGCTGCTCTTCATACTTAGGATTATATATAGCATCCAGATTAACCTCCGTTTTGCCCGCCCGCACATCCTCGCCCAAAGCAATCCTGCGCACTACATAAGCAATGACAGAACCGGACATAGTAGCGGCCGACACCACCTGTGGCCAGGAATAGATAGTTTTTCCAACTTCATTCACAGAATGCATGATACGAACCGGTATCAACTTTACATCAATAATCTTAGCCATCGCCTCATAAATCTTAGCCGGATTATGGGCAACATCACTTAAATCCATATCATCCAACTTGCCATAAAAAATAGGCTCATTTGGGTTCAAATCAAATCGCTCAATATCCATGATCACGCCATCACCATTATCAGTGGCCATAACCACAGGAAGTTGCCGCTTCTTAGCCTCCTCCCTCATCTTCACCTTAATATCAATAGAGTCTAGTTCCTCCACTACCAAATCCAACCCATCAAAAAATTTCTCAACATTTTCAGAAGTTATACCCTCCGTATAAACCTCAACCTCCGCGTAAGGATTAAGTTGGTAAATAAATTGCGCTATAACCTCCGCCTTATTTTTACCAACTGTCGTGAAATCAAATGACAGTCGGTTCAGATTCGTCCCTGAAATTGTATCGGGATCAGCCAGTTTAATTTTCCTGGCACCACCCATCAAAACAATAGCAACCGCCCCATGACTTCCAACGCTCAACCCTCCCACTCCAACGCTAAAGTTATAAAATTTATCCTGTTCTTCTTTTGTGATAAAATTCTTATTCCTCGCAGTCCTGATTTCCTGATGCATAGCATCATCTAAATAGTGAACCAGTATCTTATTCCACGGGAAAAAAACCCATTGACCGCACTCTTCCAAGGCACGGCCAGCACAATGCTCGCCAACAAACTGTGCCAATTCCTTTTGATACTGCTTATTAAAACGGAACCGAGGATTCCTGATTAAAAACAAATCCTCAAGCTGCTCCGCATACGCGTCAACCTGCCGGCTGATCTCATATTTCTTTTTTAGATCAAGTGCAACATTTTTTGCGATATTAAACAATGG
>CAYGFT010000076.1:0-1851 GCA_964349275.1 uncultured Candidatus Saccharibacteria bacterium
GCATGATGGTAATAAGCGTGGTGAGCTCCCAAAATAGAGCTTCCGCACCGACAAATACTGCATACACGCTCCAGAAGTAGGCGGCAGAAATAGCGATGCCTATTAAGGTCATCATGCCCGGTTTACCCTGAGCAAGCGAAGCGCGTCGAATGGGCAAACTCAATCCTATCTCTCGCCATGCACCGGCAAGGAAGACGGAGCCGCCGTAGAAAAAGACGATTGATCCCAAGATCAGGGGGAGATAGTCCGAGCCGGGAAAAGCAGGAAGCGGCCATTTCCCGCCAAAGGCGGATCCGCCTATGGCGGAGAAAATCTTCTCGACAACATCCGCATAGAGCACAACCGGAATGGTAAGGAGCAAACTCACCCAAAACTTCCGAAAAAACATCTTAGTCGAATGACCTGCGTGTTTGCCACCCTCCTTCTTTTTTGCTTGCCCGCCAGAGCCTTGGCGACGGCGGGTAGGCACCAACTGCATGCCACATTCCGGACACATGCCAGGCCTGTCCTGGTTGATTTCAGGATGCATGGGGCAGGTGTATATCTTTTGCTCGCTGTTGCCGTGCATACGATCTATTTTTTCCTTTGCGCCAGTTTGTAGATTTTCAAGATTGCTTCGATGCATCTCGGTCGCATAATCGCCTTAAAGAAGCCGGTCCTCGATACAAAATGTTTATTGCGGAGGAGGTGGGACTCGAACCCACACACCCCTTAGCGGGGTAACACCTTAGCAGGGTGCGGGCTTACCAATTCGCCCTCACTCCTCCTTTGTGTATGCAGATTACTCTATTCATGGTAACGTTTCAAGTGTTTTGGATTGTGCGATCCAATAACCTGAAAGTATTTTTTTAGATCGGCAATGCTATCCAACCGAACATCTGTATCTTGAGAAAATCGAGGATGCAATCCTACCTCTTTTAGAATATCAAACACCGTTTTTCGGAGGGGTGGAGAAGATGAAGCAAATGAAAGTTTTTTGTAGCTGTACCATTTTCCATTTACCTTGTAACGGTGAGTGAATACAGAACCATCAGTGTCAACGAGTCCTCGTACACATGCAATTCTGAACCGACGGTTGCGTTTTATCCAACTTGGCATATCAAATCGCTGTTTCACTTTGTTGCCGATGGGTAGTCCAAGCGTATGGAGATATTGTACTAATCCGCTCCTTGATATGACAAGGTTATTTACAGAATCTTGAGCATCATGATATATGCTCGGCATGATACCGAAAAGTTTTTTCATTAATCGAGCAACAAACCTGCTGTAGAGAAGATCATCGATATGATGGAGTGTGATTGTTATCTGTCGCTTACTTATTCCTCCGTCCCCCATCATAATTCCGATAAATTCTGCAAAAGTAAGAGAGCGTGCCGGTTTTTTGAAGGGAAAGCGTCGAAATATGGGGCGCATCTGGTATTTGCCAAACGTTTCCCACCATACTCGCCATCTGACCTTTCTTTTTCGAGGGTCGCCGATTATGCCGCCCTGTTTCCGATACGAATTTAGTCCGCCAAGGCGCGCCCCTTTTTTGGTATACCAATATTGTTCTCGCAATTCCACAATCTTTGGCAATCGTACCCCACTTTTTTTACCTAGTTGCTTAACTACCGCAAATGGCATGAGAAATTTTTCTCGTTTCCAATCAGCAACAGTTCTTATGGTTACCTTCAGGAATCTTGCGGTTTCAAAATTAGTCCAATTCAATTTTTTTTGCGCGGTGACAATAAATCTCTTCTGCTTCTTTTTAAGAAATACTGCTTTTTTCCCTTTATACATCTTTGCCATACCTCTATTTTAACAGATTTCCATGTAGTGGATAACTTGTTATTCTGTTGTATGCCTGATATC
>CAYGFT010000077.1:0-1831 GCA_964349275.1 uncultured Candidatus Saccharibacteria bacterium
GTATATATGGGCAGCAGTGCAGGCAGTATGGCGGCAGGAACCTACATGCCAGATGATCTATATGACCACATTTTCCCAGAGGAAGCTTTTTTCGGGAAAACTAGAAAAGATGGAATGGGCCTGTATCCTTTTTGTTTTATTCCGCATCTTAACAATGGATTCTTTGCTCACGCGAGAAAAGAAAATCTTGAAAAAGTGAAGGATAAGTTTGCCACCGATGTATATGCAACGGACGACGAGACGGCGATCAGTATTGAAGATGGGGATATAAGAGTCATTGGCTCTGGAGCGAGTTGGATTTTCAAGAAATAGGTGAGAGAGAAAAAAATAGGCGTGTTCTTGTATCCCGCTTGGCCACTATACTTAGGTACTATATTCTAGTATTCATGAGCACCATTACTACCTCTATTCAGAAGAATTTGGAAGAATTTATCAATTGCGAGATATGCGAAGGCCGTGCTGCATCAAAAGCCCACGTGGTGCGAAATGCGCTTAATTTGTTGCGCGAGGAACGAGCTTTTGAGCGCATACGCGAAGCCGAGGAGGATATTCGCGCTGGTCGTGTCTATCAAAAAGAAAGTCTATTTCATAGATGTCGGAGATCATGACGTGTATCGGTAAGTGGTGAGAGTGTATGCTGCGAGCGGTTCTAGAGAACATTTGATTTTGAAAAATAATCTACAGCTATGAATGACGAGCAGTACATGCAGCTTGCCCTTGAACAAGCCAAAGAGGCTAAGGAAAACGGGGAGTGGCCATTTGGAGCAGTAATCGTCTGCGAAGGTAAAGTCGTAGCAAGCAATTGTTGTCGGGAGGGTGCAAAAAAGACTGTTGTAGCTCACGCCGAGCTTCAGTCTGTAGATGACGCCTGCCACGCGCTTGGGAGGAATAAGTTAAGTGATTGTGTGATCTATTGTACAAATGAGCCTTGCATTATGTGTGCGGCTGCTATTTTTCAAGCAAAAATTCCTCGCGTTGTCATTGGAGCCTCTCGCGGGGACCTATCACATCTGTTGCGTGAGCGTGCGTTGGGCATTGAGGATTTGGCAAAGGATTCTGGATTTGAGATTGATATAACTCGAGATGTACTGAAGCAAGAAGTTTTGGAGCTGTTTGCGGATATTCGTAAAAATTAGCCAATGGAAGTTTTTCACACCAGGAAAGTTGGGATAGAAAATTCTAAGCGGCAAAAACTTGCGGCCGTTATTCATTACCCGTCCACTAAAACCGAGAAGTTAGCCATTTTGTGCCCTGGCTATCTTGATACGAAAGACTACGCGCACCTTGTTGGGCTTGCGGAGCAGTTAGCTGAGCAAGGCTATACTGCAGTTCGCTTTGACCCCACGGGAACGTGGGAGAGTGAGGGTAATGATGCTGAGTATCTAACATCGCAATATCTTGCTGACATAAAAAGCGTACTTGAGTACATGCTTTCTGAGGACAAGTATTCTCATATCTTGCTCGGAGGGCACAGTCGAGGAGGACGCGTAGCACTTCTGTATGCTGCACGTGACCCTCGGATATCTGTGGTCCTGGGAATAATGCCCTCACATGGACCCGTAGAAGGTATTGATCGGAAGGAATGGGAGGCGAAAAAAGTGAGGACGTCAAAACGAGATATTCCCAATAGCACAGAGCAAAAGATGTTCAACATTCCATTTGCGCATGCGCTCGATATGGATCAGTTCGATTCACTAAATGATGTCAGTAAAATCAATATCCCCGTTATTTTAGCTGCTGGAGAATTTGATGATGTTATTACTCCGGACGAGGTAAAAGAGCTATTTGAGGCAGCCAATGAACCGAAGCAGTATCTCCTTCTTAGAGGTAT
>CAYGFT010000078.1:0-1702 GCA_964349275.1 uncultured Candidatus Saccharibacteria bacterium
AGAAGCGGTGATGGCCGGCTCGATACCGTGCGCGCGCAAATACGCCACATACTCATTTATGGTGTGAGTTTTGCCGGCGCCCGGCTCGCCGGTGAGAAACACGTTGGCACCGGTCTTGAGAATGGAGAGAGCTTCTTGTTGGGTCATTAATTTAGCATAGAGTACAGAGCTCTCCTATTTTACGTTGAAGTACAAAAAAATACCACCTGGGTGGTGTTTTTTATTGTCCGCGGAAGCGAGAAGATTGTCCATCAACTCATCCGCCGCGGTGGGTTGTCTGGGTATCGCCTCGCAGTTCTGCATCCTTATGGAACGTCCCTCCCTACTACAGACTAATCTCAATTTCTACCGGACAGTGGTCGGAACCTTGTACGTCGAGGTGGATCAATGCTTTTTTTACTTTTGATTTTAGCGAGTGAGAAACGAAAAAATAATCAATTCTCCAGCCGATGTTGCGGGCACGAGCGTTTGCAAAATGACTCCACCAGGTGTAGTAGCCGTTACCCTGGATGAACATCCGAAAGGTGTCCACAAATTTGTGTTTGATGATGTTGTCGACCCCCTCTCGCTCCTCATCGGTGAATCCTTTGTTGCCGACATTTTCTTTTGGGCGCGCCAGATCATCTTCGGTATGCGCAACATTCAGGTCTCCGCAAAAGATTACCGGCTTCTTTTTCTCAAGCTGGAGCATATATGCCAAAAAGGCAGGATCCCAATGCTTGTGCCGTAGGGATATGCGAGACAGGTCGTCTTTCGCATTCGGAGTATAGACGGTAACGACATAAAAATTTGGAAACTCCAGCGTAGTCACCCGGCCCTCCGCATTTGGATCACCATAGCCGTCATCGACGAGCTTGTGTTTTTTGGCAATCGCCGCTGGAATATCGAGCGCCACTGACAAGGGCTTTACTTTTGTAAAAATAGCCGTGCCGCTGTAGCCTGGGCGCGTGGCTGAGTTCCAATACTCTTCATAGTCAGGTAGGTCTATTTCACTTTGATGCTGCCGCGCTTTGGTTTCCTGTAAACAAAAAATATCCGGCTTATATTTTTCTACAAACGGCACAAACAACCCCTTTCTATGCACTGCCCGAATTCCATTTACGTTCCAAGAAATTATTTTCATATTGGGAAACTAAGTTTCGTTAAAGAGAGAGAGAGAGAAGAGGATTGTCCCTCGACTAATCCGCCCACCTTACCTACCGCCAAACCTGTTTGCCGGCAAATTCTTAATCCTTGCGCTCCGCTAAAATTTTCACTCTATCCAACGCTTTGGGAAATCTAATCTTAAACGTTTCTTCCTGCCCAGGCGGAACGTCGATATCGACCGTCAAAGTGGTAACGTCATCGTTTTCCGCAAGCCAATAGCTTTCTATTCCACCAGTCCATTCTTTCTCCCGCTCTCGCTCTCCACTGTCCTTTGTATCCGCCATATGCCTAAATGATACAAACGCGCTCTGAGCAAGCTTCTCAACCAAACTCGTTACGCCATAGCCGGATATGGAGGAAAACTGCACTTGGTTGCCTTCTTTTATTTCCCCGACCATGTACATTCCTTCGTCAATGTTGTTTGCCCAGTCACGAAATGTCTTGTCTTCCCAGAGGATGTTCCAAACCCTTTCTTTAGGAGCTTGCATCTTAATTGAGAATTGAAGTTTTTGCATAGGTAGTACGGAAACCCTTTTCGAAAAATTGCGGTGTCTAT
>CAYGFT010000079.1:0-1528 GCA_964349275.1 uncultured Candidatus Saccharibacteria bacterium
GGATTCTACCCTCTGGGTGATTCCAAGCTATTGAACCATAACGGGAGATTTGACTAATATACATACATATGATAAAATATAGCCATAAAGTACCTTAAGAAGGAGGATTTGGTATGGAACACCAAGCAGTAGTGAGAGCACAGATCGGAAAAATCTGTGCTCAGGCCGACAAGGCCTCTGCCGGCGCAGTATATGAGGAAATCAGGGGGTTTAAACCATTGGTATTCAACTGGTGGCAGAGAATTCTCGATCTCTTTATTCGGTATACACCACTTTTCGCCCTACGGCGAAAGAGCATGGAGAACCAATTTTTCACGATCATCGCCCATTACGGCCCGCGTATCTCTGATGAGCTCCGAACCGTGAAGGAGAACTTTGATCGGTGGGAAAATGAAAACCGTAGCCCTAGCCACGACTCATCGTCCTTCCTAAAAGCCGAACACGCTGCCAAGAAAAAGGCAGTTGCCCTCACCGCAGAAGCGACTCAAAAGCTCACAGTAGCTGGGTATAGCAAGCTCTACCAGCCAATCAAGGAGGTGTCCGAGCTCATCCGAAGCCCGTACATGGGGCACATCTCGATTGAAATGGGATTAATTTACTGGGAGGGGTTAGAAAAGTTTTTTAACTCTCGTGTAAATTAAAAACACCGTGTACTCCTTCTCAACCCAGGACCCGAATCTTTTCCTAAGATCGGGTCCTTTCATTTCTTGGAATTTAATCACTTTTACGATATCGTTGAGATATGCAAGAAAGCCCCCACAAAGAAACCCTCGTAAGTGGACTCAAACCCTCCGGCGAGATACATCTGGGCAATTACCTAGGTGCGATCAGGCAATGGGTAGCACTTCAGCATGAACACCCCTCGTATTTTTTTGTGGCGGATTTGCATGCCATTACCGAGCCACAAAAACCCAAAGACCTCCACGCGCAGATCATTGAGACCGCGGCCACCTACCTCGCCCTTGGTATTGATCCTAAAAAATCGGTTTTCTTCGTTCAGTCACACGTCCCCCAGCACACCGAGCTCATGTGGGTACTCAACACCATCGCCTCTATAGGAGATCTGGAGCGGATGGTCGTCTACAAAGAAAAAGTTGCCGAGGGCAAAGAAGCGCTTGCTGGGCTATTTGCCTATCCCATCCTTATGGCCGCGGATATCATCCTCTACAAAGCCGCTCACGTCCCGGTAGGCGAGGATCAGCGTCAACATGTGGAGCTCACCCGTGAGCTCGCACGTAGATTTAATAGCCGCTTTGGCGAGATATTCCCTCTTCCCAAACCGCTCTTCCCCAAAGTAGGTGCGCGTGTGATGTCTCTCCAGGATCCCAGCAAAAAAATGTCCAAGTCGCATGGTGCCGCGACCTATATTGGTCTGTTTGATGCGCCGGACATCATTCGCAAAAAAATAAAATCGGCGGTCACCGATTCGGGATCCGAAATCAGCTATGATCCTGAGGGCAAGCCCGCCATTGCTAATCTCCTGTCCCTCTACCACCTTTTCTCCGGACTGACATTTAAAGAAATAGAA